>JAIMAE010000403.1 GCA_023512105.1 Bacillota bacterium | reverse complement strand
TTCCATGTAACAAAATAACAAATTTTCCTTGCCCCGCTTGCCGGAGCTCGATGGTCAGCTCCAAGTCCTCGCGCCGTACCACCACCGTCGCCATGGCCGCTCCTCCTAGAGCAGGAAGGCCAGGTTGCGGAGATTTAAGCTGGCCTGATCGACGATGATGATCCGCTGGGCCAACTTGAAGCTTTCGCCCTCCTGGCGCAGGGTGTCCCGGCGCTCCCCAGCCACCCACTCCACCCCGGCCTCTGCGCCCCGGCTGCGGTACACCAAGAAATCGGAATGGACTTCCAGCTCCATCTCCCGGCGGGCGGTCACGCGCACGTTGGAGACGAAGTGGCGGGTGCGGGAAGGCGGATCCTCGGCCCAGGCAAAGCCCGTCTGCAGGCGCTCGACGCGAAGCCTGAGCGTCTCCTTGTCATCCTCGAAGAGGTAAAAATCCCAGGACAGCTCGGGGCTTTCCCCCTCGCGGTTGACCCGTAGCGGAGCCAGATACCGGCAATCCTCGGTGAGGAGGTCCAGCCATTCATTAAGCCTCCAGCCATCGAGCAGCGCCGCCTCCTGGTACAGCCATTGCTCGATCTGGTGGCGCAGCCACAGCTCTTCTATAAGGCGGTTCGGGTCTTGTGGTAACATCCCCTTCACCCTTCTTTGGTCATGTAATCCAGCCACTGTCGGTAGAAGGCACGGGCGGTGGCCTCGCAATATTTGGTGGGGTACACCCGTCCCGGCCCCACGAAGTCGGTAACCGGCGAAAGCTCCAACCCCGCCCGATAGACGAACGCCAACTTGCGCCGCTGGGCCAGCCAACCCCGGGTGGCGGCGGTGATATGCAGGAAGTTCTCGGTGTCGTCCTGCTCGAAAATGCCGGTCGGACTGAAGGTCAGGACCGAGACCTGGCGCGAGCGGCGCTTCCACTCTTCGCTGGCGCGCTTTTCTACCAGCATCCAGGCCCAGATCTCCATCCGTCCCGGTCCTCGCGGCACCCACAAGCGCAAGGTGGTGTTGGACACCGG
>JAIMAE010000402.1 GCA_023512105.1 Bacillota bacterium | reverse complement strand
GCCGCCACCAGGTTGCGGATGGCTTGGGCGGTGGGGACCAACACCTTGCCGCCCATGTGGCCACACTTTTTCTCCGCTGCCAGCTGGTCCTCTAAATGCACCCCGGCCGCCCCGGCCTCGATCAGGGCTCGGGTGAGTTCAAAGACGTTGAGCGGTCCGCCAAACCCCGCCTCGGCGTCGGCCACGATGGGAACAAACCAATGGCGATTTGGCCTTCCTTCATTTTCCAGGCACTCGATTTGGTCGGCCCGGGCCAAGGCTCGGTTGATCCGCCGCACCAAGGCGGGCACGCTGTTGGCTGGGTAGAGCGACTGGTCGGGGAAGGTCTCTCCGGCCAGGTTGGCGTCGGCCGCCACCTGCCATCCACTGACGTAAATCGCCTCCAGTCCGGCCTTGACCTGTTGCACCGCTTGGTTTCCGGTCATCGCACCTAGGGCCGGTAGATACGGCCGTTCCTGGAGTAAGGCCCAAAGGCGCCGCGCCCCCTGCTCGGCCAAGGTGTAGGTAAAGCGCAGGCTGCCCCGCAGCCGGGCGACCGCAGAAGCCGGATAGGGCCGGACAATCCCAGAAAACCGCTCGCTCTGCCACTCCCGCTCGATGGCGGCCAAAGACTCCGCATCCATCTTGTTTCCCCTCCTGTTGGTCTAGGCCTGCACCGTCAAAAGCCGTGGATAAGCGGCTAGGCTCACAAAATCCACCCACCTCGAGCTCAACGCCACCTCGCGAAAGACCTCGATGGCCTCATGGAGGCGGGAGAGCCCGCCGCCCCACTGGCGGATTCCGCGCTCCAGGGCGGCCTCCACCAACGCCCGGTCCACCCGGGTCCCGTCGTCCAACCGCACCTGGTGATGCAGCCAATGCCAGACTTGGGCGCGGGCGATCTCGGCAGTGGCCATGTCTTCCATCAGGTGGTAGAGCGCCACCGCCCCGCTGCCATCCAACCAGTGGGCGAGGTACTGCACGGCCACCGCCACGTTGTGTTCAAGCCCCTCCCGGCTCCGCCGTCCCCCCGGCAC
>JAIMAE010000152.1 GCA_023512105.1 Bacillota bacterium | reverse complement strand
CTGTTCTTCACCTGGCAAAACCTGTTCAAACGCTATCCATGGCCCTTCTCCGCCTTCGAGCGGACCGTCTTCGCCGCCTGTCCCGAGGCGATCGCGGGCAACCGCGAGGCCATGGGGGTGCTCCGCCAAAAGGGATACCGCGGACAGGTCACGGTCATCCCCCAGTTCGGGGTGGATCCGGCGTATGCGCCGGCGGAAGACTCCCGGGACCGGGAGCGGTGGGGGACCGAGGACCGGTTTGCCATCGGCTACGTGGGGCGGCTGATTCCCGAAAAGGGGCTCGACGACCTTTTGACCGCCGCCGCCCCGCTGTTGGCCGGCCATTCCGAGGCGTGCTTGCTGCTGGTGGGGTCGGGCCCTTGGCGCGCCAGCGGTGAGGCCAAGGCCCAGGCGCTTGGGATCGGGGAGAAGGTCCGTTTCATCCCCTGGGTCGGCTCGCAGGACATGCCGTCGATCATGCGGGCGCTCGACGTGTTGGTGTTGCCCTCCCGGACCACCCCGCGCTGGAAAGAGCAGTTCGGAAGGGTTTTAACTGAGGCCATGGCCTCGGGGACGGTGGTGGTGGGCTCGGACAGCGGCGAGATCCCTCACGTGATCGGCGACGCCGGCCTGACCTTTCCCGAGGGCTCGACGGCGGCCTTGGCCGAGGCACTGGAGCGGCTCTATCGGGACCCCGGGCTGAGGGATGCCCTGCGCCGGCAGGGGTTGGAGCGGGTCCGCCGCCATTTTACCCAAGAGGCGGTGGCGGCCGCGACCTTGGAGGTCTACCGGCGCTTGTTGGCGCTGACCGACCCCTCCGAGGCGGGATGAGAGGGAGGCAGAGAACGCGAATGCAGGTGGCAATTTTTGGCGCCGGCTACGTCGGGTTGGTGACCGGCGCGGTGTTGGCAGAACTCGGGCATCAGGTCACCTTGGTGGAGGTGGACGCCGACAAGCGGGAGGCGATCCGAGCCGGGAAGCCCCCGATCTACGAAGCCGGCTTAGACACCCTGTTGCCGCGGGTGGTCGGCCAAGGTCGGTTGACGGTCACCGAAGACGGCCCCGAGGCCGTCCGGCAGGCAGACGTGATCTTCATCGCCGTCGGCACCCCGCCCCTGCCCAGCGGAGACGCCGACCTGACTTACGTCCGCGCGGCCTCGCAGGCAATCGGAGCCGGGATCGACTCCAGGCGGCGGCGGGTGGTGGTCAACAAGGCCACCGTCCCGATCGGCTCGGCCAATTTGGTGGAGGTTTGGATCACCGACAGCTACCGAGAACGGGAGGGGACGATGCCCGAATCCGACTGGTTTGCCGTCGCCTCCAACCCGGAATTTCTGCGCGAGGGGACCGCCATCTACGACACCCTGTACCCTGACCGGCTGGTGCTGGGTGCCGACGTGCCCTGGGCGGTGGAGATGCTGCGGCACCTCTACGCCCCTATCATTGCCCAGGATTTTTCCCCGCCGCCCGAGTGTCCGCGGCCGCGCGGGCAGGGGCCGGTGCCGGTGGTGGAATCCGACCGCATCTCGGCCGAGATGATTAAATACGCGGCCAACGCCTTTTTGGCCACCAAGATCTCGTTTGCCAACGAAATGGCCGCTATCTGCGAGCGGGTGGGAGCAGACGTGGTCCAGGTAATGGCCGGCATCGGGCTCGACTCCCGGATTGGGCCCCGCTTCCTCAACGCCGGCGCCGGCTGGGGAGGCAGTTGCTTCGGCAAAGACTTGGCGGCGTTGATGTACACCGCGCACGAGTACGGCTACGCCCCGAAGATCCTGGCCGCCACCGTGGAGGTCAATCGGGACCAACGACGGCTGATCGTGCAGCGGGTGCAAGAGGCCTTGAAGACCATCAAAGGGCGCCGGGTGGCGGTGTGGGGACTCAGTTTCAAGCCGGGCACCGACGACCTGCGCGACGCTCCGGCCATCACCGTAATCCGAGAACTGTTGCGACTCGGCGCGCGGGTAGCCGCCTACGACCCGATCGCGATGGACAACTGCGCCCGCCAGCACCCCGAGCTGGAGGTGCAGTACGGTCCGGATGCCCTGGCGGTCTTGGAGGGAGCCGAGGCGCTGGTGATCATGACCGAATGGGAGCACTTCCGCGACATTCCGCTCGAGGCCATCCGCGCCCGGCTGGCCCAACCGCACGTGATCGACGGCCGCAACCTCCTCGACCCCGACCAGGCCCGGGCGGCGGGGCTCCACTATCGAGGGATCGGTCGTTGACGGAGAGCCAGGCCCCACTCCCCACCGTCAGCGTGGTGGTGGTGACCTACGGGCGGGAAGAGGAGTTGGTCAACACCGTGGGCGACCTTTTGGCCCAGACCTATCCCCAGCTCGAGGTGTTGGTGGTCGACCAGACCCCCTCCCATCAGCCGCAGGTGCAGGAGCGGCTTGCCGCCTGGGAGGCCTCGGGAGCCATTCAGTGGTGTTTGCTCTCCCCGCCCAGCCTGACCCGGGCCCGCAACGTTGGCTGGCGGCGGGCTTCCGGCGAGGTGGTGATCTTCGTCGACGACGACGTGCGCCTGCCTCCGGAATACGTGTCGGCGATGGTGGAGGCCTTCGTCCGCCACCCTGAGGTGGCGGCGGTGGCCGGACGGATTCTGGAGCCGGACCGCCCGCCGGAGGTGGTGCGCTGGCGGGTCGGCGACCTCGGTTGGTGCGGGGCGCGCCTGCCCGGGTTTGGAACTCCCCGCTCAGGGCCGGCCTACTCCTTGCGGGGCTGCAACATGGCTTTTCGCCGGGCGGCGCTGGAGGCGGTGGGCGGATTTGACGAGGGCTACCGCAAGTCGGCCTTTCGCGAGGACGCCGACATCGCCTTGCGGCTGCGCCGAACTGGCCACCGGCTGTGGTTTGCCGCCGAGGCCTGGTTGTATCACCTGTCGGCGCAGCAAGGGGGGACGCGGCACCGGGAGATCGACGTCGACCGCGACGTGATCTTCAACGACCTGCGGTTTGCTGTGTTGCGGCTGGGTCCGGTACGCCAAGCGGCTTGGCTGACTCGGCTGTATCTTTCCCGGGTGCTCAAGGCGGGCTGGCGCACCAGGCGCTTCCAGGCCCTGCATCAGGCTTTTTGGGAGGCCTGGCGGGCGGTGCGGGAAGAGCTGGGCAGCCAATCGTCCGGGGATTCCGGACCCCGCGGGCGGCCGTGATACAATAGAGCGTTGGGCGAGCGCGCAGTCCAAGCGCCGAAGTTGGGAAGAAGGAGACGATTTTTTGCAGACCGCCATCGTTACCGGAGGCGCCGGATTCATCGGCAGTCACTTGGTCGACCGCCTGATCGCAGCCGGGTATTCGCGGGTCGTGGTGTTGGACAATTTGGCCACTGGCTCGTGGGAGAACTTGGCCGGGCACCCTCCCGAGGTGGTGTGGCGAGTGCCTCACGACATCTGCGAACCCTGGGACCCCTCCCCCTTGGCCGGCCAACCGGTGGACCTGGTGGTGCACCTGGCCTCGCCGGCCTCTCCGGTGCACTACCGGCGGCTGGCCATCGAGACCTTATGGGTCAACTCCAAGGGCACCGGCAACGCGCTCGACTTGGCCCGTCACTTCGGAGCCCGCTTCGTGCTGGGGTCGACCTCCGAGACCTACGGGGACCCCTTGGTCTCGCCGCAGTCGGAGAGTTACTGGGGCAACGTCAATCCCATCGGCCCGCGAGCCTGTTACGACGAGTCCAAGCGGTTTGCCGAGGCCTTGAGCATGGAGTACCACCGGCGGTGGGGGCTTGACGTCCGCATCTTGCGGTTTTTCAACTGCTACGGCCCGCGCATGCAGAGCGAGGACGGTCGGGTGGTGCCCAACTTCATCCGCCAGGCCTTGTCTGGGGAGCCGCTGACGGTCTATGGAGATGGCCGGCAGACCCGCAGTTTTTGTTACGTCAGCGACGAGGTCGAGGCGATTTGGAAAGCGGCCACCCTCCCGGGTTTGGCCGGCGAGGTGTTCAACGTCGGCAACCCCGAAGAGCGGACCATCTTGAGTTTTGCCGAATTGGTGGCCAATCTGGTGGGCGTCCCGCTGGTGGTCAAGGCCGAGCCTCTCCCCGAGGACGACCCCAAAACCCGGTGCCCGGACATCGCCAAGGCCCGGCGCCTGTTGGGGTGGGAGCCGGTGGTGCCGCTCGAGGAAGGGCTCCAGCGCACCATCGCCTATTTTCGCCAACGGCTTACGGTCTGACGACTTGAAGGAGGGGCGACCGTGCGCTGTTGCGTGACCGGGGGAGCGGGATTCATCGGATCCCACGTGGTGGAGCGGTTGGTGGCCGAAGGACATCAAGTGGTGGTGGTGGATGATTTGTCGACCGGGCGGGCCGAGTGGGTGGTGCCACCGGCCCGCTTGGTGGAGGGGGACGTCCTGGACCCGGCGGGGTGGGCTGAGCAGGTCGGCCCGGTGGACGTGGTACTGCACCTGGCCGCCCAGGTGAGCGTGGCCGCCGGGGAGGCCCACCCCTCCCGCGACGCGCGCATCAACCTCGAGGGTACGCTTGCGATCTTGGAATGGGCGCTGCGTGCCGGGGCCCGCGAGGTGCGGTTTGCCTCCTCGGCTGCGGTGTACGGCGATCCCAGCCGCCTGCCGTTGCGGGAGGACGATGCCGCTGCCCCCCTTTCCTTCTACGGCATTCACAAGTTGGCCGCCGAGTGGGGGGTGCGCCGATTTGCCGAGCGCCACGGGATGTCGGCGGTGGTCTTGCGCCTGGCCAACGTCTACGGGCCGCGGCAGCGGGCCGACGGGGAAGGGGGAGTGGTGGCGATTTTCGCCGACGCCCTGGCCCACGGCCGGACCCCCACGGTATACGGCGACGGGCTTCAGACCCGGGATTTCATCTACGTCGCCGACGTCGCCCGCGCCTTTGCCTGGCGGCTATTGGCCGAGCCGAGCCAGGTGGCGGTCCTCAACGTCTCTACCGGCATCGCGCTGTCGATCCGCGAGCTGTGGGAGCGGCTGACCCAAATCGCCGGCGTTGACGCCAAACCGCTCCACCCTGGTCCGCCGCGGCCCGGGGACATTCGCCACAGCCGCCTGGACCCGGCGCGCCTTTTGGCCTGGGGGCTGGGCCCCCCGACCCCTTTGCAGGAAGGCCTGCGGGCGACCTGGGAGTATTTTGCCGCCTCGGCGCACACCCGCTGAGGCGTAGGGGAGAGGACGCAATCTTGCGAGTGGTTTGGGTTTTGCCGCATGCCGGGGTGGCAGACGGCTCGCGGCTGGCCGCCTGGGTCATCCCCTGGCTGAGCAAGGCTGGCCATGCAGTCGAAGTCTTGCCGTTGGAAGCCTATGACGGGGCGCTTCAGCCCTTCTCGGTGCCGCTCTTAGAGCCGCCCATTGGGCGCTCGTTGGGGCGGCGCCTGCAGATGACCGGCGTCTTGCGCCGATGCCTCACCCGCTACGACCGGGTGGTGGTCGACCAGAACCTGGAGATTGAGTTGGCGGCGGCGGTGGCCCGGGGCGCTCAGCGCGGGTCGGCGATGGTGATCGGGGTGGCGCACATCCCGCTCACCCACTTGCTGGCAGCCCGCGGGGAGCACGAGGTAGGTCGGCTGCGCCTGCAGATCGCCCGAAGATATCCCCGGCTGGATCGGTGGGTGGCCATCTCCCGCGGGGTGGGGGAGGATTTGGTGGTCTCCCACCGGGTCAACGCCTCGCGGGTGGTGGTGGTACCGCCGCCGCTGCCGGCGGAGCTGTTGGAAGCGGCCTCCCGCGAGGGGGCTCCCGCAAACTGGCCGTATCCCGACGACGGCGTGCCCACGGTGGCCACGGTGGGCCATCTTGACCATCTCAAAGGGGTGGCCGTGCTCCTCCAGGCCTTGAAGCTGTTAGAGGAGCGGGGGCGCCACGCCCGCCTGCTGGTGGTGGGAGACGGGCCGGAGCGGGCGAGCTTAGAGCAGCTCGCCCGCTCGCTCGGCCTGACCGCCCATTTTGCCGGCTGGGTCCCAGACCAAGAGCTTGGACGGTGGCTAGGGGCCTGCACGGTCTACGTGGCCCCGCAGTACTTTGACGGGGCCGGGCTGGACCTTTGGATGGCCCTGGCTTCCGGCCTGCCCGCGATTGCCACCGACGGACCGGTGGCCCCGGGCGAGGTGGTGGGCAAGGGGCGGTTTGGCCGGATGGTGACCCTGGGGGAGCCGTTGGCGCTGTTGGAGGAGTTGGAGCG
>JAIMAE010000401.1 GCA_023512105.1 Bacillota bacterium | reverse complement strand
AGGGTGCGCCCGTCCACCCCGCCTTGTTGATTGACCTCGGTCTGCAGGATCTCCAAGGCCTGTTGCTCTTTTTGCCCGAGGAAGGCCCCTCCCCCAGTCAGCGGCAACAGAACTGGAATGGTCAACTGGCCCTGGGAGGCCGCCTTGCTAGGCGCTGTGGAGGCAGGCGCGGCCGACTTGCCGGGGGTGCTGCCACAGGCCGAGAGCAGTCCGACTGCCGCCACCGCAACCAGCCACCGTGGAGCCCGACCGCGCCGGCCATGTCCTAATGTGGTAATACCTCTGGATTTCAACGGATGCGCTCCCTTCTCGAAACCCCTTCGGCGTCGCTGGTGGAAATAGGCCCCCTCTGTCCAAAGGCCGCCTAGCGACGGCCGAGCCACACCGATAGGTGCAGGATTGGGCCAATATTCGACAAAGCGCCCAGAAATCCCTCTCCCGCTTTGGCTGACTCCCGGCTGCCGCGCAAAAAGCCGATTTCTAGGCTCGCCAGTCTGGCACAATGGAGGTGTGCCATGCCGTCTTAGGCTGCTTTGGTCTCAGCGAAAGGAGGTTCCCCCAGTGTACGCTGCGGTGGTCAAGGCGACGACCATCAGTCGGGTCGGTGTCGACTCCGAGTCGCTTCTGGTATCCGAGCATCTGGCCGAGCTGCTCGGGGCCGGTCCGGTGCTGCGCTTCGATCTGGCCTGGCTGCTGATGGCCCCAGAGATGGTGCGCCAGCACAAGGTCGACCTTCCCCCCGGAAACCCGCGCACCCGCCTTCGCCTGCTGGCCGACTGGAGCCGGCAAGCCTTGAGCCTTCGGGCCACCGAACGCCCGAATGGCGGTCTGGTCGTTCTCTGCCCCCCGCTTGCCTCGGCGGCCGCCGAGTGGGTGGAGCGGATGGTCTCGTTTTATGCCGATACGGTGGGGACGCTGTCCCTCGATTCCCGCGCCCTGGTCGAGCACGCCGATTACCCCAAGTTTCTCCATCAAGCCTGGCAGGCCTTTTTGGCCCATGCCGAGTCCCCCTGGCAAG
>JAIMAE010000400.1 GCA_023512105.1 Bacillota bacterium | reverse complement strand
ACGTTAACAAAAGATTGCCTAGGGACGCAATGATGGGTTTGCCGTGACTACATTGTTTTGTCTTACGAATGCCAACCGGAGCGCCCAAAAGCCCCTTGAGGCCGAATCGCCCAGTTTCTCTTCGGGCCGCAACTCGCTCACGGATAGGGCCGTCATCTTCATCCAGACCCGAAAATAGGTGGGTATCGCGGCGCACCCTTTTGGTTCGCGGATATTCGACTTATAACTCGCGCTATTATGTATCCACTTGACTGTCGCGCTTTACGATCACTAATAATATAGCTGACAGAGAGGGAGGGAGCATGCAGCACTTACTGCGTCCGGCGTTGATTCATCTGCGTCCCTACGTGCCGGGGCGGGCAGGGCCCCCTGCAGACCCGGGCGGGGTGATGTTAGCCTCCAACGAAAACCCTCGCGGCCCATCCCCGCGGGCGATCCAGGAGATGGCGGAGGCGCTTGGGAGCGTCCACCGCTACCCGGATTTCAGCGCCCAAAGGTTGCGGGAACAACTGGCGCGGCGGTGGCATTTGACCCCGGAGCACGTGTTGGTGGGAAACGGCTCCGGCCTGATCATCGCCGCGGTCGCTCGGGCCTTGATCAACCCGGGAGACGAAGGCCTGGTGATGACGCCCAGTTTCTCCTCCTACCAGCAGGCCATTGCCATCATGGGAGGGCGAGTAAGGGAGCTGCCGTTGCGGGAGGACCAGTTTCTCGAGCTGCGGGAGATCCTCGCCGGTCTTACCCCCTGGACGAAACTGCTCTATCTTTGCAACCCCAATAACCCCACCGGCTCCACCCTACCCCCTGTGCTCTGGCACCAGCTCTTCGACCAACTCCCCCCTACCACGGTGGTGGTGGTGGACGAAGCCTACGCCGAATATGCCTCCCCGCCGACCTTTGCCAGCGCCATCCCGTGGGTCTCAGACCAACGTCCTTTGCTGGTGCTTCGCACCTTTTCTAAGGTCTACGGCCTGGCCGGCTTGCGCATCGGCTACGCGCTCGGCCCGCCGCCGCTGAT
>JAIMAE010000399.1 GCA_023512105.1 Bacillota bacterium | reverse complement strand
AGGGTTGCCGGGCTTCATCGGGCCGTTCCCTCCGCCGCTCTGGATAAGAAGGCGTATTTCACCGGATTCTTAATACGAAACAACATACCTTGTCCCCCCCACGCGGTCAAGAGCCAGATGGCTCACCCTCCATTCCTGTGGGATCGCGGCCGGCGGCAGGAAGCCCAGGACTCCCTTCGCCACGCGGTCGCGAGGGGGAAAACCGTCACCGAGGGTTGGGAGAGATGGCTCTCGGGGCAGTCCGGAAAAGGGGGAGGCCCAGAGAACCTGAGGAGTTCCACGCTGGGCTGCCAACCGGTCCGAAATAAGCATTGCCAGGCCTGAACACAGGGTTAAGAAACCTCGCTGGGTCCCACCTCCCTGAGTTTCGTTTCCCAACTCGTTCCCACTGCGGCTAAGGCCCGAACGGCGTGCCGAACCTGCCCCCACCCCGGCCGGGTAACGGGGAAGAAGCGAAGAATTGATTGAATGTGGCCGCCGACTGCAAGCGATTTAAACCTTTTCGGTGACCGACCCCTCTACGACAGCGTTAACCGGATGGAAGGATTCGGTAGGCGATATAGACTGCATCGTCGACAATAACCAAAACCTGGAAGGTCAAACCCCTCCGGTGTCGGAAGTTGCCCATAAAGGAGGGACCGTCCACATGCTGTCCCCACATCGGCTGGCTCTCGCCGCCTCGGCCGCGCTGGGCTCGGTCATCTTCGCAGGGTCGACCGCCCCCGCTGCCAGTCCCTCGGCTTCCCCTCCCCTCACCGTGGAGGGATATGGCTTGGCGACACTGCCCACTGGGAGATTCGGGCCCCCACAGCTGAACGTCAATTTTCGGGTCACCGGCGCAAATCCCAACGAGGCCTTGGCCACCCTGCAAAAGGATGTCTCCGCGGTCCAGGCCAGTCTAACCCAAGCGGGAGTACCCACCTCGGCGGTGGCGCCCCAACCTCCCATGTTAAACTACGTGCCGTCGACCTCCTTGCAAAATTGCCAGGAGGCCCAGAAACTCAAAGGAGTCCCCATCTCCTG
>JAIMAE010000398.1 GCA_023512105.1 Bacillota bacterium | reverse complement strand
GAGAGCGAGGCCGCCGGGCGGCGCAGCTTTCCCCGGACCTCGTCCCACAAAGCGGCCTGCTTTAGGCTGGCCTCGACGACCTGCCGCAAGGCTTTGGGCTCCCGCAGACCGTGCAGGCGCGGGCCGTAGGCCACGTTGTCAAAAATCGAAAACGGGAAGGGATTGGGGCGCTGGAAAACCATCCCCACCCGCCGGCGCAAGGCCGTCAGGTCGACGCGATCCCCCAAGACCGCCTCGCCTCCGACCAGAACCTGCCCCTCCCAGCGAACCCCCGGGGTGCGGTCGATCAGCCGGTTGATCACCCGCAGCAGGGTCGACTTGCCGCATCCGGAAGGCCCGATGATGGCCATCACCACGCCGCTCGGCACCGTCAGCGAGACCTGGCGCAAGGCCGGTACTCCATCAAACCACACGGAGAGGCGCTCGACGACAATTTCGGGCGGCGCCATCCGATCCCTCCCTTTCCGGTGTGCTCAGCGAGAACGACGGGCGGCCACGTGGCTTGCCAACCGGCGCGAAAGCCAGCGTCCCCCCAACACCGCCACCGCCACCCAGGCCAGCAGCACGGTCCCGGTGGCGGCGGCCACCACCTCGCGGTCCGGCATTAAGCCTTCGGTGCGGACGTACCACAAATGGACCGCCAAGGATTCCCCGGGCTGCCACCAGCCCCAGTGGGGGCCTACGTTGACGCCGGCCGTAAACAGCAGCAACGCGGTCTCGCCGCTGAGCCGGGCCAGACTCAGCCCAAAGCCGGTGGCCAGCTCCGGCAAGGCGGCGGGAATCACGATCCGAGTCAAGGTCTGAAACCGGGTCGCCCCCAGGGCCAGGGATCCTTCCCGCCACGCCTCGGAGACGTTGGCCATGGCCTCCTGGCACAGCACGGCCGCCACCGGCCAGTTGAACACGGCCAGGGCGACGGCCCCGGTGGCCACCGACAGCGGCCAACCCCACGCCACCACCAAGGCGGAGAACAACACCAAGGCCAGCACGATGCCGGGAAGCGACTGGAAGGCCAGGGTCACGGTGTC
>JAIMAE010000151.1 GCA_023512105.1 Bacillota bacterium | reverse complement strand
TGGTGGTCCGCGACGGCCGAACCCTCGCCGCCTACTTCGGCTTCGAGGTGGTCGGGGGGTTTGCCCACGTCCTGGCCAATGTCACCCATCCTGGCTACCGCCGCCAGGGGTTGGCCCAATTTGTGCTCACCGCCGCCGGACCAGTCGCTTGCCGGCTCGGCGCCGGGGCGTTTGTGGGCGAGGTGCGGGTCTCCAACCAGCCCCAGCTGGAGGTGCTGGAGCGAATCGGCTGGCAGGTGGTGGGCCGCGCCGAACGCCACTTCGGCAACGGCGAAGACGCCTGGTTGGTGCTGGGCCCGACCAGGCCTACGGCAGCTTCCCCGCGGGGGAGCGGCGAAAGGGATTCAGATGCTCGGGAGGCCCATAGGGAGGGCCGCTGAGCAGCCACGCCGCCACCATGCCGGTCAGGGCCGTGGCCACCAGCAGGGGGGCGAGATTCCACTGGCCGTAGAGCGCGCCACCCACCAGGGGGGCCAAGGCTCCCACCCCCTCGGTGATCAGCCCCATGAATCCGTAGGCCTGGCCGGCCCGGCGGGTGCCCACCACCTGGCCCACCGCCACCCCCACCAGATTGCGAGCCCCCTCGCCCACGCCCCGAATCACGCTCGACCACAGCAACCACCCGTATTGGGCCGGCTGCCACAACAGCACCAGCCAGCCCACGGTCCCAAGGGCAAAGCCTAGGCCCAAGGTCCTGGGGATCCCCCAGCTTTCGGCCATCCAACCCCAAACCGGTCCGGCCAAGGTGGCGGACAGCACCCCCACCGACCCCAAGATCCCGATCTGCGCCACCGAAAGCTGACCGACGGCCTTCAGAAAGGGCACCACAAACGGGCCGGCCACCCCTCCGATGAGGGCGAGGGCGGCGGTGAAGAGCAGCCAACGCCGCAGGGCCGGACCTGGCCGGAAGGACGCCGCGACACTCGATGCAGACGCGACGCGGGGCGGTTTGGGCCGCATCGGCAAGATGGCTAAGGCCGAGAGCAAATAGAGCAGCCCGCTGAGGTAAAAGACGGCCGGAAACGACCAGCGTTGCGCAATCATCCCGCCCAATGCCGGCCCGGCCACCAGGCCCACGGCGGCCTCGGCCATGATCAGGTTAAACAGGAAGGACAATCGCTCGGGCGGGGCTTCGGCCACCACCACCGCCTGCAGGGCCGGGATGGAAAACGAGGATCCAAAGTAGAGAAGGACGCCGGGAATTAGCCACGGCCAGCGCGGGGCCCAGGCAAATAGGAAGGGAACCGGCACCGCCACCACCGATCCCCAAAACAAAAGACACCGCCGGTCCAGGCGGTCTGCCCAGTACCCCCCGGGCAGTACCACCAAGGCGGTGGCCAGCGAAGCCAGGGTGGAGAGGAGCCCCAGCCCAAACGGCCCGCCCCCTAGGTGCTCCACCCACAGCGGCCACAACACCGCATACAGTCCGTAGCCTAATCCCCAAAGTCCGATGCTGATCCCAAGCCAGTTGAGGTCAGACGAGATCCCCCGCCAGCGCACGCCGTCACCGCCTTCATGGGCTAGGTGTACGCTGGCGAAGCCGATTCGAGACCGGCGGTCAGGAGCGCCGGTGCGGTTGGGAGGGCGGGGCCATCTCCTCCCCGAAGGCCGCCTGCAGGACCTTGACCGGGAGCCGGGCCATCCCTTCCATCGCCCAGACCATCTCCCCGAGGCTCTGCGCCCACGGCCGCGAACTCTGGCCGAGCGTGCGGCGCACGGCGCGAAACGGGGAAGCCACTGCCCGATCTAGATAACGAAGCTCTAAGCGGATGGCGTCGTTCAAGGTGCGAATGGCCTCAGTGGGCTCGGGTGGGGTTGGGGCCGGTTCCTCCCCGCGGTGCGGGCGTTCTTGGTCGCTCATCGTGCTCCCTCGCTTTTGGGATCAGGGTGTCCGCCAACTCCGCCGATTATGCGCAAGCTGGCAAGTTCAGGCCCTAATTTGCATATCTTACCAGGACAGGGGAAAGGAAGGACATAGGAGGCGGGACGTTCTTGCAGCGAGAGTTACTCAAGTCCAAAATTCACCGGGCGGTCGTCACCGAGGCCAATCTCCACTACGTCGGCAGTCTCACCTTAGGGTGGGCGCTGTGCGAGGCCGCTGACCTTGCACCTTACGAATTCGTCCATATCACCAACCTGCACAATGGCACCCATTGGGTGACCTACGTGATTCGCGACGACCAACACCCGGGCACGGTGTGCCTCAACGGCACCTCGGCGCGCCACTTTCATCCCGGCGATCTGGTGATCATCATGGCCTACGGCTATTTTACGGAGGCCGAGCGAGCATCTCACCGACCCCGGTTGGTCTACGTCGACGAACACAACCGAATCACCGAGGTGGTAGGGGGTGAGATGCCCTTTACCACGGAACCTGCTCGCCGCCCGGATACCCAGACCTCCGCCACGGAATCCTAGGCGCGGGAGGAGCCGGAAATCCTCCCCGGGCCGGGCCGAAGACCTCCAACCCCACACCTGACGCCAGATGGGAGGGATACCGTGGCGGTCGTAGAAGTCAAAGTGGTGCCGATGGGTACGGTGGACCCCAGTATCTCCAGCTACGTGCGCGCCTGTTACGACCTGGTCAAGGACGACCCCGAGGTGGAGACGGAGATCACCCCGACCTCCACCATCATCTCGGGTGAGTTAGACCATGTGCTGGCGCTGGTTCGCGCCATGCATCGGGTCCCGTTTCAGCAAGGGGTCGACCGGGTGTTGACCCAGGTCACGATCGACGAGCGCACCGACAAGGACCACGACATGGACGAGATGGTGGCCAGCGTCTTTGACGACGCACTCGAGTAGGGGGATACTCTCCCCCTCCCCCGTCCCCGGGGGCCTGGCGCGAGGTCCTGCCTTCCTGCCCGCGATTCCCGTATAATGAGCACCAGAAGTCCCGTTGGGGAGGGCGCCCATGGAGGGAGAACTGCCGGTTTGGGCAATCGGCCAGGCCCTGGACGGCTGGTACCGGAGCCTCGGGCGAAAGTTTGGTCCGCTCTCGCGCTCGCAGCGTCGGCTGATGAAAGAACTAGAAGGCGAGCGTCCGATAAAGGTCGGAGAACTGGCGGACCGGCTCGCGTTGACCATGGCCGGCGCCACCCGGATGGTGGACAAACTGGAGGCGCTGGGATACGTGGTCCGCTTCCGCGATCCCGACTCGGACCAGCGCTACGTGCACGTGGTCCTGACCGACGCCGGACGGGAAGCTCTCCGGGAGGCCGACCGGATCTACTGGGAGAAGGTGGCCCAATCGGTAAGCCGGCTGAGCCGCGAGGATCAGCGGCGGTTGGCCCAACTTTTGCGCCAGATCGCGGGCGAAGGCGGCGAAGCGCAGCGCTGACCTGCGTCTTTCCGCCTACCCCCGCGGGGTCAACCGCAGCTCAGTTCGGCCCGGTTCCTGCGGCCAGGCCGCCGGCCGCCCGAGCAGAAACCCCTGGCCGGCATCGATCCCAAGCTGCGACGCCGCCTGCCACTCCTCCCAGGTTTCCACGCCTTCCGCGACGCAGCGGACGTCAAAGGTGTGGGCCCACTCTACCAGGTGTTGGATTAACGCCCGCTCCCGCCTTCCCTGGGGGAGGTCGCGCACCACCGTGCGATCGAACTTTACCCACCGGGGACGACTGCGCATCAACCGCGGCCAGTCGGTGTCGCCCACCCCGAAGTCGTCCAGAGCCAAGAGGAATGCCCCGCTGCCCAGGTCCTGCCATCGCTCCCGGTCTACCGCCCGCGTGCCCTGCTCGCCAATCTCCCAGACCACCCGTTCCGGCCCGAACTCCGCCCACAGGGCCTGGGCGCTGGCCCAGGCCGCGGGGTCGGCCACCGTCTCCGGCCGCACGTTGACCCAAAGGCGCCCGGCTTCCTCCGGCCACCCCCCGCGTTCCTCCAACAGCGCCCTGAGCGCCCGCAGGCAGGCCAGGTCGACCGAGACCACGTCGCCAGTGCGCTCGGCAATCAAAAACAGATCCTGGGGAGAAAGGGCCGTGCCGTCCCGGGTGGGTCGCACCAAGGCTTCGTAACCCAAGCACGTCCCGGTGCCCAAGTCCCAGATCGGCTGAAAATGAAAGCTCAACTGGGTGCCGTCCAAGATGCTGGCCTGCAGCGGAGGAGAAGCGCGGCGCACTCCAAGCAGGTCGGTCAAGGTGGCCCAGTACCCCACGATCCGTGACCCCAAGGCCACCGGAGCGATGGTCTCGGTGCTCCACCAGGCACTGCCATCCCGGCGCCGGTTCTCCAGCACCCCGTGCCAGGGTTTTCCTTGGTTCAAGCGCCCCCACAACTCGGTATAGACGCTCTTTGGGGTCTTGCCCGCCCCGAGGATGCGGGAGGGTTGGCCCACCACCTCCTCCACCCGCCATCCGCTCTCTTCGCAGAAGGCCGGGTTGACCGCCAGGATGACCCCCTGCCGGTCGGTCAAAAAGGCTGGGTAGGGCCAAAGCCTCCAGAAGGCTTCCGCGGTGGACACCAGCCAGCCCAGGCCGGGGGTGGGCGCATTCGGCGGTCGCGAGCCCTGGGGGATGGCCGAGGAGGCCACCATGCGGTTCTTGCCGGTCCGTTTGGCCGCCAACAGGGCGTCGTCGGCCAAGCGCGCCGTCTCCTCACTCAGAGTTCCGGTGGCGTAGCCCAACGACACCCCGATCTGGATCGGCGTGTCCTCCACCACGTAGGGAAGCTCGGTGGCGGCGGCGTGCAACCGGGCGGCCACCCGTTCGGCTTCCCCCGGCTCGATCCCTTGCAGCCAGACCACAAACTCGTCTCCGCCGGTGCGCACCACCGCATCGTCCGGACGGACGGCGCGGGTCAAGCGGGCCACCAACTCGGAGAGGATGGCGTCTCCGGCGAAGTGCCCCCAGGTGTCGTTGACCCACTTAAAATCGTCGATGTCCAGCGCCACCACCAGTCCCGAGGGATTGGAGCGCCGGAGTTGGCGGGCCAGCCACTCCCGATGTCCGGCGCGGCTGAGGGCCTGGGTCAGGGGGTCGCGGTACGCCTCCTCCCGCCGCACCTGGTCGTAGAGGGCGACGGTGAGCACCATGTCGGCCATCAGCCGGCAGGAGGCGGCCTCAAACCAAAGCCGCTGCCGACCCGGGTCATGCGGCAGCTGGCGGCAAATCTGGCTTTGAGTGGCCGTCCACAGCCAGCGGTAGGCGGCCATGTACCAGTCGGGGCCCAGGCCGATCCGCACGTGCTGGGCGGCAATCCGGTAAATCGCCTGCAGGTACGAGCGGCCAACCGGGGGATCGGCCAGCCCCGCGATGTATTGGGCCAGCGACCGTTGCAGCGCCTCGTAGGTGGTGGTGTTGGCCACCAGCCCGTCCAAGGTTGGCATGGCCCGGACTTGCTGATAGAATCGGTCGACCACCGACTCCGCCACCTGGGGCCAGTCGATGGCGGCCAGGACCTCGGCATACTCGGGCCGCCAGCCGAGAAACCGCAACCAGTCCTCCCATTCCGAAAACGGACCGAAACCGGGCGCCTCCATCCCACTCCTCCTGTCCTGGTCGGGCCAAGGCCCGATTGCCGTAAAATGCATGTCCTGCCCCTACGATGCCATCCGGCGCGCCGGCCGACATCGACCGCAAGTTCCAAGATTCGACAACCAACCGCCCCACAGAGAGGGCCGTTGGTCTAGAGGCTAGGAACCAACGGAGGATGCGGACGGTCCAGGTTACCTAGGAATGGAGATTTAGCCCGGCCACTCCTCGCTTTGGCCCAGGCGGCGGATGACCTCCCAGTCGCGGTCCCAAGCCAACTTGGAGAACTCCGGTCCGGTCGGGCTGGCGTACTTGGCCGGACCGGCGGCATAGGAGGGGGCGGGCTCGCTCAAGGTGTGAAAGACCAGCTGGGCCACCCGCGTTCCTGGATAGAGATAGACCGGCGTGTCGCCCAAGTTGGCCAGCTCCAGGGTGAGGCTGCCCCGAAAGCCGGGGGAAACCATGGTGGCAGTGGCGACGATCAGCCCAAGCCGTCCCCACGAGGAGCGGCCGATCACGTAGGCCATCAGGTCGTCGGGGACCCGGATAAATTCCAAGATCGCGCCCAACACCAGCTGGTTGGGATGCAGGATCATCCGGTCGCCCACCTCCACCCGCACCCGCTCCTGGCTGTCCGGTTCCCCTTCCCCCATCGTCAGGGGGTCGATCGGCCCCTTGGGAGAGCGCTTGAGGACGATAAACTCCGTGCCTAGGCGCACGTCCAGCGAACCCCCGCGGATCTGGTCCGGGTCTAAGATCGGGGTGACCACCAGCCGTTTCTCTAGTGGGGCAAACAGGCGCGCCCG
>JAIMAE010000150.1 GCA_023512105.1 Bacillota bacterium | reverse complement strand
GACGGGTCGGGGCTATCCCGCCAAGAGATCGAGGAGGCCCTCGGCCGCCCCATCGACTTTGGCGTTCCCTCGGATGGGGCCTGGCCGGTGCGAGCGGCCAACGAAGGGGTGCCGCTTTGGGTGATGGCCCGCCATGGCCGCCTCAGTCGCGCCTTGGAACAGGTGGCGGTCGCGCTCTTCCCCAGCTCCTCCCGCCGCCGGCGCCGGCCCGTGGTCCGACGGATGGGCACGCCGACCCAGGTCTCGTGGAGGGGATAGCCGATGCCGCTGAAAGACCGGTTGAGCGGAAAGCCGTTTGCCCAGGCCTATCGGGTGGCGATGGAGCGCCAACGGGGAGCGGAGGCCAAGGAACAGGACTTGGCAGCCCAGACCGCGGAAATGCGGGGGAGGATCCAAGAGGCGCTGTTGCGAAGAATCGAGGTGCCGGAGCGGGCCGACCGCGGCCGCTTGGTTCAGGTGGTGGCCGAGGAGCTCGATGCCGATCCCACCATCCACCCCAGGGTGCGGGATTACCTGTTGCAAAGTCTGGTCGATGAGATCTCCGGCTTTGGCCCCATCCAACCTCTGATGGACGACCCTCGGGTCACCGAGATCATGATCAATGGCCCCGAGACCATCTACGTCGAGCGCGACGGGCGTCTAGAGCGCACCTCCCTGCGCTTTCGCAACGAAGAGCACCTGGGCATCGTGTTGGAGAAGATGCTGGCCTTCACCGGGCGGCGGATCGACGAAAGCAGTCCCTTGGTCGACGCACGGCTACCTGATGGCAGTCGCCTCCACGCCGTGATTCACCCCATCTCGGTGCGCGGCACGGTGGTCACCATCCGCAAGTTCTCCCGCGAGCCCTTGACCATCGAACACTTGGTCGCCAACGGCACCTTGAGCCGGGCCATGGCCACCTACCTGCAGTGGGCGGTCCAAGGACGCCTGAACATCGTCATCTCGGGCGGCACCGCCAGCGGCAAGACCACCACCTTGAACGCCATCTCCGCCTTCATCGGGAGCGACGAGCGCATCGTCTCGATCGAGGACGCGGCGGAACTACGGTTGCAGCAGGTGCACTGGGTGCCGTTGGAGGCCCGGCCCGCCAACGCCGAGGGACGGGGCGAGGTGACCATCCGCATGCTGGTGCGAAACGCCCTGCGCATGCGCCCCGATCGCATCTTGGTGGGCGAGGTCCGCGGGGCCGAGGCCTTGGACATGCTGCAGGCCATGAACACCGGCCACGAGGGCAGCCTCACCACGCTGCACGCCAACTCCCCCCGCGACGCGTTAAATCGGCTGGAAACCATGGTGCTGATGGCGGGAATGGACCTGCCGCTGTTGGCCATCCGCCAACAGATCGCCTCCGCCATCAATGTCGTAATCCAACAGGCAAGGCTGCCCGACGGTTCTCGCCGGATGGTCTCGATTGCCGAAGTCAGCGGGTTGGAGGAAGGCAATGTGCAGATGCAAGAAATTTTTCGCTATGAATTTGAACCCCATGGAGGCCGTTTTCGCGCCACCGGCATCGTCTCTCGGTTTGTCGACAAGATGCGGGAGCGCGGGGTCTCTCCGGCGCTGAGCCTGTTCCGGGGGGAGGAACCATGAGCAGGCTCGAGTGGTTTGCCTTGGGTTGGTGGGTGGTGGCAGGGCTGGCGTTCTGGGTCGCCTTGCGCGAGCGCGCCCTTCGTCGCCAGCGGCAGGAGCGCATAAGTCGCATGCGGGGGGGCAGCGCGGTCAGCCGCATCGAGCCGCGGGAGGCGGAGCCCAGGACAAGCCGGGTGGTGCTCACGGCCCGCCAGCGAACCATTCTGTCCGCCGCGGTGGGAGGGGGACTCGGTGCGCTGGCAACCCGACTCCCCTTGGGGGCGCTCTTGGGCCTGGGTCTGGGTGTAGGATTGTCCACCCTGGCCTCCAGATGGCTGGCAGAACGCCTCCGTCGACAGCGCTTGGTCGCACTGCCGCACTTTCTCGCCACCTTGGCGGGAGGGCTTCGCGCCGGCGCCTCGTTGCGCCACGTGCTGCGTCTGTATGCCGAGAGCAGCCACACCGCCCTGGCGCCCGTCATCGCCGACGCCCTCTCCCGCGAGGATTTAGGATACGGGCTTGAGGCCATCTTCAGCGATTTAGGAGAACGTGAGGGCATCCCTGGACTGGCCTGGCTGGGCACGGCATTGGCCATTCAGCGCCAGACCGGGGGGTCGTTGGCCCAGATGGTCGACGCCTTGTTGGAGGCTTTGCACAATCAGGAGGCGCTCGGCCGGGAGGTGCGGGCCCTCACCGCCCAAGGTCGAGCCAGCATGGTGGCCTTGACGCTCTTAATCCCCTTCATCGTGGCAGTCATGCAGCTCCTAGATCCCCGCTACCTCCACCCCTTATTCGCTACCACCGCCGGCCATCTCATGCTGCTTTACGCCGTACTGTCCATCGGGCTGGGGATGTGGGTGATCTCGCGCATGCTTCGAAGGGTGTAGCCTATGAACGGATGGATGGAAGCCGCCGTCGCCTGGGCCCTGGTCGGGACCATCAGCCTCCTCGGGGGCGTTCGGGCCCGGCAGGAGGCCGCGCGCCGTCAACGCCTGCTTAGAATGCGCGGTCCCGCGCTAGAAAAAGCCCCCCTCCGCTGGCGCCCCCAGCCGGGGGTCTGGTTGGGCGCCGCGGTCGACGCCGTGGGCAGGCGCCTGCTTCCACTCTGCAACCGGACAAGCTGGGAGCGGCAATTGGCCCAAGCCCATCTGGCTTGGAGCGTCGAGCGCCTCCTGGGAACGCTGGCCTTAATCACCTTCGCCACTGGCGCGGCTATGTTGGCCTTGGCCCACTTCGCCCACCTGCCCGCACGCGAGCAGTGGCTGTTCGCCTTGGTTGCCGCGCTGAGCGTGGCCCTCCTGATTCCCGCCCACCTGCGCACCATGGCCCAGGAGCGCCGGCGCGCGCTGCAAGAGGCCTTGCCCGACCTCCTGGAATTCGTGGCGGTGAGCTTGGCGGCCGGCCTGAGCCTGGATGGAGCGTTGAGCTATGTGGTGCCGCGCCTCAAAGGCGTGGTGCGGGAGGTCTTCGAGGAGTACCTAGACGACCTGCGGGTTGGTCACTCCCGCCGGGAGGCGTTGCAGCGCCTCACCCAGCGGACCCAGACGGAAGACCTCGAGCGGTTTGCCGCCTTGGTCTACCAAGCGGAGCAGCTCGGATCCGGCCTTCATGAGACCTTGCGGCAAGAGTCCCGGCGTCTGCGCCAGGCCCGCCTGATGGCGGCTCGCGAACGGGCCGGGCGGTTGCCGGTGCAGATCACGGTGCCCATCGTGCTCTTTCTCTTACCCGCCCTCTACGTGATCTTGCTTGGGCCCGCGGCGTTGAGCGTACTTCACTCATTGGGAGGTCTGTTATGACTGCCTCAGGAGAGTTGCCGCCGATCCGCCCCATGCTGAGCTTTTGGGAGCGCTTGCGGGGGATGATCGGTCGGGGGCCGGAGCCGAAGGCCTATCTCTTCCCCCACACCAACATGGTCCATACCTTTTTCATGGCCTACCCGATCGACGTGGCGTTTTTGGCCAAGGACGGGACCGTGCTGCGCATCGTCACCCTGCGCCCTTGGCGCCTCTCGCCCTATGTGCGCGGCACCGCCCACATCCTGGAGGCCCCGGCAGGCGCTCTCTCCGCGCTTCGCTCTCGCGGCCGCCTGCCGACTGAGCTGCTTTCCGTCCCGGCGCGGGCCTCGTCGCGTCAGGGGCAGGCGCTGATCGAATTTGTCTTAATCCTCCCCGTCTTGGTCTTGCTGACGCTGGGTGGAATCGCCTTGTTCTTGATGGTCTCCGCCGTCAACGCCACCTACCAAGCGGCCTCCGCCGGCGCGTTGGCGGTGGCCAATAACCTCCCGCCGACGGCCGTCAATAACGTGATCTGCCAAGACCTTGGCAGCGCCATTTCCGTTGATGCCTCCCAGGCCACCTACACGGTCGCTTTCGACCAGAATGGGCAGGGCAACGGCGACCAGGGCGGGCAAAGCAACCACGGGGGTAATGGCGGGGGGAGCGGCAGCTGTAGCTGCGGGAATAACGCCAATGTCAATTGCTACAGCGGCCCGGACAGCAATGCGGGGAAGGTCACTGTCACCGTGACCCTACCCTACTCGCCGGTGATGCCCCTTCCCGGAGTCTCTTCCCCCGTCCTCTTGCAGCGCAGCTTCACGGCAAGCTTGGGTGCTCCCGGAAATGGCCAGGGGCAAGAGAACAGCCGGGGACAGGGTCATGATTAGGCCTTCGCCCTCGGCCGGCCAATCCTCGCTCCCTTGAGCAGGAATTTGCTGCGATCCGGCGAACCATATCCCTGTCAGCGATAGCCGTTCTGACAGCCTCAAGGAAAGGAAGAAAGCGTCCGTCCCTACACGATGACCAGGGAGAAACGGGGATGGTGTGGTGAACAACTGGCTTCACCCTTTGTTGATAGCGGAATTGCGGTTTGAGCCGCTGGTCCAGGTCTATCGCAGCGAGTGGGTGGCGGAGCTCGTCGCGGCGTTGGTCGGTCGTGGACTGCGCCCTCTCATGTCGGACGCGTTGAGTGGCGTTCACGTCTTTCAGGACCCGGCCGCGGACTCCTCGACCGCACCCGCGCGGCGTGTGGAGTTAACTCTCGAGCATTGCGTCTTGGGGATGGCTCAACCAGCAGGAGCAGGTTTACTCTATAATGCCTTAACTGACCTTTGGGAAGGAATTGCCTTAGTGCGGAACGCCGCGAAAGCGACGCGGCTCGGAGTGCGTGGATTTTGGTTTATGGACTTGCCCCAGGAGGCTTATCGACAGCGCATGCAGCGGGTCGTACAGTTAGTCGGGTTCTTTCAACAAGGGTCTCTCGATTGGGTACGAGTGTCCCTCGGCGCAGCACCCTCCACAGGATTGCTGGTTGCTTATGCAACGCTCAATACGCAATTACTCCAGGTGACGCCGCAGTGGGCACGCCTCGTGCCGCTGCCGGCGACGCACGGCCTATTACTGGACGCCGATACGTATTGGGAACGTTCCCTGGGTTCATTGGAGGACTTGCTGAATACGCATAGTCGTGTTGTAACGCAGTGTCAGGAGGCGTTAGGGCATGCCGACTGACATGGTACCTCCGCCGACAGGTAGTACGCAGACGATTCCTACGGCTACGGACGCGACTGCGGCGCCGGGACCCTTGGAGTTCCAGCAGATCATGGCCCGGGGAATTTTTGAGGAATTCCGGGCAGAATGGGATCGGCATGACCGGCAGCTGATCACGTTGTTGGCTAGCCAATTAGGCCCCCTTGCTGAAGCCGTTCATAGTATGATGGAGGCGGCAGCTCGACTGGAAGCAGTAGTGAGGGATACGAAAATGTCTGCAAATAACGAGGGTCTTTGGGAGCGGCTGGACGAGCGGACAGAACACTTGCGGCACACTGTCTCCCAGATGTATCAAGAAATGCGGGGCACCGCCGAGCGGGTAGCCAATGTCCAGCATCATGTGGCCTCACTCGATACACGATTGGGCGACGTGGTGTCTTCCCTCACTAAAATTCAGGGAACAGTAGAGAACGTCGACCGAACCCTCGTTACGGTTCAGGGAAAAGTAGAGAACATGGACCGGACTCTGACCAAAGTCCAAGGCACGGTCGAAGGCTTGGACAAAACGGTCGTGACCATCCGAGACGGATGGTTAGGAATCCGTGGGTTGACCCTCACGGTCTTAGGAGGGGTGGTGGTCGGCCTAGTCATGTTGTTCGTTCATTGGTTTATTTCTGTCCACCACTAAAGACCGAATGAACCCCTTGAATTAGACATGACAGGGTGTTTGCCAGTCTGCGACAGGCGTTTACGAGCGGCCCGGAGCTGCAGCTTGCCCATCGTGCGTTATTTGTGGAGTACGTTAGTTCAAGTACGGTACGTCACGCTCCCTTAGCGCTTGCGTCGCCGGGTTCCCTCGGCCGCGAAGGCACATTTTCAGTCGTCAAAACCACCGAGAACCTATTACACGCAAGCCCCGGATTAAACCGAGTTCAGGTGGTTCCGTAAACATATGGGATGGGTGCCTTGTCCCTTGCCGAAGCGTACCGACACTTCCTGTAGGATGCGCCATGGCCCTCACAATTCTTGCCAGGTGAACCGGTTATAAGAGCAACCGCAAAGCGAGGAAAGACATGCGAGCACCCGCGGATCCGTCCATCCGACTCCATCCCCACCTCCCTGCGGCTGGCTTACGCCCGCTGGCCACCCCAACCCTGGTTGCGGCGGCCACCGTGGCGGTCTTGATCGCCAACCTGATGCGCCTTCAGCTGGCAGGCGACGCCTACTGGGATTTGGCCGC
>JAIMAE010000397.1 GCA_023512105.1 Bacillota bacterium | reverse complement strand
GGCGGGGATGGCTAGGGATGGCGGCGGGGGCGCGGATGGGCGCCCCCGCAACAGGCCGCCGCGGGGAGGGTGGGCCCCATGAGCCGCGCGACGTGGCCGGAGCGGGTGGATCCCGTGCGATGCCCGGGCTGCGGCCGGGTGTTTCCCTACCGCCACGACGGGCGGGACGCCCCGGGGCGGCTGGCACTCGTGGACCGCCTGTGCCGGCGGTGCTTTGATCGGTGGGCGAAAGGAGGCTTGTCATGGCATTTCCAGGCGATGTAGGCGCGGCACCGGAGTACGACGACCAAGGCGGCCGCATCCCTGAGGCGGTGCGGCGTGCCATTGCAGTCAACCAAGCCCAGGGGGTGGCGACCGTGCGTTGCTTTACGGTCGAGGACGAGGCCACCGCCCTGGTGCTGGACCGCTTCATCGGCACCCGGGTCTGGGCGGCCTATGACGGTCGGTACACCACCTACTATGACCAAGACGGGGCGGTGCTGCTGGTCTCGTCCTGATCCGGCGGGGGCGCGTGGGAGTCGAGGTGGTCGGTCAGCCGGTCAGTGACGTCCTCGCCCTGGTCGTGGAGCACCACGGGGTCGAGGTCGATGCAGCGGCGGGGGTCGAAGTCGGCGCTCCAGGCCACGGTGCCGTTCAGCACCGTGATCCAGCCCTGGAACACCGCCGGGTCGCGGAGCGCCGCGAACACCCCGCCACGCTCGAGGAGCGGCCGCATGTCCCAGCGGACGATCTTGCCATCGTCGAACTGCACGACGATGTGCCAGTCGGCGGTGGCGTAGGCCTGCACCACGGTGGGGATCATGTCATCACCTCGCTTTCGTGGTCAGCGGAGCGGCTCGATGGGAACCAGCGGTTCCCCCCGCCGTGCCCGCTCCCAGTTGGCCAGAAGTTCATCGCGATGGATTTCGGCCCAGGCTAGCGCCAGTTTGAGTCGGGAGGGGGGGAGGCGCCCTCGCAGCACTGCGGCGCGGCCGATGTCGACGAGCACCTCGTCGTCGCCATAGAGCGCATGAAAGTGAGGGGGCATGTGGTCTTGCCA
>JAIMAE010000396.1 GCA_023512105.1 Bacillota bacterium | reverse complement strand
GCCTCGTAGCCGCGCTCGATCACCTCCCGCCCCTGCACGTGGGTCTCCCCCTCCGCCCCCAAGGCGGCGATGATCATGGCCGCTCCGGCCCGCAGGTCCAGGGCCCGCACGTGCGCCCCGTGCAGCCGCCGCCCGCCGCGGACCATGGCCAGCCGTTGGTCGACCGTCACCTCGGCTCCCATCCGGCGCAGCTCCCGGGCGTGGCCGAGCCGGTTCTCGAAGATCCGCTCCGTGATCAGGTGATAGCCGGGGACGCGGAGGACAAAGGCCATCCACTGCGGCTGCACGTCGGTGGCAAAGCTGGGGTAGGGGCCGGTCTGGACCTGGGTGTTGTGCTCTTCGTAGCGGTCGGGTGCGACGAGTTCCACCGTCTCCGCGTCCACCTCCCGCACCTCCACCCCCACCTCTTTGAGCTTGCTCCAAAAGACCGGAAGGTGGGCGGGCAGGCAATGTTCCAGCCGCAGATACCCGCCGGCCGAGGCCACCGCCAAGGCGAAGGTGGCGGTCTCGATCCGGTCGGGAATCACCGTGTGCTCGCAGCCGGAAAGGCGCGGCTGTCCCACCACCCGAATCTCCCGAGTCCCCGCCCCCCGCACCGGGCAGCCCATCTGTTCCAAACACTGGGCCAGGTCGACGATCTCCGGCTCCATGGCCGCGTTTTTGATCCGGGTCTCCCCCTCGGCCAGGGCGGCGGCCATCATCAAATTCTCGGTGGCCCCCACTGACGGAAAGTTGAGGTGAACCTCGCCCCCCTGAAGCCTCCCCCGGGTGCGCACCACCGTCACCCCGCCGACCTCCCGCACCTCGGCCCCCAAGGCCGCAAACCCGGCCAGGTGGAGGTCGATCGGCCGGTCCCCGATCGCGCACCCGCCGGGCTGGACGATCTCCGCCACCCCCAGGCGGGCCAACAGCGGCCCCATCACGAACACCGAGGCGCGCATTTCCTGCATCAATTCCGGCGGCACCACATACCCTTGTAACGCGGTGGGATCCAGGTGCAAGGTCTCTCCCCGGCGCTCCACCCGCACCCCGAGCGCCTC
>JAIMAE010000395.1 GCA_023512105.1 Bacillota bacterium | reverse complement strand
GGCTCCGGCCGGCCGGTGGTCTGGGAGGTGGTGGCAGAGGGACGCCCCCAAAACAGCTTCGGGTTGCCCTCAAACGCCTGCCCCACCAGGGCGGAGGCCACCGGCTGCCCGTGAAGGTAGATGAGGCTGCCGGCCGCGGACTGCGGAAAGAGCAGGTTTCCCATCCCCACCATGGCCAGCGGGTAGGCGAGGGCGGTGAGCGCCCACAAGAACAGGGTGATGGTCAATACCGCCCGCAGAGGTTTTCCCATTTCGCTCCTCCTCGTTTGGAAGCTTTAGCGTCCCCCTATCCCAGTCCGAACCAGCTCAAGACTCGGTCGATGGCCCAGATGCCAAGGAAGGGAATGATGACCCCCAGGACCCCCCAGTTAAAGATGTTCCGAGCCAGCATCTTGTCGGCGGGCTCGGCCCGATACTTCACCCCGCGGATGGCGAAGGGGATGAGCGCAGGGATGATCAGGGCGTTGAAGATGAGGGCGGAGAGGATGGCGCCGTGGGGGGTCTTGAGGTGCATCACGTTGAGATGGCGCAGCCCCTGCAGCGCGGGCACGGTGGCGAACATGGCGGGGATGATGGCGAAGTATTTGGCCACGTCATTGGCGATGGAGAAGGTGGTGAGCGCGCCGCGGGTGATCAGCAGCTGCTTTCCTACCATCACCACATCCAGCAACTTGGTCGGGTTGGACTCCAGGTCGATCATGTTGCCGGCCTCTTTGGCGGCCATGGTGCCGGTGTTCATGGCCAACCCGACGTCGGCCTGAGCCAAGGCCGGGGCGTCGTTGGTGCCATCCCCGGTCATCGCCACCAGTTTCCCCTCGGCCTGCTCCTTGCGGATGAGGATGATCTTGTCCTCCGGCTTGGCCTCGGCGATGAAGTCGTCCACTCCTGCCTCGCGAGCGATCACCTCGGCGGTGATCCGGTTGTCCCCGGTCGCCATCACGGTGCGGATCCCCATGGCGCGAAACTCGGCAAACCGCTCTTTCAGCCCGGGCTTGACGATATCTTTGAGGCGAATCACCCCGAGCGTGCGCCCGTCCTTTTC
>JAIMAE010000394.1 GCA_023512105.1 Bacillota bacterium | reverse complement strand
CCACCGGCAAGGTCTCCCCGCCAATCCACAACACGTGCAACCCCAATCCCCTCCCTGCCCCTACGGCCTCGGGCCTCCCGGCGCCACGGGCGCCATGGGCCCTGGCGTTCCTCCTGTACTGTATCCGATCCGCGCCTTCACGGCGAGGGTCTCGGCGGGCGGTCGGTGCTTTCCGCGGTGGCAATCGCCAGGCCTGGCCGGGTCACCGCCGAGCACAGGGGTAAACACCAGGCCTCCGCTGCAGGACCCCGGATTCCCTGGCGGGCAGCCGGCTTTATGAGGTACTGGCGAGGAGGACGAGCGCCATGGGCACGCGAAGGCAGGGGCCTCCCTGGAGGGAGCACGCATGCCTTGGCATCCGACCCGTCCCACGGGTGGGATGAAGCCGGCTCCCTCCCCGCCGGGAGCGGAGGTGGTCGAAGCGCTCCTCAGGCTGGTTACCGGGCCAGTGAGCGACCTGGCCGTCGGGTGTCCTCGAAGCCTCCTCGCCCCTCCACACCGCGGCCCGTGGGAACGCGCCCCCGGCAAACGGCCGGCGGTTCGCGGCATCGCGCGCTGATCCCAACCTGCCCGCTGGCTCTCAGGCCATCGCCACCGCCGGGCCTTAACCCGGGCAGGGCCAATGGCTCGGTTGGCGTGATGGGCGTGCCGACGCCGCTGCCTGAGCTGGGAGGTAGCCATGGAGAGGGCCCGGTGCCAATCCGCCAAGTGACCTTTCCCAACTCATCCGCGTCGCCCAAGCTAGGCGGTTCCTCCCCCCTCTTGCCGGCACGGCACCACGGTGGCCCACGCAACTGTTCCGGCCCCCTTGCCATGCGCTATGATGAGGATGGCCAGGGGCCCTTCCCTTTCCGTTCCCCGCATGGCCTTTCGGCCCTCCCAGCTGCCGATCCTTGTGAACTCGTTGTGCCCGTCCAGCGGAGGTGCGCAGATGCCTACCTCTCCCGACTCGTGGCCGCGTCGCCACTGGCGCCACGCGGGGGTGCTGGGGCTGTTGGTCTTCACCGGCCTCGGCCTCTTCCTACCGGCCTGGCGTAGCGCCGC
>JAIMAE010000149.1 GCA_023512105.1 Bacillota bacterium | reverse complement strand
CTGGGGCAGATCGAGCCGGAGCGGGTGCTGGTGGATTTGACCGACGCCTTGTCCCTCTACTACCGGCGCCGGGCCGTTACCGCCCCCTGGTGGGGGCCGGAGGCCTCCCGCGCGGGGCGCCTGGAGCGCGCGGTGGCGCGTCGCTACCCGGTGGCGGTGGTTTCGGAACACGACCGGCGGGCCATTGACCCGGACGGACGCCACCGGCTGATGGTGCTGCCCAACGGGACCTGGCCGCCGGGGGAAGGCTACCGGCGCCATCCGGTGCCGGGGCGTCTTCTCACCGTCGGCCACTGGGCCTACTACCCCAATCGCAGCGGGCTTGAGCGCTTCTTGCGCCAGATCTGGCCCTTGCTGTTGCAACGCCGGCCTGAGCTTGAGCTGTGGGTGGTGGGCGCGGGCAGCGCGCTTCATCCGCTGCCGCCTCGGGTCCGGTGGGTCGGGGCGGTGGAGGCGCTTGAGCCCTTCTACGCGGAGGCGGAGCGAGCGGTGGCTCCGCTCTTCGTCGGGGCGGGAATGAAGACCAAGGTCTTGGAGGCCTTGGCCCACCGGGTTCCCGTGGTCACCACCCCGGTGGGGGCCGAGGGGCTGGGCGGCCAGCCAGGGTTGAGGGTGGTGGAGGCGCCGGAGGATTGGGTCAGCGCAGTCGTCGACGAGCCTTCGCCGGAGCTCTCCGCCGCAGACCACGGCCCTTTGAGCTGGGAGCGCACTCTGGCTCCGGCCCTCGACTGGATGGAGGCGACCTGGGGACGGCGGAGGGATCAAAGATGAAGGTGGTCCAGGTCATCACCTCGGCCGATTGGGGGGGAGCGCAACGCCACCTTTTGGACCTCAGCCGGGGGCTGATCGCCCGCGGCCACACCGTCGAGGTGCTCTACGGCGTGCCCGGGCCGTTGGTCGAAAAACTTGCTCAAGCGAACATTTCCGCTGAGCGGGTGGCCACCTTGACCCGCAACCTGGATCCGTTGCGCGACCTGGGGGGGCTCGGCGAGCTGAGACGGGCAATCCAGCGCCTGCGGCCGGATTTGGTCCACGTGCACTCCTCCAAGGCCGGTGCCCTGGTCCGGGCGGCCTTGGGGGGCGGGCCGATTCCGGTGGTCTACACCGTGCACGGGCTGGTCTGGCGCAACCCGCGCCTGCCCTGGTTCAAGCGCGCCTTTTATCGAGCGGTGGAAGAGCGCCTTTTGGCGGGAGCCAAGGTGACGTTGGTCCTCTCCGAGGGGGACCGTCAGGCGCTGCTCGCCGCCCGGCCGGATTTGGCCGACCGCGTGGTGCAAATCGCCAACGGGATCGACGCCCCGGTCGGGCCCCACCCCCTGCCCAGCCAATTGGTGGTGGGCACGGTGGCGCGGTTTACCCCGGAGAAGGCGCTCGACCGGCTGGTGGAGGCGGTGGCGGCGGTGCGGATTCGACTGCCCGACGTCCGGCTGCTCTTGGTGGGGGACGGGCCGCTGCGGGCCGAGGTGGAGCGGTGGGTCAAGGCGCAGGACCTCGCCGAGATCACCCGGATGGTGGGATTTCAAAGCGAGGTTTGGCCCTGGCTGTTGCAGATGCGCCTGTTTGTGCTCCCTTCGGTCAAGGAAGGGATGCCCTACGCGCTGTTGGAGGCGATGGCGGCCCAGCGCCTGATCCTGGCCACTCCGGTGGGAGCGGTGCCGGAGGTGCTGCGGGACTACCCTCGGGGGCGGGTGGTGGAACCAGGAGACCTGGCCCAGGCGTGTTACGAGCTGTTGACGGCCGAGCCGCCGCCGCCACCGACTCTGCACCTTACCTCAATCGACGAGATGGTCGAGGCGGTACTGGCCGCCTATCGGAGGGCGTGGGCGGAAAGTTGAGCCGACGCGGCACACTACCCCTCGGAGGAGGGGTAGTGTGATCTTTCTCGCCTACGGGGTGGCCAGTTGGGTGCTGGCCGCGCTCCTGGTGGACTGGCGGCGGTGGCGCCTGGGCTATCGCACCGCGCTGGCCGCGGCCTTGGGCTCGTCGGTGCTGGACATGAGCGGAGTCGGGCACGGGCTTTTTTGGATTTATCGCAGTGCGCTGTTGCCAGGCCTGTGGCCCAATCTGGTCTTAAACCTGAGCCTTTACCCCCTGGGGGCCTGGATCTTCGCCCAGCATCTTCCCCCGCCGGGGCCGCGGCTTTGGGTGGCCGGCCTGTTCGGCGAGGCGGTGCTGTTGGCGGAGGAGGCCTTGTTGCGGATCAGTGGGCACCTGGAGTACCACCACGGGTGGAGCCTTTGGGCCTCCGCCGTGGCCAACGCCGTCCTGCTCACCGGACTGTGGCTGCACGCTCGCTGGGCCGAGATGAGCAAAACCTGAGCGCGGTTTCAGGTTTCTCTTGGTAAGATGCGCTATAGTGGGGAAGGCGAGGCGAAGGGGGGAAGGAGATGATCCGACAGCAAGCGTTGCCGGCAGAAAGCCGCACCACCTCGCGCAGGGCGGCGCGGCGGCGGCGCCTTCGCGCCGCGGCCACCGTGGCCGGGCTCTTTCTGGCCTCTCGGCTCTGGTTCTGGCTTATCGACTGGTTGGCCGTGCGCTGGCTGCCCCATGCTTACCTGATCACCCCCCCTGGCTATGAGCCGCCCTGGACGGTGGTGTCCTGGATCCGGGCCTGGGCGAATTGGGATGGCTTTTGGTACCTGTCCATTGCCCACAGCGGCTATGTCGACCGTCCCTTGGCCTCGGCCTTCTTTCCCCTGTATCCCCTTTTGCTCAAACTCACGGGGGGCTCGGTGTGGGCGGGAATCCTGCTCTCCCATGTGGCCTTTTTAGCGGCGTTGGGTCTGCTGTACGCCTTGACCGCGGCCGAACTGGGGGAGCGGGTGGCGCGGGGGGCGGCGGCGGCGATGGCCTTTTTCCCCACCGCCTTCTATTTTGGCGCCGTCTACCCGGAGTCGCTCTTTTTGGCCCTGGCCCTGGGCGCGATCTGGGCCGCGCGCCAGGGGGCCTGGCGATGGGCGGGGGCAATGGGCGCGTTGGCCTCGGCGACCTCGGTGTACGGCGTGCTCTTAATCGCCCCCATGCTCTGGCTGGGGTATCTGCGCCATCGTCGGTTTGAGCCGGAGATGGCCTGGTCCCTGGCCGTGCCGGCAGGGCTGATCGCCTACATGGCCTACCTCGGCCTGCGCTTTGGCCACCCCCTCCTGTTTTTAAGCGTGCAGGCCTACTGGGGCCGTCACCTGACTCCGCTCTGGTTGTCTGTGACCGCAGGTTGGCACGCCTTTTTGCTGTGGCTGCGCCACCTCTCCGCAGGGGCGCTGTTTGCTCCGGGATATCCCCAGGTCGGCTGGAGCAACCTCTACAACTTCCTCTTGACGGCGCTGGCGGCCGGAGTGATGCTGGTAAGCGTGGGTCGCCTTCCCGGCTATCTATTGCTTTTTGGGGCCTTGGTGCTGGCCGTCCCGCTCTCTGATCCAGCCCAGGGGCTTCCCTGGATGTCGATGCCGCGCCTGGTCCTTCCCGCCTTTCCCGTCTACATGGGCATCGGGGCCTGGGGCACTCGGCATCCGACCTGGAGCCGACTCTACTATGGGGTGGCCTTGCCGCTGGGTGCCCTGCTGACCGCGTTGTTTGTGACCGGGCACTGGGTGGCCTGAACATCGGGGGCGACCAAGAGGGGGGTCAGGGTGTCCTGGAATCTTTTTGCAACCTGGGAAGGCCTGGGCTTGGCGGCGTTGGCGGTGGCTGCCGCCTACGTGGTCCGGGGCGCGCTCGGGTTTGCCTCCAACCTGGTTGCGGTGGCCCTCTTGGTCTTGTGGCAGCCCTTGGCGGCGGTGGTGCCGGTGATCATCTTGGCCGACCTCTGCGGCAGCATCATTTTAGGGGCGTACGACTTTCGGGAGGTCCGCTGGCCGGAGCTCGCCTATTTGGCACCGGCCCTCTTGGTCGGCATCGGCCTGGGGGCGCGGCTGCTCAGCGCAGTGCCGACGGCCCACCTGGTTCCCTGGCTTGGGCTTTTGGTGGTGGTCTACACCGTGTGGGCGGCCTTTGTGCACACCGACCGCCTGCCTTCGCTCCCCTCTTGGATGGGCGCCCCGCTCGGCCTGTTGGCCGGCTTTCTCGGCAGCGTCTACGGCACCGGCGGCCCTCCCATCGTGGCCTACTTTCATTTGCGCCGCCTCGAGAAGCGCGCCTTTCGGGCCACCTTCCAGTTCATCGGGCTGATCTTCAGTTCGGTCACCTCCGCCTTGTACGTACACCTGGGACTGATCCATCTCGCCTCCGCGCTCACCGCCTTGAGTTTGGTGCCGGCGGTGGCGGCGGGCCTTTGGCTGGGCAATCGGCTGCACTTTCGCCTCAACCTGCGCAGTTTTGAGTACGCCACCCTGGCCCTGTTAGGAGTGCTGGGGCTGAAGATGATGTGGCCTTGGTAGCGCCTGGGCTGTCGAGGGAAGGAGCGTTGTGGCGAAAGGCGACGAGAGGGCGCTTGTCAAGGAGGCTAGGCCATGGTACGGTGGGACTAACCTGGGGGCGCTGGAAGAGGGGTGTTGGCGCTGCGGATTGCGGTTGACGCGTTGCTCTACTCCCATCATTCCGCAGGCATTGGCCACTACATCCGAGATTTGTTTTCGCATTACGTGCGGGTCTTTCCCGAAGACGAGCTGTACGCCATCGTCAATCCCGGGATGGACATCGACGGGATTCAATCCTTTTACCCCCCGCGTCCCCTGAAAGGCAGCGGGGCGCGGCTGAGCTACGAACAGCTGGCCCTGCCTCGGTTGCTGCACCAGACCGGATACGACGTGGTCCATTTTCCCGACTACCAACTGCCGATCTTCGGGCGGCTGCCCCGGGCGGTGATCACCGTCCACGACTTGGTGGCCTTTCGCCTGCCGGAGACCTTTCCCCCTCGGGTCGGGCGGGTCAAGCGCTACCTGATGGCCCGCTCGGTCAAGCACGCCACCCACATCATCGTCCCCAGCGTGGCCACCCGCGACGACCTGGTCCACATCCTGGGGATTGCCCCGGAGTTGATCACCGTGATCCACCACGGGGTGACCTGGAAGCCGCGGGACCAGGGGGAACCGCCGCGCCCTCGCCCCTACTTTCTCGCCGTGGGGACGCTCGAGCCGCGCAAGAACCTGGTGCGGCTGATCGAGGCCTACGCCCTACTGCGCCACCAGTGGGGAAAAGAGTGTCCGGATTTGGTGATCGCCGGCAAGCCGGGGTGGCTTTACGAGTCGATCTACGCCGCGCCGGCGCGCCACAGGGTGGCAGATTCGGTAGAATTTCTTAACTACGTGGATGAAGACCTGCTGCTAAAATTGTATAGTCATGCGGTGGCGCTGTGCTACCCCAGCCTCTACGAGGGCTTTGGGCTTCCCATGGCCGAGGCGATGATGGTGGGGACGCCGGTGGTGGCATCCAACCGCGGTTCGCTGGCGGAGATTGGCGACGGGGTGGCGTTTTTGGTCGATCCGTTGGACCCGGTGTCGATCGCCCAAGGGCTGGAGCGGGTGCTGCGCCACCCCGAAGAGGTCGAAGAACGAGTGCGGCGGGGCCAGCAACGGGCCCGGGAGCTGACCTGGGAGGAGGCCTCGCGGCGCACCCGGGCCGTCTACCTGCGGGTGCAGGCCGAGGGCGGGCGGTAAGGCGGAAAGGCTCCCGCGCTGTGCAGCCATGATCCGAGAGGAGTTCAAAGAAGGCGGCGATGGGTGAGGCGGCCAGCGGTGCCGCCTGCGGTGTCGAGCCGGGGGGCCGGGTGACCCGGGTGGCGTGGGGTTCCAGGAGAGGAAGGGAGGGAGCGGTGTGTCTCGTCCGGAGGGGGAGGCCCCGAGGAGGGGGCGCCGCGCAGTTCGGTGAATTGGAATCTCAGGGGCAACGCGATGGGACTGGGGGAGGCACCGCTGCCGCTGCCGGCGGCTTGGACACTGGCCGCGATGGCGGTGGGTGCCCTCTTGGCCTTGGTGTTGCCGCCTCTGGGCGCGGTGGTCTTTCTCGTGGGCTACGCGGTGGCCACCTGGACCTCGCTGCCGGTGGGGGTGGCGATCTACATCCTGGCCGCCCCGTTTCCGATTGGGCTGGTCTTGCACAACCATCACTTTTTCATCACCGACGTGATGGCGATCCTGATCGCCTTGGCCTTGGTCTGGACTGAGCGCGGGGAGGGGATTGGGGGGCTGGTCGACGGCTTTTTTGAACGCGCCTGGCGCGGCCCCTTCTGGTTTCTCCTGGCGCTTTCGGTTTTAAGCCTGGCGGTCTCGCTCAGCCGGAGCGGCACCGGAGTCAAGATCTTGGAGTACTTGGAGTTCTTTGCGGTGATGACCGCAGCGGTGCGCTACACCGCTCGGCGCCCGCAAGTGTGGCAGCTTTACCTCGGCGCCTTGGCGGTGGCGGTGGCGGCGGTCTCGCTGTGGGGGCTGGTCCAGTT
>JAIMAE010000148.1 GCA_023512105.1 Bacillota bacterium | reverse complement strand
GTGCTGCGCGTACCAGTGCACGGTGGCGGCCAGCCCCTCCTCCCACCGGAAGCGGGGGCGCCACCCCAGCTCGGTCTCGATCCGGGTGGGGTCCAGGGCGTAGCGGCGGTCGTGGCCCAGGCGATCTGCCACCGGGGTGATGAGGTCAGGGTTTCGCCCCAAAAGGCGCAAGATGGTCTCGGCGACCTCGCGGTTGGGCCGCGGGTTGCGGGCCCCGATGTTGTAAATCCGGCCGGGCGTTCCCTGGGTTAACACCGCCCAGATGCCGTCGACATGATCCTCCACGTGAATCCAGTCGCGCACGTGCAGGCCATCTCCGTACAGCGGACAGGGCTGGTTCTGCAAGGCCCGGGTGATGAAAAGGGGAATGAACTTCTCGGGAAATTGATAGGGACCGTAGTTGTTGGAGCAGCGGGTGATGTTGACTCGGATCCCGTAGGTCTTGGCGTAGGCCAGGGTGAGCAGGTCCGCCGCCGCTTTGGAGGCGGCGTAGGGGCTGGAAGGGTCGAGCGGGCTTTCCTCGTGGAACAGCCCTTCGGGACCAAGGCTGCCGTACACCTCGTCGGTGGAGATCTGCACGAACCGCCCCACCGGGTAGCGGCGGGCGGCGTGGAGCAGCACCTCGGTGCCGCGCACGTTGGTCTCGATGAAGGGGGCGGCGTCGACGATCGAGCGGTCGACGTGGGTCTCGGCGGCGAAGTTGAGCACGGCGTCAAAAGCCATTTCCCGAAACAGCGCTTCCACCGCCGCGGCGTCGGCGATCGAGGCCTGGACCCAGCGGTAGCGCGGATGGGGCAGGACCGGATCCAGATTGTGGGGGTTTCCGGCGTAGGTGAGGGCGTCGAGATTGACCACCGTCGCCTCAGGAACCTGGGTCAACACTCGGCGCACCATCGCCGACCCGATGAAACCGAGTCCACCGGTTATCAACAGGCGCATCGCTCGTCTCCTCTCCGGCCGCGCGGCTCAATGTCCCGATTACCGAAATCGGGTCGTCCAGTCAAAGCCGATGCTGGGGTCGTTCCAGGGCAATCGCTTTTCGTCCGGGTTCTCCGGGCGGTAAGATTCGGTGGTGAAATAGATGATGGTGGCGGGATCCGGACCTAACACTCGATAGCCGTGGGCCACTCCCACCGGGATCAGGATCAGGATGGGGTTGTGTTCCCCGGCATACAGCACCTGGGTGATCCCGCGGGTGGGGGAGTCGGGGCGTAGGTCGTAGAGGACCACCTGGGCCATCCCGGAAGGAAAGAACCACAGGTCGTCCTGGCGCTCATGGTAATGAAAGGCTTTGATCACACCCGGATAGCTCATGGAGAGCGAGGCCTGGCCAAACCGGCGCAAGAGCCCGTCGTCGTCGCGCAAGATCTCTTGGAAAAATCCGCGGTCGTCGTGGTGGCGCACCAGTTTTTTGACCACCACCCCTGCAATCTCGCCAAATTGGCTCACGCGGAAGCCTCCCATCTCTGTTGGTCAAACGTCAGGGCGCAAGGGTAAGACGCTACAAATCGATGCGGCTTTGGTCGCCCAAGACCAGGCGCACCGCTCGCGGCCGCTGGGGGGCGCCGGAGACTCGGACCCGTTGGCCGATCAGGCTTTGGTCGACTCGACCGGGGATGTCGGTGAGCTCGCTGTCTTGCAGGATGACGCTGTTTTCCACCTCGGCGGTGCGAATGACCACCCGCGGACCGACCGAGGTATAGGGGCCGACGTAGGCGTCCACCAGCTCCGCCTCCTCGCCGATGATCACCGGCCCGCGAATGGTGGAGCGGACGATGCGAGCCCGGGGGCCGATCTGCACCCGACCGCTCAACTGACTGAGGTCATCGATCTCTGCCGAGGGGTCTATCCCTGCTTGAAGGTCCTCCAAGACCAAGCGGTTGGCGTCCAACACATCTTCAGGGCGCCCGGTATCCTTCCACCAACCTTGGACCAAGGCGGCGTCGACTGGAAGCTGCCAGTCGACCAGGGTCTGCAAGGCGTCGGTGATCTCCAGTTCGCCTCGCCGGGAGGGCTTCAAGGTGTGAATGGCCCGGTGAATCACCGGTTGAAAGACGTATGCCCCCACCAGGGCGAGGTTGGAGGGCGGTGGGTCGGGTTTTTCCAAAAGGCGCACCACCCGCCCGTTTTCCACCACCGCCACCCCGAACTGGCGGGGGTCCGGCACCGGAGTGAGGAGGATGGAGGCGGCGTAGTCGCCGGCCGCAAAGCGCTGCACCAGTCCGCTCAGCCCGCCTCGGAGCAGGTTGTCCCCCAACATCATCAAAAAGGGGTCGTCGCCGAGGAAAGATTCCGCGGTCATCACCGCGTGGGCCAATCCCAGGGGAGCCGATTGGGGGATGAAGGTGAAACGACAGCCAAAGCGGCTGCCATCCCCCAAGGCCTCTTGCACCGACGGTCCGGTGTCGCCGATGATCACCCCGATCTCGGTCACCCCCGCCTCCACCATCGCCTCCACGGCGTAGAAGAGGATGGGGCGATTGGCCACCGGGATGAGCTGTTTGGCCCCGGTGTAGGTGAGCGGGCGCAGCCGAGAGCCGGTCCCTCCGGCCAGGAGCAACCCTTTTAACCGCATAGCGTCCCCCGTTTCGCCTGAAATTATTTTCACTATACCATAGCTCGACAGGATGTGCCTGAACACTCCGTCCGGGGGCGTCGAGCAGTGAAGGCATTGCCGGTGGGGAAGAGGGTGTCAAGGAGCGGCCGGGTTGGGCTTGGGGGTTGGGCTCGGTGTACCCCCAAGAGGCGGCCGGTTGCCCGGCTCACGGGCTTGGGGAGGCGCGGCTGGTCTTGGCCGCGCAGGGAGAAAGGGGGCCGGCCCAGCCTTGCCAGCGGGCCGGCCACGCTTATCCCTTGGCGCGTTCGCTGTTGAGGTCGTCGTCGAGTTCGTCCGGCCAACCTACATAATCACAGCTGGGGTAGTTGTCACATAGGTAGTAGGTGTCTCCGGTCAACTGATTGACGCGCAGGATCAGGGGCGCGCGCCGGCAGCGAGGACACCAATGCACATCTTTAGCCATCGTGGCGATGCCTCCTCAACCAAAGGGGGTCCGCGATTAGAACCCCATCTACCCAAATTTGCCCAAGTAAGTCTCTGATTAACTTGCGAGTTGCCCGATGAGACCTGTTTGGCCTAGCCCTTTTTCCTCAGCGCTGCGTTCTTCACCACAACGCATCAACTCACCTTATTCAGGGAACCATAAAAATGTTTCAATTCCGTTTCTAAGCGAACTTATTCTGCCGCCTTCTCCACTATGGGGGGTCCGGGATCCGGTGTCAAGATTAAAGGCGGAATTTCCCAAAAAGTGTCTGGGAAGGAGTCAATCGGCGAACAGGGCGGTAGAGAGGTAGCGTTCTCCATTATCAGGGAGGATGACCACCACCATCTTCCCCCGGTGCTGGGGGCGGCTGGCCACGATCTCGGCCGCTTTTAAGGCCGCGCCGGAGGAGATGCCGACCAAGATGCCTTCTTCGCGGGCAATCCGGCGGGCTTCGGCGAAGGCGTCTTCGTTGCTGACGGGCACGATCTCATCGACTAGGTCCGGGCGATAGACCGCCGGGACAAAACCAGCCCCGATTCCCTGGATCTTGTGGATGCCTGGCTTGCCTCCGGAGAGGACCGGCGAGGCCGCCGGTTCCACCGCCACCACCCACAGGTTGGGGTTGCGGCTCTTGAGGACTTCAGCCACCCCGGTGATGGTCCCTCCGGTGCCGACCCCGGCGATGAAGACCCCTACCTGCCCCTCGGTGTCGCGCCAGATTTCCTCGGCCGTGGTGGCCCGGTGAATGGCGGGGTTGGCGGGATTTTGAAACTGTTGGGGGATGAAGACCTTGGGGAACTCCCGGGCCAGTTCTTCGGCGCGGCGGATTGCGCCCTGCATCCCTTGGCTGGCTGGAGTCAACACCAATTCCGCTCCGTAGGCCCGCAAGAGCTCTCGCCGTTCCAGGCTGGCCGACTCAGGCATGGTCAGAATCAGCCGGTAGCCTTTTACGGCCGCTACCAGGGCTAGGGCGATGCCGGTGTTGCCGCTGGTCGGCTCGATGATCACGGTGTCGCGGTCGATCTGTCCTGCGGCCTCGGCCGCCTCGACCATGGACAGTCCTATCCGGTCCTTCACGCTGCCGGCTGGGTTGAAGCTCTCCAGCTTCCCCACCACCTCGGCCCCGGTCACCCGGGAGAGACGGCGCAGGCGCACCAAGGGGGTGTTGCCCACCAATTCGGTCATGTCAGAGGCGATTCGGACCACAAGACTCTTCCTTTCCCCTGTCGTCGCGGGGCAAATGCTGAGGGCCCCGGACGCCACCTGGATTCTCTCTCCAGTGTACCGTGCCGGAGCCCGAGGGTTAAGGGTTAAGCGCGTAATTCGGCTATTCTCGGTTGACCGATTCCAGGGCCGGCTTGACCTCCTCGGCAAAGCGGGTTAAGTTCTCGATCGCCAGCTGGTGGGGCAGGGTGCCGAATTGGAACATCCCGCTCAACACCCCGATCCGCATCTTCTGGCTCAACTCGACTAAGCGTTGTTTCACCGTCTCCGCGCTGCCGCAGATGAAGCGGCCGGCGGCGATCAGGGCGTCGATCTGGTTGGCCTCTCCGCCTTGGGTAAGGCTCTTTTTGGCCGCCAGCACGCTGGCCATAGAGGCAGCGGACAGGTAACCCGGCGGGAAGTAGTACTCCTGGGGCATCACCAACAGTTTATTGTAGAAGTACTCGATGTGCGGCTTGGCGATCGCCCGCGCCTCTTCGTCGGTGCGGCCGACGAAAATCGGGATGGCCCAGCCCAGTTGGCCAAAGCGGGGGGTGTAGCCGAATTCCTCCTGGCACACTCGCCAATACATGTCCATGTAGCGCTGGACGTGCTCGGTCGGGCTGAAGGTCTGCAGGTAGGTGTACCGCCGCTCCGCCGACCAGCGAATCGTCTCGCTGCTACCCTGCGAGGGGATCCAGATCGGGGGATGAGGCTGCTGCATTGGGCGCGGCCAGGGATTGACGTAGGGGAACTGATAATGGCGGCCATCCCAGCGGAAGGGGCCGGGGCGGGTCCAGGCGGCGATGATCAGGTCGTGGGCCTCGTGGAAGCGGTCGTGGGAGAAGGCCGGATTCACGCCGAAGGAGTGGTATTCGGCCCCGATGCCTCGGACAAAGCCGGAGATCACCCGACCGTGGCTCATCACGTCGATCATCGCCACCTCCTCGGCCACCCGCAATGGATTGGCGCGCAGCGGCAAGGCATTGCCCAAGATGGCGATTCGGGCCCTTTTGGTCACCCGGGTCAAGGCCGCGGCCATGATATTAGGAGACGGCATGCTCCCGTAGGCGGTCTGGTGATGCTCGTTGACGCACACGCCGTCGTAGCCAAGCTCATCGGCATGGGCGAATTCGGCCAGGGCGTTCTCATAAACCTCGGCCCCGACGCTGGGGTCGTAATACGAATTGGGGAGTTTGACCCATGGAGAGGTATAGCGGGCAAGGACGTCCTCCGGCACCGCGGGGTAGGGGATGAGATGAAACGCAAACACCTGCATGGATAGCCCTCGCTTTCTTCCGTTAACCCTCTAGATGCGGTTTGACGAGCCCGAGAAACCGCTCCGGCTGCTCTCGGAACGGGAGGTGGCCAGCATCCGGGACCAGTTCCAGCCGCGCGTTGGGGATGCCGGACCGGTAGGGTTCCGCCATCGCCGGGGGCACGAGCCGGTCTTCCTGACCCCAGACGATCAGGGTCGGACAGCTGATGCGATACAGCCAGTGGCGGAGTTTGGGATTGTAAAATCGCGGGCTCCAAGCGAAGCGGGCAACCGTGGTGCGGTTTTTGATCAAGATGGCGGGTTCCGGAGGGGGCTGGGGGGGAACCTTTTCCGGATGGGCCCACAGCCAGCGCGCCGTCTCCTCGGCCGGGATCATGAAGAAATCCGGCGCTTCGGGCACCGGTGGCACGACGCCCACGGCGTCTGCCAACACCAGGCGGTGAACCCGTTGCGGTTGCAGGACGCTCATCTCTGCCGCCAGCCATCCACCCATGGAGGAGCCGATCAGGGAGACGCGGGAGAGATTGAGGGTGTCGAGGATGTCCCAATAGAAGATGGCAAGCTCGGTCATGGTGTCAAGCCATTCCGGCAGGTCGCTTTGGCCAAACCCGGGGTGCTCGGGGTAGTAGACCGGCCAGGTTTGCGCCAGCGCATCGAGCACTTCAAACCATTGGCCGCCTCCTCCAGCCCCATGAAGAAATACGACGGGCACTTTGTCCCCGCCTCCCGCCTGGAGCACGTGGATGCGGTGATGCGCCACCTCCACCATTTCGTCGCGCACAGTGGGCATGGGCAATGCCTCCTTGAAGAGTCTGATGCTGCGCATCGGATGTATGGAAAGGCTCACAGGCCG
>JAIMAE010000147.1 GCA_023512105.1 Bacillota bacterium | reverse complement strand
CGGCACCCCAATCCCCATATCGCCTTTGGGTTTGGCGTGCACACCTGCCTGGGCGCCCCGCTGGCCCGTTTGGAGGCAGTGACCGCTTTGGAGCTGTTGCTCCGCCGATTCCGGCGCTGGGAACTCACGGCTCCGATCGAGGCCCCGGAGTTGGGCGGGATTTTGTACGGCCTGGCGCAATTGCCGTTGCGGGCGGAAGCGACCCGGGGCTAGGTCGGGCTCGATGGGCCGCAGCCCATCGCCTGATTGCGGGTGGACCCCCCATCGCATGCGCGTCCACGCAGGCAGGGAGGTGAATTCGCTTCTTACGGTGGGGACAAGCGTAGCCATGGTCTGGTCCGCCTGCCGCCCCCCGGGCACAAAAGCCGGAGGGCGGCGGGCGAGGCGGGAGAAGCGCAGACTCTCTACCCGCCTTGGACGTACTGGTTGGTGAAGTTCTTGGCCACCGCCTTGCCCTGTTCAGGGGTCAAGAGCCCGTTCTGCACAAAGATCTGGGCCACGTTGTCCCAGGCCTGCTGGGTCGTCAGCCCGTCGCGGGCAAAGTTGTACCGGGGTACGGCGTAATCCAAGATGGACTTGGGCAGTTTGAAGAGCGGGTAGAGGTCTTGCAGGGCTTCTTGGGGATGGTCGAGGATAAAGTTGTCCGCCTCGGCAATGGATTGGGCCACCGCCCGAGTGACATCCGGGTGGGCCTCCGCGTAGCTGCGGTCGACCACCACGCAGCCAAAGGCGGCGTTATTTAAGACCGGAAAGTCGGTGCCGCTGCCGATGTACAGCCCCACGCCCTTTTGGACGGCGGTGTCCGCGAAGGAGGGGTCGAAGATGGCGGCTTGGGTGGTACCGGCGGACAGTGCGGCCAAGTTGGCGGCCGGCGACCCTAAGGCCACCTCGTGATAGTCGACGTTGGGTTTAAGGCCTACTTGGCCCAGCATGTAGCGAAGGGCTAGGTCGGTCAAGGAGCCGGGGGCGGTAATCCCGATCTTGGCCCCCTTGAGCGCCTTCAACTTGTCGTTTAAGGGGGTGTTGGCCGTGATCCCATGCGCCTTGGCCCAGGTGGTGCTCATGTCCAAGGCCAGAAAGATGGAGTTGTTGATGGCGGCGATCGACTCCAGGTGGTTGCCTTTGGCGTCGGCCAGCAGTACGTCGCTGGCCACCCCGGCGTCGAATTGGGCGCTGCCTCCGATCAACGCCGCGGCCGCCGTGCTGCCTCCCTGCAGCGGGGAGACGGTGACCGACACCCCGTGGGCCTGGAAGTAACCCAGCTTTTGGGCCAAAAAGACCGGGGCGTAGGCCGGGGAGGAAACCGCCTCCACCATGGTGACATGAACCAGCTGCTTCGGGGCCGCCGCCGAGGGGGCGGCGGAGGTGGCTGGAGCGGGTTTGCTCGCGGGCTGACCGGAGGAGGTGGCGGAGCCACATCCAGCCAGGGCCAGGGTCAGGGCCCCTGCCCAAACCCATCGATTACGCCATGCATGCATATTCCTGTTTTCTCCTTTCCGTTGGTCACCGATTGAGGCCCGGCCGCCGTTTGGCGATTTCGGCCCTACTCTGAGCGCAGCCGCCCCAAAAACCCTAACTCTTGGGACAGTTGTCTTCCTGCGGCTTGGGCCGATTGGGCCACGGCTTCGACGCCCAGCGCGCGCATGCGGGTGCTGGGCCCCGCGACGGTAATCGCCGCCACCGGTTGGCGGGAGTAGTCATAGACCGGGACGGCGACCGTCAGCAGGCTTTCCTCGGTTTCTTCATTGTCGACGGCGTAGCCTTGTTGGCGGATGCGAGCCAGCTCGGCCTGCAAGGCCGCGGGGTCGGTGATGGTGCGGGCGGTGCGCGGCGGCAAGCCGGTGGCCAAGGCCCGCTCCCACAATTCCGGGCGGAAGGCCAACAACAATTTGCCGGCGCCGGTGCAGTGCAGGGCGGCGGTGCGTCCAACCCGCGACGACATGCGCACCGAACGGTCCGCCTCGATTTTGTGGACGTAGAACACCTCGCCGCCATCGACCACGGCCAGGTGGACGGTTTCCCGAAACTGGCGCTCAAGGCGGCGGAGGATGGGTTCGGCCACTTCGGTGATCTCGAGCCGGTCGAAGACGAGACTGCCGAGGGCGACCAACCGGGTACCCAGTTGGTAGCGGCCGGTGGAGGTGCGGCGCAGCCAATGGCGAGCCACCAGGGTTTGCACCAAGTTGTGGACGGTGCTTTTGGGGAGCCCGGTGCGGCGGGACATCTCGCTGATGCCGAGCACGGGGTCGCGTTCGAAGCACTCGAGGACGGCCAGTGCGTGTAGAACGGATTGCACCATGAACGATTTCCTCACTGCGCGAAAAAACTTGGCGGCTGTTCCAGCTGACTGAACAGCGGGATAGGAACCGGAACAGACCGGCTTATACAATAACACCACACCCCGAGAAAATTTGTAAAGAGGCGATTGCTCGGCCTTTTGATCCCACTGGCAAAGGAGGTTTTTTGTGCGCAACCCGAGGGTATACGAGTGGACGATCGTCCTGCTCCTGATGTTGATGTGGGGAGTGGTGGGACTCAATCGCATCGGGATTGCCTATCTCTTTCCGATTCTGGTGCCGCGCTTTCATCTGGCCTACTGGCAGGTGGGGCTGCTCTTGTCCGGGACCTCCGTCACCTGGGCGCTCTCCACCTGGTTTGGCGGCAACCTTTCGGACCGGGTGGGCCGCAAATGGGTCTTCATCCCCGCCCTGACGTTTGCCGCCCTGGTTTCGGCGCTGATCGGGGCGGTCTGGAACTTCCTCTCCCTGTTCATCGTCCGCGATTTGATCGGGCTGGGCGACGGGGTGGGATGGTCGGTGGGGGAGGCCGCCGTGGCCGAGGTCTCTAGTCCCGAACGCAAGGCCTTCAACCAGGGTCTCTACATGGGCGGTTACACCATCATGGGCACCGGCTTGGGGGCGATCATCATCACCCAACTGGCGCTGCACCTCGGATGGCGGTGGGTCTACGCCGTGATCGCGGTCTTTGCTTTGGGGATCTTGGCCCTGCTCGCCCGCTGGATGCGGGAACCCCGGGCCATCCACGGGCGCGCCTCCGGCGGGATTCAGGCCAGCCTGCACCTGTTAGGGAATCGACAGGTTTTGCTGCTGGTGGGTCTGAACATCTTGATCTTGACCTGGCTACAAGGGTTTAACGGCTACGCCTCGCTCTTTTTGACCCGCGTGGACCACTTTCCCCTGGCTCAGGCCGGCTACCTGCTCTCGATCGGGGGGATCGTGGGGTTCATCGGCCAGTTTGCCCTGCCGTATCTGTCTGACCGGGTCGGCCGGCGTCCGGTGGTGGTCGGTGCCGCGGCCTTGGCGGCGGCCTCGCTGATCGCGATGAGCCAGTGGCGTTTGGGTCCGGGGCCCTTGGCGATGTTGATCGCCGTCAACGGGTTCTTTGGATGGGGACTTCAGCCGATCGCCATGGCCACCGTGGTCAGCGAGTCGGTGCCGCCGAGCTTGGTCGGCAACGCCATCGGACTGACCAATTTCTTTGGCGTGGTGGTGGGGACGATGGTGATGCCGCTGGCCTTAGGGGTCATCGCCGGCCACTGGGGGCTTGCCACCGCAATCTTGGTGGTGGGATTGGCCGAGGCCATGATCTTGCCGCTGGGCTGGGCGCTTCGGGAGACGGCTCCACGCCGCAACGCGCGATCGAGGGAAGTGCTGACCAGCCAGTCGCTGGGCTTATAGCCGCCCGATCGAGGAGGGATGGCGGTGGATCACCGGGAGTTGCGACGCTGTTTGGGGCGGTTTGCCACGGGGGTGGCCGTGGTCAGTTGGGCGTCCGAAGAGGGACCGCGGGGGATTACCGTCAACTCCTTTACCTCGGTGTCTCTGCAGCCTCCCCTGGTGCTGGTCTCCATCGCCCGATCCGCCCGCGCCCACGACGCCTTGCGCGACCAGCCGTTTGTCGTCAACGTCCTCTCCGCCGAGCAGGTGGCCTTGGCCTGGCAGTTTGCCGGGCGTCCGCAAGGCGTGGCGGTCAGCTGGGAGCAGAACGCCATCGGGCCGACGCTGCCCGGTGCGCTGGCCGTCATCGGCTGCCGGCCCTGGCGCTCGGTGGAGGCGGGCGACCACACCTTGTACCTGGGCGAGGTGGTCGACTTCAGTTATCGCGTGGGAGATGGGCTCGGATTCTTTTCCGGGGAGATGGTGGTGGTGCCGCGTCCCGGCTCTGCCTTTCAGTGGGCGTGCTCTTGAGCCACGGAGTGCGTTCGGGAGCGAACGCCATCGTACCGTGGCGGCTTCGGCAAAGCAAAGAGGAGGAGGATTTTTATGGCAGTAAGGATGCAGTGGCAGGTTCCCATGGTCAGTCGGCGGTGGGAGGCGGAGGACGGGGGAAGGCGCGGCACCATCGTCGCCGTGCACGGGGTAAGCGGCACCTCGTGGGATTTCCACGCCGTGGCCCCGGTGTGGGCAGAGGCAGGCTGGCGGGTCTTGGCGCCGGACTTGCCGGGATTTGGCTACAGCCCTTGGCACCCTGAGGCCCGGTACCGGTTTACCGAATTGGCCGATGCCTTGGCCGAGTATTTGGCTGGGGTGGGACCAGGGCCCATCGTCTACGTGGGCCATTCGATGGCCGGACGGCTGGGCGTCTGGGTGGCCGCCCACTACCCGGGGCGGGTGGCCCGGTTGGTCTTGGTCGATGCGGGGCCGGGAGCTGGCCCTGGCTCTCCCCGCGTGCGAGAGCGGGTGCGAAGCTGGCCGGAGTCCGGTTCCAGGGAGGCCCTCTACGAGCAGTATCGAGGGTTGTATCGGGCCGAGAGCGATTCGGTGTACGAAGCCCGGATGGCGGAGTATCTGGAGCCGCTCGGGGATGGCCGGGCGCGAATTCGCCGGGACCCCCGGGTGAAAGAGCATATCTTTCCCGCCCCGGTGTCGGAGGGAGGCCCTGACCTGTGGGGGGCCTGGGGCAAGGTGTCGGTGCCGGTCCTGTTGATCCGGGGTGGGCGGTCCGACATGTTGACCGACGAGATCGTCGAGCGGATGCAAGGGGAGCACCCGGGGATGAAGGTCGAGGTGCTGCCCGGCATCGGGCACAACGTTCCCTCAGAGGCGCCGGCCGCACTTGCGGAACAGGTGCTGGCGTTCCTCAACCAATAACCGGGTCGAACACGCGGCGAAGAGAGGAGAGCATCGGCAATGGGGATTCGAACGGGAAAGGCGTACATTGAGGGACTGCGTCGGCGCCGTCCCGAGGTCTGGCTGCACGGGCGGCGGATCTCCGATGTCACCGCGGAGCCGCTCTTCCAGCAGCCGATGCGGGAGGTGGCACGCCTTTACGACTTGCAACACGACCCTGCCCATCAACCGCACATCACCCACGTGGCCGCCGACACCGGCGAGCGGGTCTCCAACGCCTTTCTGCGCCCTGCCAGCCTGGAAGACCTGCGGGCCCGGCGCGCCCTCTTTGAGACCTGGGCGCGGGCGACCTATGGCCTGATGGGGCGCAGTCCGGACTTCTTAAACGTGACCCTGACCGCCTTTGCCTCTAATGCCTGGTTCTTTGAACGGCTGAACCCAGAGTGGGCTGAGCGCTTGCTGGCCTACTACCGGTACGTTCGCGACGGGGACCTCTTTCTTACCCACGCCATCATCAACCCGCAAAACGACCGCAGCCGCGCCTCCCATCAACAGGCCGACCCGTATCTCCACCTCGGGGTGGTGCGGGAGACTCCTGAAGGGTTGGTGGTGCGGGGGGCCAAGATGTTGGCCACCCTGGCGCCTCTCACCGACGAGGTACTGGTCTACCCGTTTCCTGGCCTGCGTCCCGGGGACGAACCGTACGCCTTGGCCTTCGCCGTTCCCATCGATGCCCCGGGGCTGCGCATCGTCTGCCGGGAGTCGGTGCAGCCGGCCCGGCTTTCCGCTTTCGACCACCCCCTGGCCGCCCGGTTTGAAGAGATGGATGCCATCTTGGTCTTCCACGACGTCCTGGTGCCGTGGTCGCGGGTCTTCCTGTACGGCAACGTGGAGGCGGCCAACGCCCTGTACCCCGAGACCGGGCTGTGGCAGCAGCCGGCTCATCAGACCGCGGTGCGAGGGTTGGAGAAGCTGACCTTGGTGACCGCGGTAGCGGTAAAGCTGGCGGAGAGCATTGGCATCGACGGCTTTCTCAACGTTCAAGAGCAGCTCGGGGAGCTGATCGAAGGGGTGGAGGCGATCCGGGCCCTTCTGGACTCGGCGGAGACCCATTGGGAGAAGACGCCTTGGGGTGAGGCGCGCCCGGCGGCACACCCCTTGGAGACCATCCGCGGGCTGATGCCTCGCCTGTACCCCCGTGCGGTGGAAGTGCTGCAAACCTTGGGTGCCGGTGGACTGCTGCTCTCCCCCACGGAAGGGGACTTTGCCCATCCGGAACTGGCGGCCGACCTCGACCATTACTG
>JAIMAE010000393.1 GCA_023512105.1 Bacillota bacterium | reverse complement strand
CTCGCCCGACCGCTTTTTCTTGCGCAGGCTGGGAGATCCGTGGTAGGATAAAGCGCAACGCCCAAGACGGCAGGTGCCGAGACTCGGCTTAATTTCCTGCTCAGGTGCATGAATCGGGAGCGGCGAGAGCCGGGCCGCGCATCCTCTGCCTTTGGACGGGCGGAGGTATTTTTTTGGAGGTGGCGCATGCCAACTCAGCGAAAGGCCGAGATCATTGAGGAAGCCAAGGAGGACTTGACCCGCGCCCAAGCGGCGGTGTTGGCCGACTATCGGGGGCTGACGGTCAAGCAGATGACCGAGCTTCGGCGAAAGCTGGCCGAGCAGGGCGTAACCTTCAAGGTCATCAAGAACACGCTGTTGCGGATTGCCGCAGAGCAGGCCGGAGTGGAGGGCCTGGGCCCCTATCTGGCGGGGCCCACGGCGGTGGCCTTTTCCGAGCAAGACCCGGTGACCGCGGCTCGCGCCATGAGCCAGGTGGTGCGCGAGTTTCGCCGGATGGAGATCAAGGCGGGGGTTCTGGGGCGCCAGGCGATAGGTCCGGAGGCGGTGCGGTCGCTGGCCGAGCTGCCTTCTCGGGAGGTGTTGGTCGGGCAGGTGGTCTCGGCCCTGGCGGCGCCGATCCAGCGCGTGGTCTGGGTGTTGAACGCGCCAATCGCCAACCTGGCCCGGGCGCTGGACCAAATTCGGCAGCTGCGTGAGGCGCAGGGCTAGAATTTTTTAGACCAGGGACGACAAAGTTAGGAGGTAAATGGATGGCCAAGGTCGAAGAGATCATCGAGGCAGTCAAGGGAATGAACGTGCTGGAGCTCTCGCAGCTGGTCAAGGCGCTGGAAGAGGAATTCGGCGTCACGGCGGCGGCTCCGGTGGCGGTGGCGGCAGCGCCGGCGGCGGCAGCGGCCGGTGGAGCGGCGGCTCCGGCGGCGGAGGAGGTCGAGCAGACCGAGTTCGACGTCATCCTGACCGCGGCTGGCGACAAGAAGGTGCAGGTCATCAAGGTGGTGCGGGAACTGACCGGCCTTTCCCTGACAGAAGCCAAAGCGTTGGTGGA
>JAIMAE010000392.1 GCA_023512105.1 Bacillota bacterium | reverse complement strand
GCCAAGCGGCTAGAGCGTTTTGGGCCGGCCACCGTGCGCCTGCAGGGTCCCCCGGTGGAGGCCTTGGTCCACTACCTGGAGCAACAGCGCCCCGATGTCGTGGTGGTGGGCCGCCATGGGCACACGGCGATGCAGCGCCTGCTGTTGGGCAGCATCTCCCGCGGGGTGCTGCAACGCTCGCCGGTGCCGGTGATCGTGGTAGAGCCGGAGAGCTGAGGGCTCATTCACCCCAGGTGGGTGCACCGAAAACCTGCTAGGGAATTCCTGGCGCAGGAGATTTGGCGGGGTGGCCAGGCTTGGCCACCCCATGGGGGGATAACCCCGAACCGCCCCGAACCACTCCCTTGGCTCTGCCGCCACCTTTCGGCTCGCCGGCGCCGCGGTTGGGGCCCAAGGGATAAGCCGGCCTGCGGGCCGTTTCGGTTTCTGCCTGCATCTTTCTCAACTCAAAGACATTGCAGGCTGGTCGCAGGAGGATCTGCCCCCACAGTCCCGGCGGCAGCTAGGTGGCGCAATGGGTTTGGGACTTGACCCAGACCGTGCGAGACCGTGTTCGCCTCGGCCTACATTTCCGCCATCGATGCAGGGCCGCCGCCCGCAGTGGGCAAGGTGGCTGAAGGAAACCCGGCTCAAAGAGCGGGTGGTGCGGTCTAATCCTTCTCAGCCTGCAGAGCCCGGTTAGGCTCGCTCAGCGGTACGGGGGGTTGCCGCCAGTGGCTAGAGCGGGGATGAGGATGGCCGCCCAATCTTGCGGGACCAGCGCTTCCATGAACTCACAGCCGACCGCGGGCGATCCATTTTGCCCGTGGCCATCACCGCCGCAGGAAGTCGAGTGCGGTAAGCAAAGAAATGAGCCATTGATGGCCAACACCGCCAAAGCTTCGAGCTATCGGTTGGTGACAGTCCCTGTGGGGCCGTCTGGGAGAACCCCACTTTATAGAAGCGGACATGGTGCCCCGAAGCCGAGCCGCCCCTCGGTTGCTTTCTCGGGCCTAAGAGGCGTGCGAGGCGTCAGAACCGCACGTGGGCCAAGAGCGCTCCCAGGATGGT
>JAIMAE010000391.1 GCA_023512105.1 Bacillota bacterium | reverse complement strand
ATCGGCTGAGGCCAAGAAAGCGAGGGGGGAGTCATGAACGGGGCCCAATGGACCTGGAACGTGTTAAAGCAGCTGGGAGTGGACACCGTATTTGGCATTCCCGGAGGCGCGATTTTGCCGTTGGTGGATGCCATGGTGGCCGAACACGCCGACCTTCGGTTTATCGTCACCCGGCACGAGGCCGCCGCCATTCACGCCGCTGACGGCTACGCCCGGGTCAGCGGACGCCCCGGGGTAGTCTTGGTCACCTCGGGCCCCGGAGGGACCAACGTGGTCACTGGCTTGGCCACGGCGATGACCGATTCGGTGCCGCTGGTGGTGTTGATCGGCCAGGTGCCCACCGGGCTCATCGGCACGGACGCCTTCCAAGAGGCGGACCTCTTCAGCATGACCATGCCGATCGTCAAGCACAGCTGGCGGATCACCGACCCGGGGGACATCGCCCGGGTGCTAGAGCAAGCGGTGCACACCGCCACCTCGGGACGGCCGGGGCCGGTGGCCATTGAATTCCCCAAGGACATGCAGTTGGCGGAAGTCTCCAATCCCTCCTGGCAGCCCACTCCTCCACCAGCCCCCGAGGCCGCGGTGCGACCGCTCGACTGGGCCCGGGTCCGCAGCCTGATCCGCCGCGCCCGCCGACCGGTGCTGTACGTCGGAGGCGGGGTGACGGCCAGCGATACCGCCCACTGGGTGCGGGTGATGGCCGAACGGTATCAGATTCCCGTGACCACCACCCTGATGGGACTGGGCACGTTTCCCGGCAGCCATCCGCTGTCGCTGGGCATGCTGGGCATGCACGGAACCTGGACCGCCAACCACGCGATGCAGGAGGCCGACCTGATCTTGGCCTTGGGCGTCCGCTTCGACGACCGGGTGACCGGCAAGGTGGACCAGTTTGCCCCCCGCGCCAAGATCGTGCACGCCGAGGTCGACCCGGCCGAGATCGCCAAGATTGTGCGCCCGCACGTGGTGCTGCGAGGCGACCTGCGCTGCATCATGCCCAAGCTGGCCCGGATCGCCGAGCCCAAGACACATCCGGGTTGGCTGCGC
>JAIMAE010000390.1 GCA_023512105.1 Bacillota bacterium | reverse complement strand
GCGGCGAAGACGGTCCGCTCGAAGGCGGAGAAGGGCCATGGATAGCGTTTGAACAGGTTTTGCCAGGTGAAGAACAGAGGGGTAATCCCCATCCGGCGAGCATGCAGGACGGCCTCAAACGTCACCCAGCTGTAGTGCTCTTCGTCGATGTGGATCAGGTGCGGCCGGTAGCGGCGCAAGACCTCGAGCAGGGCCGGGTACCGGTGGAGGTGGTTTCGCCCGTTTCCCCAAATCGGCCGCACAAAGAGGGGGTAGGCCCCGTCTTCGGGCAGCGCCTCAAACGGAAGGTCCCCCCAGGCGGGAGGGGTCAGCACTCCGACCTCGATCTCGCCGCCGGCAAGGGCGTTGAGCGCCACCACCTTGCTGCGGTAGGCGGCGGTGACCAAGGCCTTGGAGATCATCAACACGCGTTTCACCGTTTCACCAACTGTTCGTAAAGCCCTTGGTAGCGCAAGGCCACCTCGGCCCAGTGGAAGGCTTGAGCGCGCTCGCGGCCCCGCTCCACCATGCGTTCGCTCAAGCCCCGACTATCCAGCACCCCTTCGATCGCCTCCACCCACGCGCCCACCTTGGTGGCCTCGACCAAGACGCCGCTAGGCCCCACCACTTCCTCCACAGCCGGAATCTTGCTGGCCACCACCGGTACCCCGGCGGCCAGCGCCTGGGCCGGAGGGAGGCCAAACCCCTCGTAGCGGGAGGGGAAGACAAACAGGTCAGCCAGGTGATAGAGAGCGACCAACTCGGCCCGCGGCATTGGTTCGGTGGCAATCACCCGCGTCGTCAGCCCGTGGGCCTCTACCGCCGCCTGGACCTCGGGCTGTCCAAGTGCGCCCACCAGGACCAGTTCGCCTTCCCGGCGCGCAAACACTTGGGATACCGCCGCCAATAGAGTGGCCAAATTCTTGCGCGGGTCGTAGCCGCCCACGTACAGCAATCTCGGCCGCCGTGCCAGGCCGAGCCGGCGCCCAACCGCCGCTACCAATTCCGACGGAGGAGGCTCAAAGAACAGGGGGTGGACGCCGTTGGGAATCACCGTGGCCCGCTCCACCAGCTC
>JAIMAE010000010.1 GCA_023512105.1 Bacillota bacterium | reverse complement strand
TGCCGCGAGCACGGTTGTTGCGGCCACCCCCAGGTAGCCCATCCCCTCGTTGATCCCCATCGCCAAGCCCCGCTCCCGGGGAGCCACCAAATCCAGCTGCGCGGTGACGGTCATCGTCCACGCCAATCCCTGGTTGGCGCCCAAACAGATGTTGCCCAGCACGACCGCCCACCATCGGTGGACCAGCAGGACCACGGCCACCATCGGCACCGCCACCAACCAACCGGCAATCAAGAGGCGCCGGCGCCCGATTCGGTCCGACCATCGCCCCGCCCCGAGGTTGACTAAGGCCTTGGTCACGCCGAAGGATACGATGAAACTCAGCGTCCAGCTCTGAGTGATGTGATACACCTGGTGTCCAATCAGCGGGACGGTGACCCGCTCCACCCCTAAGAGGGCTCCGACCAAGAAGACGATAAAGGACAAGGCGGCAAACGGAAGGAGATTGCTCCGCAATCCAAGGCCGAGCGAACGCACTTTGGGCATCGCTACCCCTCACTCCGATTCCAGTGTACGATGGCTTGGTAATCGTCGGGTTTTGGCGGCAGGGTGTCTAGGATGAAGCGGACGAACGCCTCGGCATCGGGTTGGCGAAACGCTAGATTGTAGCGTCGTTCAAATCCAATCGTGGAAACGACCTTTCCACTTAAATCCCGTCCTCAGGTCGAGCCGGCAAACGCCCCGGGATACACCTCCACGTAGTCGGGCAGCGCCGCCAGCCGCTGAAGGCTGTGGTAGAGCGCCCAAGCCGAGGCCTCGGGGCTCAAGTCCGGGCGTCCGGCATCTCCAATCATCAAGGTATGGCCGGTGAGCACGCACCACGGCTCCTCCCCCCGCCGTCGGTCGGTGATCAACAGCGCGAGGTGGTCTGGGGTATGCCCGGGAGTATGGAGCACCTCGACGACCACGTTGCCCAGTTCCAGGCGGTCGCCGTCCTCCACCGCGTACACGGGTTTGCGCACCTCGGCTAGGCGGTGTCGCACCAACCTCGCGCCCGTCGCAGCGGCCAAGGCCCGCGCCCCCGACCGATGGTCGGCGTGGGTATGGGTGTCGATGACGTAGACGAGGCGCATTCCGGTCTCTGCCAAGGTTTGCAGGTAGGGTTCCAGGTCAGGCAGCGGATCCACCACTGCAGCAAGCCCTTTTCCCCCTCACCCAAAGAGATAGGACGCCGCCACCACCGGCGTATGATGCAGAAACTGACGGAAAATCATTGCGATCTCTCCTGCTTCTTTTTATCGGAACCCATGCCCCCCGGCCGGTTGAACAGGCCGCCCCCCGAGGCGCTTGGGGAAGGCTACGACTCCCTGACCAACGCCACCCGGCCCCGCCACTCGCTCACCCCACCCGGGATCCGAAAGGCGTCGAATCCGGCTTCCCGCAAAAGCTCCACGGCGTGTAGGGAGAGGACGCAGAAAGGGCCGCGACAATACGCCGCAACCGGTCGTTCGCGGGGCAACTTGGCCAACTCCGTCGCCAAGGCCTCAAACGGCACCGAGAGCGCACCCGGTAAATGTCCGGCCTCGTACTCGGAGCGGGGCCGCACGTCTAGTAGCACCACCGACTGGTCGGCCAAGCGGTCCAGCAACCCGGCCGGGTCCAACGCTTCGAGCGCGGGCGAGCCGCCCATGAAGTCGTGATAGAGCACTCGCAGTTCGGCGTAGTAGCGCTCGGCCAACCCGTGGAGGAGGCGAAGCAGGTCGCATACCCCGTCGTCGACCAGTTGGTAGCGGCGGGTTTGCCGCCGCACTTCGGCGCGTACCAGGCCCGCCGCTTTGAGTTGCTGCAGATGCTGGGAACAGTTGGCCACCGACATCGCGCTCTTTTGGGCCAGCTCCTCTACCGTCATCGCCCCTTGACAGAGAAGATCCAAAAGTTCCAATCGGCGCGGATGCGACACCGCCTTGGCCAGGCGGGCGACTTGCGCGTAGGCCTCGTCTTTGAAACGGCGGTCAGGGTCCATGGCTTCCTCCATTTTTCAATTGTTTGCTTGAACAATAGATCATGGAAAGCACGTCGTCAAGGGGTGCGCCGGGCGGGCGGGACCGTGAGGGAAGGACGGGGGACGAGCCCGGATGCTGGGGATGGGCTGGGCGCCTGGGGACGAGTCAGGTCGAGAGCTCAGCGGGGTGTATGCGGCGGGATTCCCCCAAAATGTAGCGAACTACCAACCCGGCGGCCGGAGAGAGCTCCTCGAGCGGCCGGTGCACCAAGACCAGGTGGCGAAAGGCCGGGGGCGAGAGCGGGACCATCCGCACCACGCCCAGTGCGGCATAGTGGCGGACCCCTTCGATGGGAACAATCGAGACGCCCACCCCAGCCGCCACAAACCCGGCGATGGTGGCCACACTCCGGGCGGTAAAGACAATCCGAGGCTGGGTGCCCGCCTCGTGAAACAACTCGAGCACCCGCGACTGCAGGCCATTGCCAGGTGCCATGCTGACAAACGGCACCTCGGCCAGCCGGGAGGGATGGACGGCCCTCTCTTTTCCTAAGGGGTGGTCAGGGGCGGTGATCACCACCAGCTCCTCGCGCCACAGCGACTCCAAGCGGATGTCGGCGTAACGGAGCGGCAAGGCCACTACCGCCATCTCCAAATCCCCGTGGCGCACCCCATCGACCAATTCCAAGGACGACTCTTCGAACAGCTCGACCTGGATCCCGGGGTAGCGGCTACCCAGGCCGCGGTATAGCGCGGGAAACTGATGGGAGGAGGCAGTGGGCACAATCCCGATCCGGACTTTGCCGCGCGCCTCGGCCACCCCGTCCAGCCCCTCCTTGAGCTGCGCCACCTCCAGCAGCAACCGGCGGGCGCGGGCCACCACCACCTCCCCGGCCCCGGTCAGCCGTACCCCCCGGGGATGGCGCACCACCAAAGGTACCCCCAGGGTCTCCTCGAGCAGCTGCAGTTGGTGCGTCACCGAGGGTTGGGAGACCTCCAAGGCGGTCGCGGCGGCAGATATCGAGGCGTGGTCGGCCACCGCGACCAGGTACTGCAACTGGCGCAAGCTGATCGGCAGGCTGTCCTCGGCCATCCCGCGCCTCCCACCGGCTTATTCCACGATTTGAGGGCTCTCGTCTTGATGGAAGCGGTGTTGACAAAACGGACAGAGCAGCTTCCAGTCGGTATGCCTAAGGTCTTGGGTGTGGCAATAAAACTTCCCGCCACAACGGGGACAGGTGACCCAAAAAATGGTGGCCATGCTCCGCTCCTCTCCTCCCCACGCCAGCCATCGCTCGCCGCAGCTTATTCGGCGGATGCCGGCGCCGTTTGCTTGCTCCTGGGTCCGGTCAGACCGACCTGGGCCAAGTCGATGCGCTGCATGACCCGGTCGGGGACGCGGATGCGGGCCGCGAAGGGACGCCGGACCGGTTTGGTGGCGTCGATGATCATCTTGGCGGTCATGATGTCGTCGGTCTGCGACGGGTCCAGCGTGTTGCCCTTCACGTTCTTGATGACGTCCACGTCCTGGTCGGCCTGGACGCGGGTGGCCACCGACCACCAGACCTGTTCCTCGTTGAAGGGGTCGACGTCCCCGTCGACCACGATCACGTGTTTGATAAAGTCGCACTCCCCCATGGCGATGAAAGCGGCCTGCTTGCTCTCCCCATCCACCTTCTTGTCGATGGAGATGTAGCAGTGAAAGCGGCCCACCCCCGACAGCGGCAGGTGCACCCCCTTGACGGTGGGGATGACCCCTTTGATCCGGTTGTAGATCGACCCCTCTTTAGGAATCGCCCCCATGATCCAGTTGCCTCGGTGACCGACGAAGACATCTTGGTAGATGGCGTCGCGCCGGTGGGTGATGGCCGTCACCTCCACCACCCAGCGCACCCGCTGCGGGCCGTAGGTTCCTGGGAACTCGCCAAATGGGCCCTCCACGTCCCGTTCCCCGGGCAAGATCTGGCCTTCGATGACGATCTCGGCGTCGGCCGGGACCATGATCGCCTCCCCCCAGGTTTCGGAGGGCACCAGGCGTACGCTCTCGCCCATGATCGCCCCCACCTTGTGGTAGTCGTCCACGCCAAACGGAGAGACGTTGAGACAGCCGAGGTAAAAGGCGGGGTGATGGCCGACCACCACCACCACCGGGGTCGGCATGCCTCGCTCTTCATACTTGCGGGCGATCTGCCAGTTGTGCCGAGGAGACATGTGAAGCCCAAGCCGCCGCGGCCCTTTGTACATCATGCGCAGGAAGGCGCCATTGTAGGACCCACTGTCCGGGTCTTTCATAAACGGCGTCATGTCGACGTACGGGGCGGGATCCATCTCGTGATGGCGCACGATGGGGAAGATGCGCAAGTCGGCCTCCTCCCCCCGGCGGATGACCTGCTTGACCGGCGCCTCGGCAGGCGCAATCACGGTCGGGGGGATCATCCGCTCCTCCCGACGGGCGTACTCCAAGCTGAGGGGAAGGTTTTTGTCCTTCCGCTCGAGGCCCAACGCCAGCGCGCACCGCTCCCGGCTGGCAAACAAGTTGGAAACCAGGCTGAAGGCGGAGGGCTGGCCCCACAGATTTTTGGGGCGGTCGAACCACACTGCCGGGTAGCGCCCGGCATTCTCCAAATGCTGCAGCACGGCCGTGACCTCAAAGTCAGCGGGGTCTACCGGCTCGGTGACGTGACACAGGTCTTCTGGATTGCCCTCCTCTTCCAATCGATTCAAAAATTCCCGCAACGAAGCCATCACTTGTTCACCTCTTTAATCGATCGACGTCGGCCTCAAACCCGAAACTGGTCTAAGGTGCTCTCGGCAAACAGCTCCTCGATGGTCGGCCGCCGCCGAATCAAACCTTGCTCGTAGCTGTAGTCGATAAACGTCTCCAGCACCTTGCGATTCCCCGGTCCCAGTCCGTAAGGCCACAGCCCCTCTCGTCCGAACACCTTCAGTTCTGCCTCCAGCTCGGCCAAGAACCAGGGGATGGCGATGTGCTCGACCGCGCCCCGCCACAACGCCTCCTCCCAACGCCGCTTGGCCTCCGAAAAGGCCTTTTCCAAATTCTTGGCCAGCCAGGGATGGCGCTCGTGCACGTCGCGGCGCAGACAGACGCAGTGCATGATCGGAAAAATGCCGGTCTTGCGGTAATAGGCCTCTTCCACTGTGCGATAGTCTGGAAACAGACGCGCCACCCGGGGATCCCCCTCCACCAAGGAACGAGGCATGCGAGCGGCCACCAGGGCGTCGATCTCTCCCGCCACCAACATCGCGTCGAGAGTGGTGTGTGGCGGAATTGGGCGGACGACCACCTCGGGGGGAAGCTCCAGGCGGCTTTTGTCGGTGCGGCCCGGCTCCTCTTCGCCGCCCGAGAACCAGGTCACATCCTGGGGGCGCACCCCGTACTCGTGCTCTAAGATCCCGCGGATCCAGACCGAGGCGGTGATCTCGTACTCCGGCACCCCGACCCGTTTGCCCCTCAGGTCGGCCGGGGCGCGAATCCCGGAGGCGGTGTTGATGAAGATGGAGCCATGGCGGAAGGTCCGAAACGGGAAGACGGGAATGGCGATCAGCTGCGGGTGCCCGCGGTCGCGGGCGATAAGGTAGGAGGACAGCGACATCTCCGAGGCATCAAATTCCTGATGGCGCAGCATCCGCCAGAAGATCTCTTCCACCGACATGCACAGATAGTGGAGATCCACTCCCTCGACCTGTACCGCCCCGGTTCGCAGGGCCTCCGTCCGGCCGTAGGGAGCCGTCGCCACCGTGATCGCGACCTTTCCCATCCCTGGCGCTCCTTCCGTTCTCCGAGCCCTTGAATGTCTCGTCGCCATCGTACGAAGCCCGACCGCCTCTGTCAACCGCGGGCAGCATAGCCAAGGAGAGGAGTTGCCATACTGATGGCGGTGGTAGGCTCCATCGCAAGTCGCCTATAAAGAGCCTGAATCGACCGGGAAAGGAGGAGATGGCTTGCCGCCTCCAGGCGCAAGCCGTCGCATCAGTGTTGGCCATGCAGCACAACGCTTGGAACAAACTTGGAGCGTGGTTGGCGGCTGTGCTCGCTTTGGGAGCCCTCTTGCTGCCGGCCTCGCCGGCCAAGGCAGCCGCCGCTGCCCCAGTCATCCGCCAGGTGGTCACCTCCAAAAAAGTGGTGGCGCTGACCTTTGACGACGGCCCTACCCGCAAGTGGACTCCGCAAATCCTGCAGATTCTCACCGCGGAGAAGGTGCCCGCGACCTTCTTTATCGTCGGCTCCCACGCGCTACGCCACCCGACCTTGGTCCAAGACGAAGTCAAGGCCGGAATGGAGATCGCCAGCCACGGCTCGCGCCACCTGATTCTCAAGGGCAAGGACGCGGCCGCGGTGCGTCGAGAAATTGAGGAGAACGCGGCCATCTTAAAATCGCTGGGCGCTCCGAACCCCACCCTCTACCGCTTGCCGGCCGGGCTTTCCGACCGTACCGCCCTGGAAGTCTTGCACCAGCTGGGCTATCAGGTGATCGGCTGGACGATTGACACCCGGGACTGGCGACGCCGACTGTCCGCCCAGCAGATGACCGACCTGGTGTTAAAGCAGATCGAGCCGGGCAGCATCATCATCTTCCACGACGGCCCCAACTCCTCCGAGCGCACCGTGGAGGCGGTTCGCGCCCTAATCCCGGCCCTGCGTCAACGCGGCTACCAGTTTCTGACCGTCAGTCAGCTGCTTAAGGAGGAGACCTTAAACCGCAACCGCCTAGGCGACCTGGCTCCTTAGCCCCCTGGCTGACAACGGTTGCTCCCTTTGCCGGATATCACCAGCCGATGGACTGGGCCGCCACATGGCGCGGCGCATACCATGGCTGGTGATCGCATTTTCCGGTAAGGAGCGAAAAGCAACATGTGTGGTATCGCCGGTTGGGTAGATTGGGAGCGCAATTTGGAGTCGGAAGCGCCGGTGATCCAGGCCATGGGGGAGACCTTGGCCTGTCGGGGCCCGGACGCGGAAGGCGCTTGGATTGTCCCTCACTGCGGGTTTTCCCATCGTCGCTTGATTGTCGTCGACCCTGAGGGAGGCGCCCAGCCCATGACCCGCTGGCTCGGCTCCCACCCCGTCACCTTGGTCTACAACGGAGAGCTTTACAACACCGAGGAGCTGCGTCAAGAACTCCGTGGGTATGGCCATCACTTTAGCGGCCATTCGGACACGGAGGTCCTGTTGGTCAGCTACCTGCAATGGGGCGTGGAGGCAGTCGGTCGGCTGAACGGAATTTTTGCCTTTGCGATTTGGGACAGTCGGTTTGAGCGGCTGGTGATGGCCCGCGACCGCCTGGGGGTCAAACCCCTGTTCTTTGCCCCGCGCCGCGGGGGAGTCCTCTTCGGGTCGGAGTTGAAGGCGCTGTTGGCCCATCCCTGGGTGGAACCGGAGGTCGACGGGGAAGGATTGGCCGAGGTGCTGGGGCTTGGGCCCGCCCGCACGCCGGGCCATGGCATCTTCCGAAACGTCTACGAGCTCAAGCCGGGCCACCTGTTGGTCGCCGACCGCAAAGGCTGGGCCACCCGTCCTTACTGGCAGTTGGTCAGCCAACCCCATCCCCACGACCTCGAAGGAACCCGCGCCCACCTGCGCGAGCTGTTGGAGGATACGGTGGCCCGGCAGCTGGTCGCCGACGTGCCGGTGGTCACGCTGCTCTCGGGAGGCCTGGATTCCAGCGTGGTCACCGCCCTGGCTCAGAAGGCCTACCTGGAGTCCGGTCGCGGTCCCATGCACACCTTCTCCATCGACTTTGTCGACCAGGCGCTCCATTTTCGCCCGACCGAATTTGTGACCAACCTCGACGGCCCTTGGATCGCCCGGGTCTCGCAATATCTAGGCACGGTGCACCATGAGGTGATCTTAGACACCCCGGTCCTCGACGAATACCTTCTGCCTTCCCTCTATGCGCGCGACCTGCCTGGGATGGCCGACATCGACACCTCGCTGCTGGTCTTCTGCCGCGAAATTAAACGGTCGGCCACCGTGGCCGTCTCAGGAGAGGCCGCCGACGAAATCTTTGGCGGCTACCCCTGGTTTCGCTTGCCAGAGGCCATCTGGGCCGACACCTTTCCGTGGTCTCGAACCCTCAACGAGCGCCTGAAGGTGTTCTCCCAGCAAGCCTTGCGCCTAACCCGCCTGCGCGAGTACGTGCAGGACCGCTACCGCGAGGCGCTGGCCGAGGTGCCACATCTGGCCGGGGAGAGCGGAGAAGCCAGGCGGCTGCGCGAGGTGGCGTACCTCAGCATGACCCGGTTCCTGGCTTGTCTGCTCGACCGCAAGGACCGCATGAGCATGTACTCCGGTCTGGAGGTGCGAGTGCCCTACTGCGACCACCGGCTGGTGGAGTACGTCTGGAATATCCCTTGGGAGATGAAGCGCTACCGCGGAGAAGTCAAGGGCATCCTGCGCTTGGCAGCCGAAGGGTGGTTGCCCGACGAGGTGGTGTGGCGCCGCAAGAGCCCCTACCCTTCGACGCTCAACCCGACCTACCGCGAAACCATGCGCCGCCGCCTGGTCCGCGAGGTCCTCGACGACCCCGCCTCCCCGCTGCGGCCCTGGATCAATGTGGAGTTCGTGCGCCAACTGACCGACCCCAGCCAGGACATCGCCAACATCCCCTGGTATGGTCAGCTGATGGGGACGGCCCAGCTCTTTGCCTTCTTGATTCAGCTCAACGCCTGGTTTCGCGACTATCGGGTGCGAGTGGTGGCGGACTAGGCGCTCAGTCGAGGCCTGCCTCGAGGACCAGCGCGATGAAGACCGCCAACATCTCTATCGCGTTGAGTCCGAGCGACTGGCGGTGCATGGCGGAAAAGCCGGCGCTAGCAGGGGCGAAGTGGCTCATCGCCCGCAACAGCCGATACGCTTGGGCAAGGGCCAAGAGCGCCGCCGTCAACAGCGCCAACACGGCGCCGCGAGCGCGCCCGCGCTCTTGCCCATAGCGCCAAAGCGCCCCTATCCAAGCCGCCGCCCCGAAGAGGGCCCCGTAGCCGTAATATTGGGGAAAGAGCCGGGCCAGCACCGAGCCCAGCTGGTCCGCAGAGACGGTGGCGAACAGGGTAGGGGCCACCGCAAAGGAGAACCAAATCATCATCCCCACCCAGCCGCCGGCCCCAAGGCGGAGTAAAAATCGCGCCCAACGCCGGGCCAGAGATTTGTCTGAATGCGCGTCGGACCTCGTGGCCATGCCCTCCTCTGCGTGGCGTATACTGTTGACCGATAGCTTTTAGGCGGGGAGGGCCCGATGTCGCGCTTGATTTGCCTCCACCACCAGCTTACCCCGGAGCAGGCTCCCTTGGCACCGGTGCTCCCGGAGGCGGTCGCCGAGGTCACGGTCCGCCGCGGGATTCCGGCCGTACTGTTTGACCGGCCCCAGCCGGTGGTCCTGGTCGGCCCTCGCGACCGCCAGCTACCCGATCTCCCGTCGGCGGCCGCCTTCTTAGCCGACCTCGGCTACCAAGTGCTGTGGCGCCGTGAGGGCGGAACCACGGTGGTGCTAGACCCCGGGTGCCTGGTGTATGCGATCATTCGCCCGGGCCGCGACTGGACCCAGTGGCGCGAGCACTTTGCCGGCTTTACCGCGGGCATTCGCCAAGGGCTGGCCCGGCTAGGCGCCCCAACCGAGTTCGGCCGAGCCGATGGCGCCTGGTGCGACGGCCCCTACGACCTGGTGGTCCACGGCAAAAAGCTGGTCGGGCTGGCCCAGGCCATCCGCCAGGGTTACGTCCTGGTCGGCGGCGTGATCGCGGTCCAACAAGACCTCGAACAGGTGCGCCAGCTCCTCGAAGCCTTTTACCGCAAGGCCGGTCTTCCGCGCCGCTACTCCATCGACGCCCTGACCACGCTGGGGGAGCTTCTGGGGCCCTCCGTCACCCCCGAGTCGGTGGAGGCGGTCCTGGTGGAGGCCTTGAGCGCTTGCGAGCCCCTGGACCCGGATCGCCCTACCCCCGAGGAGTGGCAACGAGCCCAAGCCCTGTACCGCGAGCGCCTCATCGCGGCGCCTCGGCACGGCGCCGCACCGCCCGCACGATTGCCTCAGGAGTAATTGGAATCTCGGAAAACCACACCTCCAAGGGCGCCAAGGCATCGTTGACGGCGCCCACCAAGGCGGCGGGGGCGGCGATCAAAGACCCCTCGCCCATCCCCTTCATCCCTCCCAACGAGGCGGAGGGAGTGGTCAGATGCTGAATCTCCACCGGTGGGACGTCGGTCGCCTCGGGCAGGCGATAGTCCAGCAGGGTGGTCGTGGTCAGCTGGCCGTCCTCGGAGTAGGCCAGCTCCTCCAAGAAGGCGCTCCCCACCCCTTGCGCCACGCCCCCCACGATTTGCCCCTCCACAATCTGTGGGTTGATCAGGGTGCCGCAGTCGTTGACCACCGCGTAGCGGAGCACCTTGACCAAACCGGTCTCAATGTCCACCTCCACCACCGCCACGTGGGTGCCGTTGGAGAAGGTCATGGGAAGCGGCGGGCGATAGCGGGCCGTGACCTCCAGACCCGGTTCCAACTCGGGACCCAGGCGGGCGACGTCGGTGTAGGCGATGCGGGCGACCTCGGCCAGGGGCAACGCGCGGCTGGGCACGCCCCGCACGTAAGCCTGCCCCTGGGCCAGCACCACGTCTTCGAAGTCGGCCTCCAAGAGGTGGGCGGCCACCCGTCGCACTTTCTCCCCCAACCGCTCGGCGGCGGTAAGCGCCGCTCCGCCCCCGATGGTGGCCGAGCGGCTGCCCCCGGTGCCCCCGCCCAGCGGGGCGCTGTCGGTGTCGCCGTGCAGCACCACCACGTCCTCCACCGCTATGCCCAGCGCGTCGGCGATCAGCTGCGCCATCGTGGTCTCATGGCCTTGGCCGGTGGGGCCCAGCCCTAACGAGGCGGTGACCTTGCCGGAGGGCTCCATCCGCAGCGTGGCCGCCTCGTAGGGGATCGACCCGCTCTCGGACGCGGCCATGGCCGAGGGCTCGACGAAGACCGAGATGCCAATCCCCAGGTATCGGCCCTCCCTCCATCCTCGGCGCTGCTCGTCCCGCCAGCGGTCGTAATCAATCGCCTTCAACGCCAGCTCCATGGAGTCCCGATACGACCCGGGATCGTAGACCAATCCGGCCGGGTTGCGGTAGGGAAATTGGTCAATCAATTGCAACCGCCGCACCTCCGCCGGGTCCTTGCCGACGGCGCGGGCCACCCGGTCGACGATCCCCTCTTGCACAAACGAGGCGATGGGGCCCCAGACTCCGCGATAGGCACCCAGAGGGGTCTTATGAGAGAATACGCAGTCGATGGTGGTCTTCAGGTGCGGAATCTGGTAGGGTCCGGTCAGCACCTGCGCGGCCAGGCCGGTTTCCCCCACCGCCCCGGAAAACGGATAACCGGGATAGGCGCCCCCGTCGGCCATGAGATGGTCGGCTACCGCCCAGATTCTCCCCTCCCCGTCGAAGGCCACCTCCACGTCGTGGATGTCATCGCGGGCGTGGGCATCGGCTAGCAGCGACTCCATGCGGTCGCTGACCCAGCGCACCGGGCGGCCTAGCTTCAAGGCGGCCCATGCCACCAGGATGTCTTCGGGGTAGGTGTTGGCCTTCATGCCAAATCCACCCCCCACCTCCGGAACCACCACGCGCACCCGGTGGTCGGGCAGGCCGAGAAACTTGGCCAGGTCCCCGCGCATCCGATGCGGAGACTGGGTAGAGGCGTAGAAGGTCAACCGCTCGGAGGCGGGATCGAAGACCGCCGCCGCCCCCCGGGGCTCCAGCGTGACCGCCGTCTGCCGGCGGGTGCGAAAGCGCACCCGCAAGTGGTGCGGGGCTTGGGCAAACGCCTGGTCAAACCCCTCGGTGGCGTATTCCCGATGTACGTACCGGTTGTCCACCGGCGGATGGACCGCCCAGTCGGGGTGCTCAACGATGGCGGCCAGGTCCACATAGGCCGGCAGCGGCTCGTAGTCCACCTCCACCGCCTCGGCGGCGTCCTCCGCCAGGTAGCGGTCCGCGGCAAACACCGCGACCACCGGCTCGCCCACGTAACGCACCTCGCCGTCGGCCAACGCCGGCTGCCCGACCGGGTACACCCCGCTCTGAAGCAGTCGCACCGGACAGTCGCTGAAGGTCCAGATGGCAACCACGCCTGGCATCGCCAGGGCCAAGCGGGGGTCGATGCGCCGGATGCGGGCGTGGGCGTGGGGTGAACGGACGAACGCCACCTCCAGGCACCCCGGCAAAGGAAGGTCGTCCAGATAGCGCGCCCGCCCAGAGAGCAACCGCGCGTCCTCCACCCGCGCCACGCGTGCCCCCGTCCATTGCGGTCGTGAGTGCTCCATGCTCTCCCCCCTCCTTTACGGTAAGGCCGGCGACCCCGCGGGATCGCCTCGGTCGACGGCTTGGAGGACTTCGGCAACCGCCTCCACGATGTACTGATACCCGGTGCACCGGCACAGGTTACCGGACAGGTATTCCCGGATGGTCTCCGGTTCGGCCGGAACCTGCTGTCGGACCATGGCCAGGGCGGTCAACAGCATCCCCGGGGTGCAAAACCCGCACTGCAGCGCGTGATGGCGATGAAACGCCTCCTGGAGCGCCTGCAGGGCCGGGTCGTCCAGCACCCCTTCCAGGGTGGTGATGGCAAGCCCCTCCGCCGCCTTGGCAAAGAGGAGGCAACTGCGGGTCGGCACCCCGTCGATCAACACCGTGCAGGCCCCGCACACCCCCTGCTCGCATCCGACGTGAGTGGCCGTCAGTCCTAAGCGGTGCCGAAGCACATCGCTGAGCAGCCACCGGCTTGGGACCAGAACCTTGGTCACGGTCCCGTTGACTTCCAGCGCCACTTCCACCGCTTCCTCGGCCGTCGTCTTCTGGTTGGCACCCTCGGTCATCCCGTCCCTCCCTCATTACCGCCCGGCCCGTTGCAACGCCCGCATGGCCGCCACCTTCGCCCACTGCCGCGCCGCCACATCCTCGGCCGCGGTTTGCAGTACCTGTTCCAGGGCCGCCTCCGCCTCCCCCGCTTGCAGCTCCACGGTGAATGGCTTCGGCCCCACCCCAAACCAGGTCAGGTCGATGACACCGCCCCGACGTCGGGCGTAAGCTCCGGCCAGGGCGAAATCCCCCACCCGCCGCGCGATCTCGTAAAACCCCCACCGCGCCGATTGGTCCACCGACACCTCCACCGCCGTCAGCAGCTCATCCTCCGCCAGGACGGTGGTAAAGAGACCTTGGAAGAACTCCCCGGCATCCACCCAGCGCTCGCCGGATTGACTGCGCAGGCAAAAGCGCGCGCCCAAGGCCACCATGGCCGCGGGCAGCTCGGCCGCCGGGTCGGCATGGGCCAAACTTCCGCCCAAGGTGCCCCGACTGCGGATCGCCCAATGCCCAATGTGGCCGGCGGCCTCGGCGAGCACCGGAAGGTGGCGCCGGACCAGCGGATGAGTGGCCAGCACCTGGTGGCGCACCAACGCCCCTAACCGCAGCCGGCCCTGGTCAGGATCCCACTCCACCCCGTCCAAGCCTGGCAGCCAGTTGATGTCGACCAGGTGGCGCGGGCGACTGAGGCGAAAATTCATCAGCGGCACCAGGCTTTGGCCTCCCGCCAGCACCTTGCAGGCCGGAAGGCCCAACAACGCCACGGCCTCTTCCACCGTACGCGGTCGATGATATACAAACGGCGCAGGCTTCATAGCCGTCCGCGAGGAGAGAACCGGCCGTTCTCTCCTCTCCCTCCTTCCTACGCATCCAGTCTGACGGCGTTCAACTCCCTAGATAACTTCCCAGCTGCAACAGCTCCTCGGGTCCATCTGCCGGTACCAGCGCCTGGAGGTAGGGCATCGCCACCTTCAAAGCCCGGGTGGCCGGGGCAAATCCCGGCGTGTGCATCAAGGGGTGTAGCCAGAACAGGGTGGCCCCGGCTTGACGCATTCGGCGCAAGGCCTCCCGCAGCTCCTGCGGCTCGCCGCGGTCCCAGCCATCGGAGATGATCCAGACTGTGGTACCTGGGCGCAACCATACCGACCCCGCCCCGGCCATCCACTGCAGAAAGCTGGCCCCGATGGTGGTGCCGGAGCCCCAGATGCGAAACACCTGATGGAGCCGTTCCGCCCCCTGGCGGTAGGAGCCGCGAAAGGCGTCGCTGACGTCGGCGACGCCCGTGCCAAAGGCAAAAACCGCCCACTCGACGCTGTCCTGAAGCACGCGATACAGCCAGGGCCACAGCCACTCGGCGTATTCCACCATCGATCCGGAGACATCCCACAGCACCACCAGCCGCTCCGGCCAACGCCGCCGGTGGCGCCGCGCCAAGGTGAGTCCCACCCCGCCCTGCCGGGCCCAGGCTCGGAAGGTGCGGCGCCAATCCAAACCTGCGCCGAGCTCGGGCTGCTCCCAACGTTTGACCCGACTGCGTCTCCGAGGAGGGAAGGGCGAGGTCACCTTGGATACCCAGTGAGGCCACGGCGGCACTTCCGACCGCCAGTCGCGGCCGCGCCCCGCCGAGGCCGTCCATCCCTGGCTCAAGGGCTTGGCCGGCGTCGGTCCCTCCTCCTTCGTCTCCTCGGGTTCCACCCGAGGCGGCCCCGAGTCTCTTGGCCTCTGGGCCTGCGCGGCCACTCAAGCGGGTCCGGCCACCAACTCCCCGATTCGGTCCACCACCCACTGCAAGTCGAGGTGGTCTTTCACCACCATGCCCAGGGTGGCCCGCACAAACGCTTCACTCCACGGGGGAAAGGCCAAGGCCCGGCTGGCGCGCGCCCAATCCAGCGACTCGGCCAACCCCGGCGGCTTGACCAGTGGCCAACTGCGCAGACAGCCAACCGCCCGCACCAAGGCGCGAGTCAACCCCTCGGGCATCTCCGGAACCCACTGGCGGATGATGGTGGCCTCGCGCTCCGCCTCCGGCCAGTCGACGTAAGCGTACAGGCATCGCCGCCGCAAGGCATCGCTGAGGGGCCGGGTGCGGTTGGAGGTGAGGACGGTTATCGGTTTGACCGCCGGTTCGACCCGTCCCCACTCCGGTACCGAGATCCGGTAGTCGGCCAAGTACTCCAGGAGGAGCGCCTCAAAGCCTTCATCGGCGCGGTCTACCTCGTCGACCAGGAGCACCGCCCCGGCCGGGTCAAGCAGCGCCTGCATCAGGGGACGGGGCAGCAGGAAGCGAAAATCGAACGGATTGATGTCATGACTGCGCTGCAGGGCCACCAACTGAGCGTGGTAGTTCCAGTCGTACAGGGCGCTTTGGGCATCAATGCCCTCGTAACACTGCAGCCGGACCAAGGGGCGGCCGGTGGCCACGGCCAGAGCCTCCGCCAAGTAGGTCTTCCCGCTCCCGGCGGGTCCTTCCAACAGGAGAGGCCGCTCCAAGGCCAGGGCCAACCCCGCGGTCAAGGCCAATGGCCCCTCGGCCACGTAGCCGGCCTCGGCCAGCTTCTCCACCCACTCTTGCTCCAACCGTTGCCAAGCGGACCGTCCGCCCTCCAAACCCGTCACTCCCCTTTGCTCGGCCAAAGCATCTCTTACAAAAATCTAGTCTATCACAATCGCAAGGGCTGACCGCAAAGCAAAAGGGGCGCCGATTCGGCCCCCACTGAAATACGCAGTCTGGACAGTGTCAACGACGCGCGCCTCCTCGGCGCAACCTTACTGGCTGCGCGGAAGGCGCTTGGACTTGCGCCGCTGCCGGTGGCGTTGCCGCCAACCTTGGGTCAGGTAACTCACGTTGGGAGGATACCATCGCACCAGCACCGCCTGCGGGATCATCACCTGCAAGGTCCCGCACAGGATGCACTGCCTCCCTTCCAAGTCGCGCACCACGGCTTGGTTTCCTTCCAACGTGAGCGGCCCTGACCACACCAAATCTTGCGACCCGCAGACCGGACAACGGTCATCGACCCACAATGCGGCGACCCCCTTTGTACCCAGTTGGCTGGCAGCCGGTACCCCGGACTGGCCTGGATCTTCGCTTCCCTCCGGACAAATTCCTGCCGTCTTGCACAAATCATCCACAGATATTTCACAACTTTATCCCCAGTATATCCACATTTCTCGACAAGGTTTTTGCCTTCGGGCAACGGAAGAGGGCGACGCACGTCTACCGACGGGAGGGCCACGCTCAGGCCAACCCGCGGTGGCTCCCGCCGTCGATGTCGATCGAGGTCCCGGTGATGGGGGCCGCGGCTTGGGACAGCAAAAACAAAGCCAAGGCGGCCACTTCCTCGGGGCGTGGCAACCGGCCCAAGGGCGGCGATTGCCGGAGCCAGGCCGTCATCTCCTCAGCGCTGGACTGGCAACGCTCGGCGTAACCTTTGGCCATCGTCTCCAACAGGGCGGTTTCGGTGGCCCCTGGGTTGATGTTGACCACCCGAATCCCCAGGGGAGCGAGCTCGGTGGCAATGCCTTTGGTCACCGCCCGCAAGGCGGCATTGGCGGCTCCGGCCATGGGCAGGGCCGGGTTGGGATCCTTGCCGGTGATCCCCAAGACGTTCAAGATCGCCCTAGGCCCGGAGCTGGCCTTGAGCAGGGGGACCGCGGCGCGAATCATGCCGAGATATCCCCAAAACTTGACGTTCATCTCCTGCTGCCACACATCCCACGGGGCCTCCAGGGCCGAGGTGACCCGGGCGCCGCCGGCCGCGTTGACCAGGTAGTCCAGTCCGCCCATGCGTGCCGCCGCCGCCTCAACCAGGGCTTGGTGCACGGCCGGGTCCGCGCCGATCTCGGCCGCCTCGCCAAAGACCCGCCCCTGGCCCCCTAAGGCTTCCAGGCGTCGCACGCCATCGGCCACGCTGGCCTGGGTGCGGCCGACGATGAGCACCGCCGCTCCTTCGGAGACCAACCCGGCGGCGATCGCCCACCCTATCCCCCGACTGCCTCCGGTGACGATCGCCCGTCGAGCCTCGAACCGGTTGGCCATGGAATCCCCCCCGGCCTATGGGTATGAGGCGAACCAACCCAATAGTCCAGGGAAAACCGTAAAGGGCCGCTTATGGCGCGCGGCGCCCGCGACCCTCCAACCGGACGTTATCGCCCGAGCCCGACCGGCCAGGCTAAAATCCGACCGCGATGGTGGCCAATCCGACTACCGCCAGGGCCACCCCCACCAATCCGTAAAACGTGGTCACGTGGCGGTAACCAGGGGTTTTGCGCTCGAACAGCATCACCGCCGCCAACACCACGCCTAAAATCAAGGCCAGGGTCCCCAGCGTCGTCTTCATCGGCATGTTTCCAATCGGCACCGGACTCACCTCGCGTGTGGACTATCCAATCCGCCCGGCCTCAGCCACCCGTTCTGCGACCCTCGGCCGCGCCGTTCTGCCAGAATTTCCGCTCGCCATTATAGCAAACTCTTCCCCCCAAGACCAAGCCAGGATTGCTATGCTAGGGTCGAGAGATCGGCAAGTTCCTTGCAGCAAAGGAGAATCGATGTGGCTCGACGCGTTCCCGCTTACGCTCCGGTGATCCGCTATCTTCGAGAGAGCCGCGGTTTGACCCGGCGAGAATTAGGCCAACGGCTCGGAGTCCCGGACTACTACGTCGGGTACATGGAGGAGGGGTACCGCTATCCTCGTCCGCGTCAAGTCGCTCAGCTGAGCCAGATCTTCGGCTGGTCGGAATTTGAGATTGCGCTGTTGGCCGATGTGGAGATCCCCTATCCAGATTGGCCGAAACTGACGGATCTCCCGGCTTGGATTGCCCTGGCCAATCAGTGGCTGGAAGTGGTCGACACCATCCACCGTTACGCCGTGGCCAAGGCGATCAGCCAGGAACCGAGCTGGCTGGAGCCGATAGCCGCGCGGGATCCCCAACTGGCCGAAGCCATCCGGGAATATGGATTTGTCGCCCTCTACGACCACGTCCGCTCCCAGTGGCATGCCTTGCGGCCGCACCCCGCCCGAGCCGAGCTGCCGTCCACCCTGGACCAGGCCCTGGCGGCCATCGAGGCTCCTCCCGGCGCCTTTGTCCAAGCATCCCCGGCGCCGGCGCCAGAATGGTGGTCGCGGCTGAGCCCGCAGGACCAAGCCACGGTGGCCGCCGTCGCCGAAGGGCTCTTGCGGGCGCGCTCCTCTTAACGGGAACGGCCCAGGGAGATCCGGTGGATGTCGGTCAAAAGCCTAAGCCGCTCCTCGACCATCTCCAAGGCCACCTCAACGGTCGAGCGGCCCTGCCGTTCCGCGCTGGCAAACACCTGCAACAAAATCTCGTAGATGGCCTCCACCCGGTGGCGGACCCGCTCGGCCCGGAACCCCTCCAGCTCGTCGGTGAGCTGGATCATCCCGCCGGCGTTGGCGATGAAGTCCGGAGCGTAGAGGATGCCCCGTTGGCGCAACTTCTCCGCGACCTGATTGTCCTTGAGCGGATTGTTGGCCGACCCGGCGATGATCTGGCAGCGCAGCCGTCCCACGCCCTCCGCGTCGATGACGCCGCCGAGCGCGCAGGGGGCGAGGATGTCGCAGGGCGTTTCCAGAATGGTCCAGGGGTCGGCAGGTTCTATGCCGAGTTCCGATACCGCTTTGCCCACCGCGTGGGGGTTGATGTCGGCAGCCACCACCTGGGCGCCCCGCTCGACCAGTTGGCGAGTCAGCTCCAACCCCACCTTGCCTAGCCCTTGCACGGCTACGCGGCGTCCCTCCAAACTCCGGGACCCATGGCGATGCATCAAGGCGGCCTCCATGGCGGCGATGACCCCTCGGGCCGCCGTGACCCCGGTGTCGCCGGAACCCCCATAAGCCACCGGCAGGCCCATCACATAGTGGGTCTCCCGCTGCATCAACGCCAAGTCCTCGGCCGAGGTGCCTACGTCCTCCCCCACCCACAGCCGCCCGTGCAAGGTTTCGATAAAACGACCGAGAGCCCGCAGCCACAGTTCGCGTTGCTCCGGTTCCGGCTCGCCTAAAACCACCACCTTGCCCCCGCCGAAGTCGATGCCGGCCAGGGCGGCTTTGTAGGTCATCGTCTCTGAGAGGCGCAAGGCGTCCTCCAGCGCCGCCTCCTCAGAGGGGTACGGCCAGATTCGGCATCCCCCTACCGCCGGCCCGAGGCTGGTGTCGTGGATGGCGATAATCGCCTGAAGTCCTGTGACCCGGTCGTAATTAAAGATGACTTGTTCGTGACCGCGCCGCTTCATCTCGGCAAAAATATCCATGATCGCTTAACTCCTCCGCTGGTCACGCGCTCTGCCGGGTCATGACGGCCAAGGCTAGTGGTGGCGGCGCAGCCAAAAAGTGTATACGCCATCTTCTTCGCGCTGGTCGATCAACTCGTGGCCGGTACTCTGCGACCAGGCGCGAAAATCGGCCACCGACCCCGGGTCGGTGCACTGCACCTCCACCACCTGCCCCACCGCCACCGACTCGACGCCCTTCTTGGCCTTGATGATCGGCAAAGGGCAGCGAAGCCCCTTGGCATCGACGACCAATTCGGCTTCTACCATCTTGCCACCTCCGCCTCCATTATAGTGGTTTGCCGGGAAGCCTCCTATCACACTCGGCTTGTCCCGGTTGGACCGCAAAAAATGTGCGGGGCCTTTCGCCCCGCCCATTGCCGGTTACGCCAAGGGCCCGTCTCCGCTGCCGCCTAGCGGGATCCAGGTTCCGCCCACCGCCTGCTCGCTGCCCTCGCGCCATCGGCGGGGACGCCGTTGGTGCCGCACCGGTCGCAACACCCCCAGCGGCGTGCGTTGCGCGCCTTGCCCCATCGGGTTGTCCCGAAGCAGCTCGCGGACCCAGGCGGCGTTGACCCCGCGCGAGGCCGCCAACACCTCGCTGCCTACATCGTTGACGTCCACCACCGCCACCCCCGCCCGCAACCGGCGAGCGAGCCGCTCGGCCAACTCACCGGCTCTTAGGGGCGCCAGGACAATGTAACGGTTGTAGGGGGCAATCGTGGTGGGTCCGGGTCCGTCGATGGCCGCCACCCGCCGGCCGGCGACGCGGTAAAAATCGCCGGAGCGGCCAACCAGTCGGTCGAAGGCGCCGGCTCCCGCCGCCGCCAAAATCCGCAGCCACCCCACCTCGCGAATCGCCATCTCCATCGTCTCCGGCCGCCTCAAGCCCAGCCCGTAGCCGAGGGGCCGGACTTGGCGAGCCATCCAGCGGGCAAACGGCCTGACCTTCACCGAGTCTAGGGGCACCGCGCGCCCCTCGCCGATGGCGACGATCTTCTCGCCCAACACCACCACGTCCCGCGGCCCCACCCGCCCCAACAGGTAAGGCGTCAAGGTCTCTTCCAGAGGCTCCCCCACCGCTACCAGGTGGGTGCGAATCACCCACCGTCTCCAGGTGATGCTCCCCACCTCGCGTTGCGGCTTTTCAATCCACTCTCCTACCGCCGCTTCCTGCTGTTCGTCCAAAGGCATTTCCGTTCAGCGTCTCCTTCCAGGTGCCTGACGCTGTTACGCTATGCCCCCCGCAAAAAAGCGCCTCTGGCGGAGCGGCGAAATCTCCTGCCAACCCCGCCAGAAGCTGGAAACTAGCTCCATCGAGCGATGTCGCTGCCGGTCAGCGGCTGTGCTGGGCCAACAGCCGATGCACGGCTTGCGACACCTCCAAGGCCTCATGGTAAGGACGTTGCCACACGTTGCGGCCGAAAATGAGACCGGTCGCGCCGGCTTCCAGGCACATGCGCGCCTTCTCGATCGTCTCCTCCACTCCCCCCCGCTCGCCGCCGGCGAAGATGACCAGGGAGCGCCCGGCCGAGCGAATCACCTGACGCAAGGCCTCCTCCACCGTCCACTCCCGCTGGTATGCCCGCGGCGCCTTGGCCAAGCGCTCCGGCTCCACTTTGGGGACGTTGAGTTTGATGATGTCGGCCCCCAATTCCTGGGCCACCCGCGCCGCGTAGTCGACGGCGTAGACGCTGTCCCGTCCGCCTTTGGCCTCGATTGCGGCCCCGCGCGGATACGACCAGACGATCACCGGCATGCCGAATCGTTCGGCCTGCTGCCGAACCTCGCAGAATTGGCGAAAATCCTCATCCTGGCGCGGCGACCCGACATACAACGTGTAGCCCACCGCCACCGCCCCCAGGCGCACCGCGTCCTCCACGCTGGCGTTGACGGGGGAAATCGGCGCCTCGTCAGACGGGATCTCGGTCTTGCCATTCAACTTTAATACCAAGGGAATTTTCCCGGCATAATCGGGGTAGTACTTCTCCGCCAGCCCGATTTGCACGGCGATAGCGGAAAACCGCCCTTCCACGGCGATTCGGAACTGATGGTGCGGGTCTTGGCTCTCTGGAGCATCCAAAAAGTCGCGCGGTCCGTGCTCCAGCCCTTGGTCAACCGGTAGGATCATCAAGGTGCCGTTGGCCGGACCGGCTTGGTACAGCAACTGATGCAGCCGGGCCCGTTTCCCGGCCGATACCCGTAAGGTATCCAAGTTAGGTCGTTCCATTCTCGCTTAGCGCCGCCTGTAAACCAGCGCGGCGCCGAACCTCCCTTCTTTGCTTGCCGCAGGCAGCCCGCTTTGGCATGGCTTGCAAAAGGCAGTCCAATCAACTCGTACTACGACGTGGCCTGGCTGATTCCCTTCCCGCCCCTCGCTACCACCTACCCTACGCTGCGGCCGGCGGCCGGTCAATGCGGAGCGATGCCCATGGCCTTCAAGGCCTGTCGGGCCGACTCGACGGCGGTGGCAACCTCCCCAAACCCGGTGGCCATCAATTTGACTTTGCCGGGATAGTGTACGATGTCTCCGGCCGCGTACACCATCGGGAGGTTGGTCGCCATGCGGGCATCGACCTGAATTTCCGGACCGACCATGATCAGTCCCCATTCGGCCAGGGGTCCTGGCTCGGGGATCAGCCCGATGGCCACAATCACCTCCTCGACCGGGAGGGTCTCTTCGCGGTCGAGGTCAAGGCGCCGGATGGTCGCGGAGGCTACGTGGCCCACCCCGTCGCACCCTTCCAAGGTAGCATTGGGAATCATGGTCACCTCCGGGGCGGCGCGCAGCTTGGCCAGGCTGTCGGCGTGACATTGAAATTCGCTGCGCCGGTGAATCATGGTCACCGACCGCGCCAGGGGGATCAAGGCCATGGCCCAATCGGCCGCCGAGTTGCCTCCGCCCACCACCAGCACCCGCCGCCCCTGAAACACCGACAAGCGGTCGACGACGTAGTGCACGCCCTGCCCCTCCCAACCGTCGACCCGGGGGTTGTCCAACTTGCGCGGCCTAAATTCCCCAATCCCGGCGGTGATGATCACGCACCGGGCGTAATGGCGTCCCTTGGTGGTGTCCAGCACCCACAGGTCAGGTTGGCGCTCCAAGCGCAGGGCCGCCTCGCCCAAGGAAACCTCTAGGAACGACGATTGATAGGCTTGGCGCTTGAGTTGTTCCACCAGTTGCCGGCCGGTGATGGCCGGAATCCCCCCGACGTCGTACACCGGCTTGTCCGGAAACAGGTACTCGGCCTGCCCTCCTAACCGTTCCAAGCGCTCCACGATCCGCACTTTGAAGCGGTGCAGCCCGGCGACGTACGCCCCGTACAGCCCCACCGGCCCTCCGCCAATGATCAGAATGTCGTCGATTTTCTCCTGTATGGCCATGGCTTTTGGTCTCTCATCCCTTGTCGATATTGCCTTGCCGGCTACGGGGTTTGCCGTGCGCCCGGAGGGCGCGGCCCCATCCCTTGGGCAGCGAACGCCGTCGCGCTCACGACGGTTTGACGTGGTTCAGCGGCCGTCGGCCTGCATACCCTTCATTGAGTCCGTGATAGTACGCCACTTCGGGCTCTTGCATCTGCCAGCATAGATACACTTGAACCCCAGAGATCTTGGCCGGAAAGTCGACCAACCCCATTTCCACGTCGGTCACCCGACACCCCATCTGGTTGATCTCCCCCAACAATTGGTTGGCCTCTGCCACGATGGCATCAAAATCGCGCTTGGCCCGCTGATAGTCTGCCAACATGATCAGATTGCCGTCCTTGCGATACCCCACTTCGCGGATGTCTCGCATCTCTTCGTATTTGCTGCGGGCCTCCGCCTGCAATGCCTTGAGGCGTTGCAACATCTGACGGAGGATCGGTACCAACTGGTTGGCTTCGTTCACCGTAAAGTATCGGACGGCCATCGTCTTCCCCCCTTTCGGCCCGTGGTCGCTCGTCCGCTCCCTAAAAACTGGCGATGATGTCGCCGATGCCCTGCTCGTGATTCAGCTTGCGCGCAAGCACAAACAACAGGTCGGAAAGCCGGTTGAGGTACTTCATGGCCACCTCCAACCCGCCGTCCTCTCGCAAGGCCACCACTCGCCGCTCCGCCCGCCGCACCACCGTGCGGGCCCAGTGCAGCAGCGCAGCGGCAGGGACACCGGTGGGGATGACGAAATTCTGCAACGGAAACAACTCCTGCGCTACCGCGTCGATCCATGCCTCGAGTTGATGGACATCCTCCGCCCGAATCAAGGGCTTGGGCTCCACCGATGCCCCTAGCAAGGCGTGCGACAGCGCGAAGAGATGATTCTGAACCGATTCCAGGATCTCGCCCACCCAAGCGTCCGCGAGAAAAGCTCGCACCACGCCTACCGCGGCGTTGGCTTCCTCAACGGCGCCCACGCCTTCAAGCCGCGGGTCGTCCTTGCGCACTCGCACTCCCGGCCCGAGTTCTGTCTCTCCTCGGTCCCCTTGCCCGCTGTAGATCTTCACGGTCCCCCATCGCCCCGCTTACCAGTAGCGTTCTTCCCGCCAAGGATCGCCGCGCATATGGTACCCCCGCTCTTCCCAGAACCCTGGACGGTCCGCGGCCAACAATTCGATCCCCGTGACCCACTTGGCACTCTTCCAGAAGTATAAATGCGGCACCACCAGACGCATGGGGCCTCCGTGTTCGGGGGCCAGCGGTTGTCCGTGAAACCGGTAGGCAAACACCGACCCCTCCGCCACGAAGTCTTGAAGGGGTAAATTGGTGGTAAACTCGTTCATCCCATGCACCATCACGTAACCCGCCTCGGGCAACGGCTCGGCCAGTCGCAAGACCGCCGACGGATCAATCCCTTCCCACTCGGTGTCGAGCTTCGACCAACCGGTTACGCAATGGATATCTGCCTGTACCCGCTTGTGGTCCAAGGCCAACATCTCCTCCCAGGTCAGCTCCTGCGGATGAGATACCAGCCCAAAGACCCGAAATCGCCATCGCTGAAGGTCTATCCGGGGCACCGGCCCGTAATGCAACACCGGGAAGAGTCGAGTGACCGATTGGTTGGGCGGCACGCGCGAGTCCAACATGGACGCATCCCCACCTTCGCTGGCAGCAAATAGTAGCACGGTTCGCCCCTATTGTACCCCAAACCCTGGGGCGTGGTCGTAAAGAACCATGCCCGCACCGAGCGCCATTAACAATGCGCCCCAGAGGGTGCGCCGGCTCTGCCGCTCGCCCAGCCAGCGCACCCCCAACCAGGCCGCGAAAAAGCTGGCAAGCCCGGAGACCGCCTCGACCGCCCCCGGCGGCAAGTGGCGCAACAACACCAAGAGTGTAAGGTAGGAGGCAGCGTTAGCGCTCAGGGCCAACATCCCCCAACCCAGGCGGCGCTGTAAGAGCGACCAAGCCGCCCCCAGGCCAGGTTGGCGAAGTACCTGAGTCATGGTCACCATCCAGACCGTCACCAGCGTGTATAAGGTGGCTCCGTAGCTGAGCGGCGCATGGACCTGATGCGCATCTTGCAGACGCGCCGCCGCCAAGAGGGCGTCCGAAGCCAACATATACCATACGCCGCGGGCCAGGCGGCGGCCGGCGCTGTTCATCCAGGTGCCGGCGGCAAAGATGGCCAGCCCCAGCACCACGCCGACCCCACCGCTAGGGCGAAGCGCGAACAGCAAGGGCACCGTGGCGTTGGCCCAGGGGCTGACCACCGCCAGAGGGCCCTCGACCAATGCCACGGTATAGAGGGTGAAGGCCGCCCAATAGGTTAAGGAGGGGAGCAGCGCCGCCCAGCGCCATCGCAGATCGTGGCCGGCCAGGGCGGCCGCCCACAAACCCAACGCCGCGCCGCCGTAAGCCAGCGTCATCACCGGCCAGGGCGACTGACGGTCCCCCAGCCGCCGCAGTCCCACCCGCTCTAAGGTCAAGGCCGACACCCGCAAGCCCAGCCAGATCCACAGCACCGCCGCCGCCCCCCTTGATGCATATGCCGGGGAGCGTGGCCATCAACCGTCTAGCTGCTGGGGCCCCGTTCAACGATCCGGGGCGACGGTCGGTAGCGGTCGATTCCCAGCGATTTGATCACCGTGCCCTCCGGAGTTTGGATCTCCAGCCAGGTCTTGGCCTTAACCCCCTCTTGCCCCGGGGCCAAGACGCGTTCCTCCCCCGGCTTCAGCTGCGGATTGAGCTTCACGATGGTTCGGTACGGATACCGTTCCAAGATCTCGTGCTTGACCGTGATCTGTGGCCCTTTTTGGCCCCCCCAGAGAGCCACCGTCAGGTGGCGGCCTTCGGTCTTGGCGGCGATCAACACCGGGGTGGGGAAGGTATTTTGGAAGCGGAAGTTCAGATAATCCGACGAGACGGTGGCGTCTTCTCCCGGCGGCAGATACGGTACCATCAGCCCGTGGGGATGGCGCTCCACCACCTTCATGCCGGTCAGCAACACGGCGGAGTAGAGGGTGGAGGCCCCTTGGCAGACTCCCCCCCCGATCGAGGGAACGATCCGGTCGCCCACGAAGGCTCGGCCCCAACCGTAGCCGTTTTCCGCCGTGTACGGCCCGACCACCCGGTAGTAGGAAAACACCTGGCCCGGCTGGACCACCACCCCGTTTAAGCGTCGGGCGACCAGCGCGATGTTCTCCGCCTGACTGGGGCTGGCGTGATAAAAGTTGGTGGTGCGCACCGCCAGAAGATACGGCAACCGCATCGCCTGGGCCTCCGCTTGCCCCGGAGCCACCTCCGCCACCACCGGGGCCTGAGACGGCGGGACGGCCACCGCCGCGGCTGGGGGCGAAATCCAGAGCGTGGCCACCAATAGTCCGACTACCGCCTGCCATCCGCGCATCGGAACGCCTCCTCCTTCGGTCAGTACGGAATGACGTAGGCGATCTTTCCCCGCCTCTCCCCCTTCCATGCTCGCCGCGTCCCGGCCCCAAGCGCTCGCGCGATCTCGCGCTCCTTGCGCGGAAGGGCTCGAATTGATACCATAACATATCAGAATCTGGGGAAAGGACTACCGTAGGGTGGCGCAACCGGTTCGCATCGGCCTTCTAGGATATGGCACCGTAGGTCAGGCATTCGTTACCCTTCTACAGCAACAGACGGCGCTTCCCGCCGCAGTGGAGGTGGCGCTGGTCACCGACCTAAGCCGCCCGCGGGAGGGGCCGGCCATTCCCTTGACCACGGATGCTCGGGATGTGATCGCCAATCCGCGCGTGGACTTGGTGGTCGATGTGATGGGTGGTCGTTACCCGGCTTACCAATGGGTGCGCGAGGCGATTTTAAACGGCAAGTCGGTGGTCACCGCCAACAAAGAGGTGATGGCCTACCACGGCAGCGAACTCTTGGAGCTGGCCTACGAGCGGGGCGTTCACCTGCGCTACGAGGCCAGCGTGGGCGGCGGCATTCCCTTGATCGAGCCGTTGCTTTCCCATTTTCGCTGGGGGCCGATCGACGCGGTGATCGGGGTGCTCAACGGTACCACCAACTTCATCCTCTCGGCGATGGAGAAGGGCGCCTCCTATGAGGAGGCTTTGGCCACCGCGCAAGCCAAAGGCTACGCCGAAGCCGACCCCAGCGCCGACGTGCTGGGCTACGACGCCGTCCGCAAGCTGAGTTTGATCATGCGGATGGTGTTTCACTTTGAAGTCAGTCCGGACGATGTGCCCTGTCGCGGCATCGACCAAGTCACGGTGGACGACATCGTGAGGGTGGCGCACTGGGGCTACCGGATTAAACTGATCGCCCGAGCCTACCGGGGTGGCCGAGCCATGGTGTGGCCGACCCTGGTACCCGCCGACCATCGCCTGGCCTGCCTCGAGGACAACCAAAACAGTCTGTGCCTGTATTTATGGTCGCAAGAATACTGGCTTGAGGGACCCGGTGCAGGCGGACCGGCGACGGCGTTGAGCGTGCTCTCGGATGTCTACCGAGTGATCGTGCAGCGCCAGATCGCTCCCCGCGAAACCACTCTGCCGATTAAGCAGCTCTCCCCAATCGAGCCGGAATGGGTGATCTTCCCGGTCGACCCGGATCGCGAGATCGTTCCCACCGCTTTCCCGGAGTTTGGCCTGTGGAACGGACAGTATTTCCGCACCGAGCCGACGGCGATTGCCACCGTGGAACGGTGGCTGGTGGAACGCGAAGGCTTTAAGGCCTACCCGCTCCTGTAAGGCCTCCCCCATAGGCCCGGGCGGGGGGCACCCGCCCGGACGGGGTCAGCGGCGAAGCAGACGCTCCTCGGCCAAGCGAATCGCCTCACGCACCAGATTGCCACACTGGCGGGAAGGGACGGCTCCCCAGCCCTGCTCGCGGACCAGGTCGGCTACCCCCAAACGTTCCCCCAGCTTGAGCTTGGTGTCCTCTGACATCACTTTGGCCATGATTCCACCCCCCGCTCCCAGTGTGCACCACGGAGGGAAATCCGTATACCCAACGGTACAACCGGCGATACCACAGCACGCGGCCGATGAACAGGCGGGTTTCGCGGTAGGGGATCTGTTGGTACTGGACCCCGCCCGGAAAAAGGCGGCCTTGTCGGATCCACAGGTCTACGGTGGCCGGACCGCTGTTATAGGCCGCCAGCGCCAGGACCACATCTTGTCGGTAGCGGCGCAACAAAAAGCGCAGATACCAGGTGCCCAGCGCGATGTTGGTTCGGGCATCCCCCAGATTGAGGGCGCCGTCTGGGGCCACCGGAGCGCCGGGCTGCGATTGAATCCAGGCCGCAGTGGCCGGCATCAACTGCATCAGGCCGAGTGCCCCCCGGCGGCTGATCGCATCTGGTTGGTAGCGACTCTCCACCCGAATCACGGCGGCCACCAGGTAGGGGTCCACCCCCTGGCGCTGCGCCTGTGCAAACACGATCGCCGCGTAGGGGAAGGGCAGCTGCCACCGCACCCATCCCACCAGCAATGCCAACAGCCCTGCCAACGCGCTTATCCACCGCCAACCTCGGCCTCGACCTCCCGCCACGCCTGTTCCACCTCGTCTCGCAGTTGCTGGAGTGAACCACTGTTATCCAACACTCGGTCGGCTCGGCGACATTTTTCCTCCAGCGGCCACTGCGCCAAAATTCTGGCCTCCGCTTCCTCCTCGCTGAGGCCATCGCGCCGCATCAGACGTGCGCGCTGGACCGGCAACGGGGCCGCCACCACCCAGATCTGGTCAAAGCTGGCCTCCCAACCCGCTTCGAACAAGAGCGGGACATCGACCACCACCGCCGTCTTCCCCTCCCTACGATAGTCTTCCAGCTGCTCGGCGATGCGAGATTGGACCAAGGGGTGGATGGCACGATTGAGTTGTTCCCGGGCCCTTGGATGCTCAAAGACGTATCGCCCCAGCTTGCGGCGCAGCAGTTCCCCGTCGGCATCCAGGTACGCCCACCCGAAAAGGCGCCAGACGGCCAGCCAGCCAGGCTGGCCGCGCCGTTGCAAGGCGCGGGCCAGGGCGTCGGCATCGATCACCGGAATGCCCTTTTGGCGCAGCAGTTGTGCCACCGTGGACTTGCCAGTGCCAATCGAACCGGTAAGACCAATCCGCAACAGTCTGGTCATGGTCTAAATGTCACCTGCGCCCAGTTGAGTAGCCCGTTGGGAAATACCCCCACCCCGGAGATGGCCGACGACCACATAAAAAGTCCCCCTTCCCTCATCAAGGGTTGGTTCACCCCACTCGGGAAGGCCGAGGGATCGGGACCGAGGTAGGCCGTCGTGCCCTGGGGCAACGGGGTGCCCGCAGTCCACTTTTGCATCACCAGCGCCCCCCGCGATTGGGCGGCGATCGCCTGGCCCAAGGCCACCGCCCACGGATCGTCGGCTTCGACCGCCAACACCCCCGGCGGGGCGGTCACGTTGGCCGGCATCCCGTCGACGGGAACCGTGTCCCGAAAGGCCGCGCGGGCCAGGCTTTGCACCGGGACCACCACGGCACCAGCGCCGGGCAAGCGCGCCGACCAAACCAGCTCTTGGCGGTCAGGGACAAAGTGGACCCGGGCCAGCTCGGAGGTAGACAAGGCGCTTAAGGTGGACGGCTCTAAGCTCCACACCTGGGCCAGGTTGTTGGCGATGCTGGCCGCGGCCAGGGCCGGAGAGCTAAAATCCTCTACTTTGACCTCCCAGGAAACCCCGGGAAGAGAGGAACGAAAGGCGAGGCTGGAGTGGAGTTGCCAACTTTCCAGTTGCCAACCTCCGCTCCCCCACAAGTTGGTGAGCTGCCAGTTCGGCCCCCCCTGCACCAGGTCGTCGGGCGGTACCACCGCCAAAGCCTCCTGAGCCAGGCCACGAAGAAAGGCGGTGGGGTCGGCGGGAGGATTCTTGAGGGTAATCGCCACCGTCTTAGCGTCGAGCGCCACCACCCCTGAAAGGGTGCGGGCGCCCCCCCGCGCGACCTGGTCGGAACCCACCACCAGTCCCAACAGCTCCTTGGCGGGCAATGAGGCGACCGAAGGCCACAGCGGTCGGGCCAAGGCCTGAGCCACCGTGGCCGCCGTCAAGGGTTGTCCGTTGGTCAAGCGAGCCTGCGGATTTAAGTGCAAGGTCACCACGTTGCCGGATACCTCCCAGCTTTGGGCCAGGCCGGGAGCAACCCCATCCGGGCTTGGCGTCAGCAAGGTCTGAAAAACATTGGCGGCCACCGTGCGTTCCCCTAACGTGCGGGCCAAGGCGGGGTCGACGGTGGTCGGAGGCGAGGTGACCGCCTCCACCAGGGTGGTCGGGCGGGTGGGAGGAGACGTTGGGGAGGGCCCCACCAGCGCGCCCGAGGCCACCACCACCGCCATCAGCATCCAAGGCCACCAGTTGGCCATGGTTATGCCCGCTTTCCAGGAAGTTGGTCGAGCACCGTCTCCGGCACCTCGCGTTCGGCGATCACGTCGATCTTGTAGGCATCCCCAATCGGCACCAGCGCCACTTCCCCGCGCACCCCTACCTCGTCCCACAGCCGGCGAACCAGGTCTTTCGCCGTCTCCAGGTCTTCGACGATGAAACTAAACTGTTGCATGATCTCGCTCCTCCGCGTTGGGGTAAAGAGCCAGCGCGCCCTCCGCGTCGCCGTCGCCAATCGGCTGGCAGGTCGGACAAAAATGGCTGGACCGACCGGCCACCGGGATCACCGCGACCGGGGCGCCGCAGCGCGGGCAGGGGTGGCCTCGCCGCCCGTATACCGCCAGGTAGTGCTGATTCTCCCCCGGATGTCCGAGGGCGTCGACGTAGTCGGAAAACGAGGTGCCGCGGTACTTCAAGGCGCGTCGCAACACCCGCCGGATGGCCTGGCGCAACCGGGCGACCTCCCCGTCTGCCAGCGCACACGCCGCCCGAGCCGGGTGGATGGCGCTGGCGAACAGCGCCTCATCGGCATAGATGTTGCCAAGCCCGGCCACCACCGACTGATCCAACAGTACCGCTTTAATGGGAGCGCGACGGCTATGACAGTGCCGCGCCAAATACTCCGCGGTAAAGCGCGGGCCCAAGGGCTCCACCCCCAACTTGTCCTCAAGCGCTAAGAGCGCGGGCAGCCACCCGACGCGTCCAAACCGCCTCGGGTCGACCAGGCGCAGCTCTTGATCTTGGGGAAAGCCGACCACCAGGTGGGTATGCTTGGCCCAGGGCCGATGCCGCTCCTCCCAGAGCAGGCGGCCGCTCATCCCCAGGTGCAGCACCAAGAAACCCTGCCGGGGAAATCGTAGCCACAGGTATTTGCCCCGCCGGCCTACCTCGGCAATCGGCACGCCGCGCATCGCCTCGGCGATCTCGACCGCGCTGGCGTCCCCGATGCGGATCAGGCGAGGGTCGAGGTGTCGCACCCCGGTCGGCGCCTGCCCTACCAACACCGCTTGCAGGTAGCGACGGATGGTCTCCACCTCAGGAAGCTCGGGCATCAACGGGCACCCCCGGGGGAAAACGGCTCCATGGCCTCCCAGTTGTCGCCGCGCTTGAACTCCACCACCAGCGGCACTTTGAGCGGCAAGGCTTCGGTCATCGCCCGGTTGGCCAACTGGCATAAGGTATCCAATTCCCCCGGCTCGACGTCCCAGATCAGCTCGTCGTGCACCTGGAGGATCATCGCGCTGCGCAACTTCTGCCGTTGCATCTCCCGGTCGATCGCCACCATCGCCCGCTTGATTAAATCGGCCGCGCTCCCTTGCACCACCGTGTTCATGGCCATCCGCTCGGCCATTTGCCGCCGGGTGCGGTTGCGCTCGCGAATGTCGGGAAGCGGGCGCCGCCGCCCCAAGACGGTGGTCACGTAACCCCGCTCCCGAGCCTCCGCCACCACCCCATCCAGGTAGGCCTTGACCTTGGGATAGCGAGCGAAGTACTGGCGAATGTATTCGGCCGCCTCCGCGCGGCTGACGCCGGTGTTCTGCGCCAATCCAAAGTCGGAAATCCCGTAGACGATGCCAAAATTGACCGCTTTGGCGCGACTGCGCCAGACGGCGTCAACCTTCTCCGGGTCCAGGCCAAAGATCTCGGCAGCGGTGCGCCGGTGGATGTCTTCCCCGGCCCAAAAAGCCTGCATCAGCCCCTCGTCTTCGGAGAGGTGGGCCAAGATCCGAAGCTCGATCTGCGAGTAGTCGGCGGCCACCAACACCCGACCCGGGCTCGGCCGGAACACCGCCCGCACCCTCCGACCCAAGGGCAGGCGCACCGGGATGTTTTGCAGGTTGGGGTCACTGGAGGAAAGTCGCCCGGTGGCGGTGACGGTTTGGTGAAAGGTGGTATGCAGCCGTCCATCCGGGCCGATGAGGGGCAGCAGCCCTTCCACATAGGTCCCTTTGACCTTGGTCAGCTGGCGCCAGAGCAGGATCCTCTCGATTACCGGATGCAGGCCCAACAGGCTTTCCAGGGTCTCGGCGTCGGTAGAAAAACCCGTCTTGGTGCGCTTTAAGGCGGGAAGGCCCAGGCGGTCGTAGAGGACTTCAGCCAACTGGCGGGAAGAGTTGAGGTTGAACGCCCCCTGGGCCAAGTCGTAGATCTCTTTCTCCAACTGCAAGAGCTGGGCGTCCATCTCCTCCCCCAGCTGGGCCAGGGCGGCGCGGTCCACCACCACCCCCACCGCCTCCATGCGGGCCAGCACGTACAGCAACGGCAGCTCGACCTCGCGATACAGCGCTTCCAGGCCGGCTTCGGCCAACATCGGAGTCTGACGAGCCACCACCTCGGCCACCAGCTGGGCCGCCTGGGGTCCCTCGCCGGCTGCTTCCAGGCCCAGTCGCCGGGCGACTCGTTCCAACCGATAGTCTCCGGCCTCCGAATCCAACAGGTAGGCTTGCAAGGCCCCGTCGTCCACCAGCTGCAGGGGCGCCAGCCCGCGTTCGATCGCCCGCCGCACCAAGGGTTTGGCATCCCATCCGACCCAGGACACGGCCGGCAGGGGATCTTCCGGCCACAGCGCAGCCTCTCCCTGATCGGTCCATACCGGGTACGGCGGGTTGGACACCGGAGCTAAATAGGCGCGCTCGACCCGGTCCCACGCCACCTGGTCCGCCGCCACCACCACCGGCGCAGTGCGGCCTGCGTTCGGCCGGCGGGGGGGCTCGGAGCCGAACAGCCGACGCTTGATCGAGCCGAATTGAAGGCGCTCCAGGTAGTCGGCCAACTCCTGACTATGCGGTACCTCGTAGGGCTCGGCCACCTCCGGCCAGTCGATCGGCACGTCGGCGACGATGGTGGCCAACCGCTTGGATTCGAAGGCGGCCTGGCGATGTTCGGCCAGGGCCGATTGCCAACGGCGCTCGGCGATCTCGTCGAGATGCTGGTACACCGCCTCTACCGTACCCCAACGTTGCAACAACTTCAGCGCCGATTTCTGGCCGATCCCGGGCACCCCTGGGATGTTGTCAGAGGCGTCGCCCATCAACCCTTTGAGGTCCGGGATGCGGGCCGGCGGCACTCCCATCTTGGCCTCTACCTCGGCCTCCCCGAACCGCTCCATCTCGGAGATCCCGGTCCGCGCCATCAACAGTACCTGGATGCCCGGACGAACCAGCTGCAAAAGGTCCCGGTCCCCGGTCAAGATCAGCGTGTTGTAGCCCCGCTCGACTCCCATCGCGGCCAGGGTACCGATCACGTCGTCGGCCTCAAAGCCATCTGCGCCGACCCGGGGAATCCGCAGTTGGTCTAACAGCTGGTGGACCAACGGCACCTGCACCAAAAACGCGTCCGGGGCCTTGTCGCGGGTGGCCTTGTAATCGGTAAAACTTTCGTGTCGAAACGTCGGAGCCTCGGTGTCAAACACCACCACCACCCGATCGGGATGCACCTCTTCGAGGGCCTTGAGCAGCATGGCGCAGAAACCGTACACGGCTCCGGTGGGCGTCCCGTCGGCCATGGTCAAGGACGCCGGCAAGGCGTGAAAGGCGCGAAACAGTAAACTGTACCCGTCCACCAACAACTGCGTGGGCATGTGCAGCGGCCCCTCCATCTTTCTGGAGCCGGGAGGGCTTCGTTCTCCGGGCGGCCTTTTCCTTAAAGCGCCGCGCCTCGGTACAGGCGAGCCTGGAACCCCGGCACCCAGCCATCGTCCCCATGGTAACAAATGCGGGGATGCGGCTCAAAGGAAATCGAGGGCTTCTTCCTGCTCAAGCGCCCTCCTCCAGGGTTTTGCTTGTCCTCGCAAAGTCGCCAGGTCGTAAGATTTCCGAAGCTTTTTGACGCTAGAGGTGTGAAATGCGCGTGGGTTCCATAGCAAGCCCTGCCAGAGGATTTACCATTTCCCCATAAGGAGACTATACCAAAGATGGAACCCGGACCTGAGATGAAACGGAGGTGGTGACGATGACGACACGCAATGTGATCTTAGCCATTTTCGGAGCGTGGTTCGTGGTTTCGGCATGGGTGTTAAACCCGATGCAGTCTCAAGCCTACTTGTGGACAGCGGTAATCTTGGGAGGCTTGATGCTCATCGGCGCGCTGTGGGCGGTCGCCGAGCACAAGCACCGGGCTTGGCGCGCGTATCTGTTCGCGCTGTTCGGGCTGTACCTGGGCTTGACGCCATTCTTCTACAGCTTCTATGACTTCTCGGGAGCTCTTTGGACCACCATGCTGGTAGGAGCCGCCACCTTGGTCGACGGTTTGTGGGATGCGTTGGCGAAAGAGGAAACCTCGACGCCAGACCATCCGGCTCACCACGTGGCTTAGCCAAAGAGGCCCCTTTCCCCGCCCGCGTGGGCGGGGTTTCTCTTTTCGCCCAGATCGGATAGGTTAAACGTAGCAAGATGGCCGTCATGACGAATGCGAAGGAGGACTCCAGGATGTCGGGTGCGACCCGGGCCCATCGCCTCACCCTGCCAAAAAGTTTCCTGAGCCAGCTAGATGCCTTTATGCGTTTTCCAGATCAACGGTCCGGCGATGTATTCTACCGCCGCGACATCCCGGCCTCACCTCACCTGTCCCTGCAGTGGGTGGTCCGACACGACATCTTTGAAGGCACCGTGGCCCAGCTCAGCCTGATCGACGACGAAGCCGGCCGTTACCTGGCGGGGGAAGACCGGCCTTTGAAAGAGGCCGGCGACGTGTGGGGAAGTTACACGGTAAGAACCGGAGAAGCAGAATACCGGCTGGAAGTCGCCCCGGAACCTTAGCCACGCAAACAAAAAAACGGTGGTGCCGAAGGCCGGACTTGAACCGGCACGTGGGGTTACCACACACGATTTTGAGTCGTGCGCGTCTGCCTATTCCGCCACTTCGGCACTGCGACCGACGAATCCAGTATAGCAGACGGCTTGGCGATTCGCAAGGTCCTCGGCTGCGCCGCCAGAGGTCTCGCTGCTCTTCTCAGCCCCCCGCTCCTGCCACGGTCCTCCGCGCAATGGCATCCAAGGTCAGAGGTAAGACGTTCCCGCAGCTCGGCCACATCGGGACGAGGGACAGCCGCCCGCAAAGGAGCGAAAGCCCGCACCCCTCTCGGCACGGACAGAGGGGTGCGGGGCAGAACCGTCCGAATCCTGCCTCCGGCTGGGGGCCAGGCGCCTGCCTTGTCCGGAGGTTGGCCTGCCATCGCCGGTCGGGGCGGGATTACCGCGACGCGGCGCTCTTCTCGGAGCGCTGAGCCGGCAGGGTTTCCTTCATGAAGGCGGTCGCCAAGGCAACCAGCGCGGCGCCTCCGGTGGCCACCCACATGGTGACCGAAAGCCCGTAATGGTTGGCCAAAATTCCCGCCAAGTAGGTGAGTCCAGTCGACCCGAAGAGCTCACCGCACAAGAGCGTAATCCCAACCGCGGCACCGACCACCGTCGGGGCCACCGTCTCGCTGGGCACCACCACCATCAGCAACGGGGCCAGGCCTTGTCCGGCGGCCAGCACCAGGCCAAGGATGGACAGCGGAGTCGGGCTGTGAACGACCAGCATGCTCAAGGGGACGAGCAGCGAAGCAATCGAGAAGATGAACAGGGCCACCTTCCGCCCAATCCGGTCCGAGATCCAAGGAACCCCAAAGCCCCACAGAAAGCCCGAGAGGCCAATGAAGGTCATCACAAAGCCCATGGTGGTCGGCGCCATGCCGTCAACCTGCGTGAGGTACAACGGGGCAAAGGTGTCAAGCACCAGAAGCCAGGTGGTAAATCCCACCGTCCCTAGCATCGCCAGCCACATGTTGCGGTGCCGAAAGACTTCGCGATAGTCCGGGCGTTGCCTTTCTGCGCTTTCAAACTTGGCGGGCTCGCGCAGAAAGAAGGTGAGGATCAATCCCATGATGATGCCGGGAATGGCGATAATGTAGAACGCTGGCCGCCATCCCATATGAGCCGCGATTTGGGTGACCAGGACCGGGGCCACGGCCAGACCAACCAAGCCCGCAGCGCTCTGGACGAACCCGACGTCTCGTCCTCGGTGTTCAGGCGGCGCCTCCTCGCTGGGAATGGCCACCAGCAAGTTGGCCGCGGGACCTTCGCAGACGCCCATACCGGCCCGGACCACCACCATTTGCGCGAATGTCCCGACCACTCCGGTGACCCAGGAGAGCACCGAAAGCAGGAACACGCTCGGCAGAAGGACGATGCGTCGGCCAAAGCGGTCTGAAACCATCCCGAAAAAGAAGGCGCTAAGCCCCCAGGCCAATGACAAGGCCGCGGAAATGGCGCCAATCTGTCCGGGGTTCAGGTGGAGATCCTTGGCCAAGAACGGCCCAAGAAATAGCGGGGCCATACGGTCTAGAAACACCAAACCCCAGGTGATAAACAGGGCGATGATTAACTTGGCCTCATATCCGGGGGGACGTGCCACACGCTCCCTCGTCCCCGCTCCACTACTCACGGGTGGATGCGGCATCAGATACACCTCCAACAATTACGGTTAAAAGACGGAAAACCGCCGTCTTTCTTATCCCTCTTATGCCACCAAAACACACGGCACGTTCCTGCCCCTTTAAAGCCCGTTTCGGGCCTAGGTCGATGGTCTAGTGCAAATGCCTCGGTACGCACCGGCGTCGGCGACACATATAATATAATATAGTCCGGCCATTTCTAAATAAATAATAGACTCGATGGCGGTCCTCTCCTGGTTTGAACATCTTACCATCTCCGGATCTCCTGCCTCGTAGGCGGCCGAGATTCCCCCCGCCCCTTGATTCCGACGTCCCTCGACGCCCCCATTCTGGCCAACCTCCGCTGGCCCATCGCCCACCGAGTCCAAGCCGCATGTTTCTTCCCCCAATACGCCATACTGACGGCGGAGTGAAGGCTTTTTCAAGGGAGGCCGGTTGGCGTGACCACGCCGTCTCCGCGACAAATCGTGCAATGGCTCAATGAGGACCTGCGCGGCGAACATGACGCCATCTTGCATTACCTCCAACATGCCTGGAGGTTGCGCGCCTTCGGTCCCCGTATCCAAAGCATCGCTCGGGACGAAATGCGCCATTTCAAGTGGCTCGCCCACGCCATCGTCCGGTTGGGCGGCGTCCCGGACCTCAGCACACCGCCGGCCCGGGTCGACGCCGCCCCCTTGGCGCAAGACGTGGCCGCGGAAGAATGGGCGATTGCCCAGTATCGTCGCCACATCGAGGAGATTCCCGACCCGGGGGTCCGGCTCTTGCTCTCGAGAATTGTGGTCGACGAAGAGGATCACCTCAGGCAATTTCAAGCCATGCAAGAAGAGGCCTCGGAGGGCCCGCCTGCGCAGGCGGAGGCCGCCGCCGATGACCCGCTCGCCGCTTTATTTCGGCGGGAATATCAGGCAGTGCTCGAAGCCTTGTGGAATTCCTTTTTGCGCCGTCACCTCAAGGCCCTAGGCATGGACTGGGAAGACCAGGCGGTGGAAGAGATGAAGCATCTCGGTTGGCTGGGAGAAGCCCTGGGCTTATTGGGCCGGTGGGCGCGTTGGGACGAGGGAGCGGTGGCCGACGCCTGCGGTGAAGTAGAGGCCTGGCGCGCGGGCGCGGCCGCCCTCGAGGGCAAGGCCGAGGAATTGGCCGCGTTGTTGCGCCGGGCCGCGGCCCGAGAGGCCCTGCAAGCCCAACTCGCCGAGGGGGTGCCCCACTGGACGGTAGGGGCCCTATACGACCACCCCGGCCTGCCCCCGTCGGGCGGCATGCCCAGCCAAGCGTAAGGAGGCACTCGCGTGAGTTTTGACTTTCTCTTGCGCCAGGAGGCGCCTTTGACCCATGAGGAGTGGGTTCAGCTCGAGCAAACAGTCGTCGAGGTGGCCCGACGTTTCCTCATCGGTCGCCGGTTTTTGCACTTGTTTGGGCCGCTCGGCCCCGGCGTGGAGGTGCTAGCGGTCAACCGCTACCACGGATGGGACCTGGGACGAATCGACATGACTGGAGACGCCCCCCAGGAAGTGGCCTTGACCGAGCGAACCTACCTCCGCCTGCCGATGCTACACAAGGACTTTGTGCTGTACTGGCGCGACATCGAACAAAGTCGCCAAAGCGGGCAGGCCATCGACTGGGGCCCCGCCCAAGCGGCAGCGGCCTTCGTCGCCGAGGCCGAAGACCACCTAATTTTTCACGGCGCACCAGACGACGGGGTGCCAGGGTTGTTGACCGTCGAGGGACGTCGGGTGCTGCCCGCCCAAGACTGGTCCGAGGTGGGCAACGGCTTTGCCGACGTGGTACGGGCGGTCACCCATTTGACCTCCGCCGGCTTCTATCCCCCCTATGCGGCCGTGGTCGGTCCGGAAGCTTGGGCGTTGTGGCATCGACTCTACGGCAACAGCGGCCTTTTGGAAATCGACCAAATCAGCAAGTTGCTCCAGCACCCGGTTTTGATCTCTCCGGTGATGCCACCGCGCACCGCGGTGGTGGTGGCATTGGGCGAAGAGAACCTCGATTTAGCGGTGGGACTCGACTTGACGGTGGCCTTTTTAGAGACCGCCGCCATGAATCCGCGCTTTCGGGTGCTGGAGACCTTGACCTTGCGCATCAAGCGGCCGGGAGCGATCGCGGTCATCGCCCCGATGTAACTGGCCAGAGAAGCAAAGGGCCCCGTTCGGGGCCCTTTGCGGTTTGCTCGCCTATCGGCCGACTAGACGTTGTAGTAGAGTTCGAACTCCATCGGGTGCGGGCGCAGGTTGACCGCCGCCACCTCTTGGGTTCGCTTGTAGTCGACCCAGGTCTGCAACAGATCTTCGCTGAATACCCCGCCCTGCAAGAGGAACTCGTGGTCGGCCTCCAGCGCCTTTAAGGACTCCTCCAGCGATCCCGGCACGCTCTGAATCGCCGCCTTCTCCTCGGCGCTGAGCGCGTAGACATTCTTGTCTACTGGGCCGAAGCCCAAGGCCCGGGGGTCCAGCTTGCGGCGAATCCCATCCAGACCGGCCAACAAGATCGCGGCGAAGGCCAGGTAGGGATTGCTGGTGGAGTCGGGAGTGCGGAACTCGATCCGGCTGGCCGCCGGCCGATCGGTCACCGGAATCCGCACCGCCGCCGAGCGGTTGCCGCGCGAGAACACCAGATTCACGGGCGCCTCAAACCCGGGAACCAACCGCCGGTAGGAGTTGGTCGAGGGGTTGGTCAAGGCCAACAAGGCCGGGGCGTGAGAGAGGATCCCTCCGATGTAGTACAACCCGATCTCCGAGAGGTTGGCGTAGGCCCCCTCGGCAAAAAACAGCGGTTTGCCGGCTTTCCACAGCGAGGAGTGCACGTGCATGCCACTGCCGTTGTCCCCGTATAGCGGCTTGGGCATGAAGGTCACCGTCTTGCCGTGCTGGTGCGCCACGTTCTTTAACACGTACTTGTACACCAGCACCGTGTCCGCCATCTTGGTCAAGGTGTTAAACCGCAAGTCGATCTCAGCCTGTCCGGCCGTCGCCACCTCGTGGTGATGCATCTCCACCCGGATTCCCGCCTGCCGCAAGGCCTGCACCATGGCCGTGCGAATCCCCATGGTGGCGTCAAGCGGAGGCACCGGGAAATAGCCCTCCTTGGGCCGAATCGTGTGGCCCAGGGAATCCTCCTTACCCGAGTTCCAATGCGCCTCCTCGGAGTCCACCCCATAGCCGGAGGAGTGGCCGTGATTGTGGTAGTGGACCCGGTCAAAAATGAAAAACTCTAGTTCCGGTCCCCAATACGAGACGTCGGCAATCCCGCTGGCGGCCAAGTACTCCTCGGCCCGCCGCGCCACCGTCCGCGGGTCGCGTCCGTAGGGCGTGCGAGCGGGGTCGGTGACGTCGCACATCAGGCTTAACGT
>JAIMAE010000146.1 GCA_023512105.1 Bacillota bacterium | reverse complement strand
AAAGCCCACTTGTCCACCTTGGCTCTCCTCCTCTCCTGATATCTCTAGTATAATCGAATTCCCGGGCTGCCCGGAACCCAAACCCTAGGAATGTGGTACAGGGGAAGGTGGAGGAGAGAGGGATGGCTGGCGAGACGGTGTTGGAGGAGACTCAAGCCGAGGGCGTCCTCTATTTGCGCTTAAACCGCCCGGAGGCGCTCAACGCCCTCAACGATGCCTTGTTAGAGACGCTACACGACCGCTGGCAGGCTGCCGAAGCCGATCAACGGGTGCGCGCAATCGTGGTGACGGGCAACGGGCGGGCATTCTGCGCGGGCCAGGACCTTAAAGAATACGACCCCCAGGGCGACGTGGGGGAACACCTCCGGCGCCGGTACCTGCCCTTGATCCGCGCCATCGCCCAGGGAAGCAAACCCAGCCTGGCCATGATCAACGGGGTGGCTGCGGGGGCGGGAATGTCGCTGGCCATGGCTTGCGACTTGAAGATCATGGCGCGCGGCGCCACTCTGGTGCAATCCTTCGTCCGCATTGGCTTGGTCCCAGACTCAGGCTCTACCTACTTTTTGGCGCAGGCGGTAGGTGTGACGCGGGCCCTGGAGCTGGCCTTGTTGGGGGACCCGATCGACGCCGACACCGCTTTGCAGTGGGGATTGGTCAACCGCGTGGTGGAAAGCCAGCAGCTGGAGGAAATCGCCGCCGAGTGGGCGCGGCGGCTGGCAGCCGGCCCGCCGCTGGCGCTGTCGGCGATCAAGAAGGCGATTCGGCAGGCGCCCCACTCCACCTTGGACGAAGCGATGGCCCGCGAAGTCGAGCTTCAGGTGGCGGCGGCACGGAGTCGTGACCACCGGTTGGGCCTCGAAGCCTTCTTCGCGCGTCGAGCGCCCCGCTTTGAAGGGCGGTGAGCACCTCGCGGCGGATTTACGCGAGGCGCCGATACCGGTGGTTCTCGAGGCCAATCTGCCCGGCATCACGGAGGTACTCCAGATGCGCCAAGGTCTCATCCATCGCCAACTGCAAGTGGTGCGCGGAAAGGCCTGCCCCGAATAGCGAAACCAGAACCTCGTAGGCGGTTTTCGGTGCGTCCAGGGCGGCCAAGATCCGTGCCAAACGATGGTGATGGTGGTGGGTGAGGGCAGCGACTCGAGCAGGCAGATCCCGGACTGGTCGCTCGTGGGCCGGCAGGGCCTCTGTCACCTCTAGGTCGCGCAGGACCTGCAAGGACTGTAGGTAAGCGCCCAAAGGGTTGGCCAGACCCTGGGGACGAATGCCGATGTTAGGGGTCACCCGAGCCAACACTTGGTCGCCCGCGAGCAGGATCTTCTGCTGGGGAAGGTAGGCCACCAGGTTGCCGTCGGTGTGACCGGGTTGATGCAGAAGTTTTACTTCTTGAGTCTGTCCGGCAATGCTCTCTCCTGGGACAGGGCAATGCCAGCGCTCGGGCAGGTGCACGGTCCGGCACAGCCTTTGGGCTCGGGACAAAATCCGCTGCGCACCCGGTTCGGGTAGGCCGTGGGCGATGTACCATTGTGCCAGGGCCTGCCACCCGTCTTGGCTTCCAAACAGTCGAATTGCCCAGGTGAGGTCTGGTTCCAAGAGGGCCACCAGGGCTCCCCATCGCTGTTGCGCCCAGGCTGCCAAGCCGAGGTGTTCCCAATGGGCATGGGTGATCACGATAAGCCGGATGGCCCCAGGAGTCCAGCCGAGATGGGCTTCTGCTTCCAACCAAGCGCGGCGGGCGGATGGGAGGTCAGGACCGAGGTCGACCACCACCCAGTCGGTGTGGCGCCCCGCCGCGGCCTGGGTTAGGGCCACCGCGTAGGCATAGGTGCAGCGCAGGGAAAACGGCACCGGCACCGCAATCTGCCACAGCCCGGGGGCGATTTCGACCATAGCCGCCATCGATGGACCTCCTTTCACGCTCAAAGACCTTTGTGGGATCCGCGGAGCTGCTGTCTCTGCCTCCATCGTACCCAAGTTCCACCGGACAGGGACGCCAGGACTGGGGACTGACTGGCAGCTCATGCCGGTCGGCCTGGCCGCGGGGGAGAGCGGCGATGCCACACGCGGTCGCGGTCCCGCAGGCTACCACGACGAGGCACCTCTCGGCCCCGATCGGTTTTGGTCAAGACGCTCATCGTGCGCTATCTTTACTGTTACAATCATGCCATACACCTCCGTGGCAACGGCAAGGCTTTGCTAAGCTCTTATAAAGATTGCAGGCAGGGCGGGATCGCGAAGCTTGGCTCGTGGCAAGGCACGGGTGGGGAAGATGGCTCGGCCAAGATCGGTCGCATTGACAATAGCCGTCGGCGTGGCATTGGCGGGGGGCCTGGCCACTGCCGCGGTGGGGTATTTCCCCACCGGTCCGGGTAATATCGCGCTTCGTCTGGGAGGCGGTAGCCTGGTGCAGGCTTACCAGGCGGCCCGCCCGGTGGTCCACTCCCATGCGATGGGCCCCACCACCCCGGTTACCCCGTATCCTCGAGCGATTCCCCCTCCCACTTGGCCTAAACCCACACCACCTTACTCAGCCAGTCTACCTCACCCGATCCCGGTAAGCTCCATTGCCCCTGCTGCCCTGCTTCTCGCGGTCAAATTCTCACCCCATGCGCCAGGCTGGCATCCGGGGCAATTTCTCCTTGACGACGCCTGGCAAATTAGCCCCACGGTGCAGATAGCTACCGGCCACCGCACCGGGGACGGATGGCCATTCTTGCCAGTCCTCTCCAAGCAAACTCCCAAGCTCTACTGGCTTCTTATCGACGGCGGCCCCGGCCCGGCCACCATGGAGGGGGTGCAGCAACCCTGGGTCCTGTTGCGACAAGGGGCCGGATACGAGGTGTTCAATCTCAACACCTTCCGGGTCTTACCTTCGGACCAAAATGGCACTCCCGGTTCCCCCACCAAACTGTATTAACATTGCAATGGGGTGTCTCACCTTCCGCGCGACCTCCATACCTAGAAAGCGGAAGCAATCGCCCTCTCTCGACGGCTTTCGGCATCGGCAAAGCCTTCTGGGGGCCGAAGCCCAGCTCCGCTGGATGACCGGCTCCAAACCCGCGCTGTTCTTACCGGATTTGCCAGGACCGGGGCCGCGACAGACCTCTTCACCCCGCTCACGTTCTCGGCGGTATGGTTTGGCTCCCCCAAGGCCCGCGGGTGGTGGCGGCGGACAAACGAAGGTGCCGTTGGGGTCCGGAGTTCACCCAACTTTAATCCGAATTACTTTCGAGCTTAATCGGCGGTTAATCTCGCGATGCTAGCTTCGAAGGCGGTAGGTGCAGTCAATGTGGGTTGATGGGTTACACAGGGAGGTCGTTCCATGAAACTTCCAAAGGTATTTGCACTCCTCGCCGCCGCCGTGCTGGCAACTTTTGGGAGCGGCAAGCTTACCGTCTCCGCCCTTGCCGCCTCGGATCCACCCAACCAGGAGAATGGACAGGCTTTCTCATCGCAGCCGTTTCAACATGTCTACGTGATCATGATGGAGAACACCGGGTCCGCCAACGTCATCGGGAACCCCAACCTTCCCTACATCAATCAATTGATTCACGACTACGGCTATGACTCCAACTATTTCGGGGTGACCCACGAGAGCTTGGCAAACTACGTGGCCTTCATCACAGGTAACAACTGGGGCACCAACAGCGACGACCCCACTCAACAGTTCAACCACACCAATTTGGTCGACCAACTGGAGGCCCATCACCTCACCTGGAAGGGTTACATGGAAAGCATGCCCACCGTGGGGTTCAAAGGCTACTGGTATCCCGATAACGAGCCCGCGGGAACCCCCCCATCGGTTACGCCTCCCAACGCCCTGTACGCGATCAAGCACAATCCCTTTACGCTGATGACGGATATCGTCAACAACCCCTCGCGCCTCGACCATGTGGTCCCCTTCTCACAACTGAAAACCGACCTTCAGTCGGACAACGTGCCCAATTTCGTGTGGATTAGCCCTAACGTGATCAATGACATGCATGGCCAACCGCCGGGTCCCGGTGCCACCGTCACCTACAACGACCCGACCCAGTTGTATCAGGCCGGGGATCAATTTGTGCACAACACCGTTAACATGATCATGGCCTCGCACAGTTGGAAGACCAGCAAGTCGGTGATCTTCATCACTTGGGACGAAGCCACCTACCCGAGCGGCAACCCTACCCCGAGTGAACTTCAGACCTTCACCGCGCCCGGCCCAGACGCCCCAGTCGTCCCGGCGGGGACGGTCAACGGCTTTGCCTGGCCCGGTGGACCATATGGCGGCGGCCAGGTGCCGTTGATCATCATCGACAGCGCAGATCCCCACCATTTTGTGATCAACACTTGGTCCAACCATTATTCGCTGTTGCGCACGATCGAGCAGAACTGGCATCTGGGTTACCTCGGCAACGCCTCCGACTCCAATCAGGTAAAGACCTTGCCGATTCCCGGTGAGCCGGGGATGGCCTCGCAACCGTAACCAACCCTCGGTGGCGCTCACGGTTTGTCTGTCCCAAGGCCGCTCTAGCGGGAGCGGCCTTGTTTGCTTGGTTGGGGAATGCGATGCATCGGGTTAACCAGACCATAACCGGCGGGTAATGTCTTCTTCACCGGTTCTTAACCGGCGCTAGATAAGGTGGGAGCAGCCAAACAACGGGTGTCGTAAAAACACCCTCCGGGGGGTTGCCAATGACGCTTTGGGTGGCGGCTGGCCTAGGTATCGTACAAGGGCTGGCCGAGCTATTCCCGTTTTCTAGCTTGGGCTTGTTGGTCTTGTTGCCCCATCTGCTCCAGATTCCTGTTCCAACCGGCCCAGAGTACTTGCCATTTTTAGTCGCGTTGCACGTCGGTACCGTCATGGCACTGGTGGCCACGTTGCCCGAGGACTGGCTACGGCTGATTCGGGGATTTAGACGATGGCTAGCCGGTCAGCGAACCCCCGAAGGACGTCTAGCTTGGCTGGTGATCTGGGCCACGGTGCCGGCTGGCCTGGTGGGGTTTATGCTGCGCAATCGCCTGGCGCTCTTGTTCGGCGACCCGCTGTGGGCGACACGGTTTTTGTTGCTCAACGCCGCCTTTATGGCCGCCGTCGACTATGTTCGTAGCCGCAAGCCCCTTGTTCGAACCTCCTGGACGCAGCTCTCAGTGGCCCAAGCGTTGAAGATCGGCTGCTTTCAGGTGTTTGCCCTCATTCCCGGCCTTTCCCGCTCGGGACTGACCATCGGCGGAGGGGTGCTCAGCGGGTTGGACTACCAATCGGCGGCGCATTTCAGCTTTCTCCTGGCTACCCCCATCATCCTCGCCGCCGGATTGGTAGAGTTGCCCCACCTGGCTCATGCGGGCGGGGCAGCGGACATGTTGGGCCCGTCGCTGGTCGGCGGAGCGATGGCTGCGCTTACCGCCTGGCTTTCGGCTCGGTTCCTGCTGCGCTACTTCCGGCGGCATCGTTTCGGCGGTTTGGTTTGGGCCTCAGCCTTAATCGGCGCACTTGGGTGGCTGGCTTTAAGTGCTCGACCGCACTGAGAGATCTGCTCCACCCAGGCCTGGCGGAGGCGCTTAGGCAGCGCCCGGCCTGACCAAAGCTAACCCTCCATCGCTTCCCAAAGGGCCGAGCCCCGGCCGACCAGTAGCGCCCATATCCCCCCTTTGGGGGGTGGGTCGCCCGGGCAGCAGCTGCGGCTAAGACGACTGAGGGGTCGCCACCGAGGGGGGGAGGTCAAGGGCGTTGGAGTTTGGAGGCTGCACCGCCGTGCCGGGGGTTAATCGCACCTCCAGCCAGCGCTGGTCATCCTCGGGGCGTGGCAACACCGGCAAAGGGGTTAAGGAGGCCATCCCGCCGAAAACCGTGGCGGCATCGCTGGCAGAGTCTTCCCAGCTCGTATAAGGCTGCCGAATCCAGCTCACCGGCACCTCTGCCTCTTCGCCCACGGTCTTAAGCGGATGCTCGGTGAACCACCCCTGGCTGAGCGTCGTCCATCGCAGCAGGTGTCCGCCGTACGCCGGCAGGTTTAGATTGAACAAGACTCCTGGGAACGCGGTGGCCCACTCCGCGACCAGGGGCAGGTACCGCAGCAACCGGCGGGACACCCACGACCAGTCTTGACACAGTGAGGAGACGGCGATGGCAGGGATGCGGCGGCAGGCCGCCATCCGCGCCGCCCCCACCGTCCCCGAGGCCCACACGTCTTCGCCCATGTTAGGCCCGTGATTGACCCCGGACAACAGGAGGTCGGGGGGTGGGCCGAAATACCCGGACGCGACCAGGCGGACGCAGTCCGCGGGAGTGCCAGAGACCGTGTATTGCTCCCAGGTGCCGGAATCCTTTCGTTTCCGCACCCATACCGGTCGCCGCATGGTGATGGCTTGCGATTGCCCGCTGTGATCCTGCTCGGGGGCGATGACCAGGACGCTACCTCCTAAACCACGGGCGACCAGAGCAAGCACGTGAATACCCTGGGCGTCAATACCGTCGTCATTGGTGATTACGATGCGCATCGGCCT
>JAIMAE010000389.1 GCA_023512105.1 Bacillota bacterium | reverse complement strand
TGGTGCTGGACAACGCCGGGCGGACCGACTGCACGGTTTGGGGAGATATTTTGACCCTCTGCGCTCATCGGCGGCAGATGGCCGGGACGGTGATTTGGGGGGTCTGCCGAGACGTGCGGAAAAGCCGGGAATTGGATTATCCCATCTTCAGCGTGGGCCACTACATGCGCACCGGAAAAGACCGGGTGGAAGTTGCCCACCTTAATCAACCGGTGACGGTGGCCGATGTGCAGGTGGCGCCGGGCGACATCGTCATCGGCGAAGACGACGGGGTGTTGGTGGTGCCGCAGTCGAAAGAGGCGGAGGTGCTGCGGGTGGCCCAAGAGATCGAGGGAGCCGAGCGCCAGATCATCGCCGCGGTAGAAGCCGGGCGCACTCTGCGGGAAGCCCGAGAAGCCTTCCACTATCACACCCTGCAGCGGCGCGATTAGCCGAGGCAAGATGGGGTGGGGCGGGGGGACGGCCTGGGTGGGCATCTGACGGACCGAGGGCAGGCTTGGGAGGAGTTTGTTGGCTCGCGATCCCCCGCCGCGGACAGAGCTCTCAAGGCGACTTTGCCCGGATGCGGCTTGAGAGCTGCGACAAGGCGGTGCAGGGAAGCGCAACCACCGCATAAAGGGCGGCCTTCCGGCAGGCTTCACCCTGCTGCCGATCGGGTCGGCTGGCCTGAACTGCTTCGGGACCGTGCCAGCGCCGTCAGCGCGGACCTGAAATTCTGGCCTCCGTGCTGCTCCAGGGGCCGTGCTCGTGGGTGGTTTCCCACTTGCGTCTCTTAGGTCAGGGAGGCTCATCGCCTGCGCTCGTCACCCAGGGGAAGGCAGGAGCCGACGGCCGAGGCGCTTGCCGATTGCGGCTCAAGACTGGCCTTGGTCGGCGGGGTCACCGATGAGACTGTTCGGCGGGCCTGAGGCGATGCGGGAGAGAACGGAAATACCCTCAAACCTAGGTTGAGGAGGGGATCGACATGGCTGGATTGGAGAGGGAGATGGGCCTGGACACGCAATGCCTGTACGGTGCGCGCATCTTGTGGCGCGAGCTTCGGGATCTGTTTGGCCACG
>JAIMAE010000145.1 GCA_023512105.1 Bacillota bacterium | reverse complement strand
ATCGTCGACGAGGCCGCCCTGGCGGAGGCTTTAACCCAGGGCAGGCTGCGCGGGGCGGCGCTAGATGTGCGCGAGGTCGAACCGCCTCCGGCCGAGGACCCGCTGGCCCAGGTGCCCCATCTGCTGTTGACGCCCCACATCGCCGGCTTGACCGAAGAGGCCGGGGTGCGGGTGGCGGTGGCCGTGGCGGAGGGAGTCGCCAAGGCGCTCCAATCGGCTGCCATCAACGGGGAGGGATGGTGAGATGGGAAACCGGGAGGCCCAGCGGGGGAGGCGATATGCTCCCGCACGGTTGAGGGAGTTTGCGGTATCCCTGCTGCGCGCGGTGGGGGTGCCGGAGGAGGACGGGCAGATCACCGCCCACGTCTTGATCGAGGCGGAGCTGACCGGACGTCACACCCATGGCTTGAATCGGCTGCCGCTGTACGTCGAGCGGGTCGAACGAGGCTTGATCCGCCCGGTTCCCGAGCTGTCTTGGCAGGGGGGCGGACAGCCGGCGGTGGCCTTGCTGGATGGAGGCAACGGCTTAGGTCCGGTGGTGGCGTGGCGGGCGATGGAGGAGGCGGTGGCGCGCGCCCGGCGATACGGCACGGCGGTGGTGGCGGTGCGCCATTCCAACCACTGTGGGGCGATGAGCGTCTATTGTCACCAGGCCGCCCAAGCCGGCGTGGTCTTGATGGCCTTGACCAACAGCCCGCCGGGAATTCCGCCCTGGGGCGGGCGTCAAGCCTTCCTAGGAACCAACCCGATCGCCTTTGGGTTTCCCCGCGAACCCGGGCAGCCGCCGCTGGTGATCGACTTGGCCACCTCGGTGGTGGCCAGGGGGAACATCATCGAGGCAGCCCGTCTAGGACAGCCGATTCCCGAGGGGTGGGCGATCGACGCCGAGGGCAACCCCACCACCGACGCCAAACAGGCTCTGGCGGGGGCGGTGCTGCCGATGGCGGGTCCGAAAGGCTACGCCTTGGCCTTGGCGGTCGAGGTGTTGAGCGGGGTGCTGTCCGGGGCGGGGGTGGGCCCGGGGGTGAAAAATCCTTACACCGAGGCGGAGGAGTCTAACGTCGGCCACTTCTTCTGGGCACTGGACGTGGATGCGATTCGTCCGCGGGCCGAGGTCCTGGCCGCGATGACCGCGATGGAGGCGGCCATGCGAGAAGTCCCCCCGGTTCCCGGGGGCCAGGTGGCCCTGCCGGGGGACCGCAGCGAGGCCTTTCGTTATGAGTACAGCCGCGACGGCATACCTCTCGATGAGGCGCTGGTCGCCTCGCTGAACCAGTTGGCCCAGCGGCTCGGGAGCGACCTTTTAAGCTAGCTGCGGGCGTCAAAGTCAGGTGGCAGAATCGGGAAAGTCGTCACAATGGTGGAAAGAAGGTGCTAACATGAGGGCCGCAATCTGGGGATGGCTTTTGACCGTCTTCTTGGTCTACTTCCTTTATGTAGGAGCTTCCACCCTATGGTTCAACTATGTCTCGCCCTTTATCTTAGGCATGCCGCCGATAGTGTTTTGGTTCACCTTAGTCCCCATCGTCGCACCGGGCATATTGGCCCTCTTGTACTGGTACGACCGGCGCGTCAATCCGCAGTGGGAGAAGGAGGGCTCGTGGGATGTCTGAATCTTTCGTGGTGTTGATGGCCGCCTTTCTCGCCGTCGCCGCGATTACCGTGGGCGGGATTGTCTACGGGGCGAGCCAAAGTCGCGACCTCGAAGGCTGGCTGATCCACAGCCGGTTGATGGGGCCGATCTTGGTCTGGTTTCTCTTGGGGACCGAGATCTACACCGCCTTCACCTTTCAGGGGCTGGCAGGGTTTGCCTACGCCAACGGCAGCGCGGTCTTCTACAACGTGGCCTTAAACGACGTGGCCTACGCCATCGGCTTTCTGGTCTTGCCCGCGATCTGGCTCATCGGCAAGCGCTTTGGCTACGTCACCCAGGCCGACTTTCTGGCTGGGCGCTATCGCAGTCGCAACCTGGGAATCTTCGTGGCCTTGACCTCGGCCCTGATCATGATCGCCTACATCGACCTCAACATCGAGGGGTTGGGGGCGGTGGTCCAGGTCATCGGCAAGGGGGCCTTCAACCAAACCGGAGCCGACCTGGTCGGATTTTTGGTTTTGGCATTGGCGGTGCTGTTGGGGGGGATACGCGGCAACGCCTGGCAGGCGGTGGTCAAGGACATCTTGATGTTCATCGCCGTGGTGGTGATCTTCTTCACGATTCCGCTGCATTACTTCGGATCCTTCGGCAACTTCTACCACAACTTGGCCACCCACGCCTCCCAGTACCTGGTCCTGCCTGGGAAGGCCAAGAAACTGGGACCGCTCTGGCTCATCACCACCGTGGCCTTGACCGCGATGGGGCAGTGGATGTGGCCGCAGTGGTTTGGCGTCGCCTACACCGCCAAGAGCCCGAAAACCCTGAAGCTTGAGGCCATCTTCATGCCCTTCTACCAGCTGGTCAAGGTGATGATGATCACCGTGGGCTTCGCCGCCGTGCTCATCTTCGCCGGCACCAAAGTCAACGGCAACAACGTGGTGATGCTGTTGGCCTTGAGGACCTTCCCGGAATGGTTCTTGATCCTCTTTACCATCGCCGCCGTGTTTGCCGCCATCGTTCCCGCCGGCCCCATCATCATGACCTCGGCCAGCCTGTTGGCCAAGAACGTCTACGCCGCCTTGGTGCCGAACACCTCCGAGCGCACCGTCTACCGCCTGACCAAGTGGCTGGTCTTCCCCTTGACCCTCTTGGCCTTCGGCCTGGCCGCGGCCGCGCCGGCCTTGATCGTGGTGGTGCTGCTGGTGGCCTACGACTTCATCTCCCAGTTGTTCCCGGCGGTGGTCATCGGCGGGCTGTTTTGGCGGCGTGCCACCAAAGAGGGGGCCACGGCCGGGATTTTAGTCGGGTGGGTGGTCAGCGGCGCGCTGTTGTTGACCAAACACGACCCCTTCTTGGGGGTGAACGCCGGCTTGTGGGGTCTTTTGGCCAATGTGTTGGTGTTTGTGGCGGTCAGCCTGGCCACCCCGGCGGTGGACCGCGGATACCTGGAGGATTTTCTGCGCACCGCCTTTCCCCAGCCCAAGGCGATGGCGGTGGCCGCAGAGCAGCAGGTGGAGGGTTAAGACCGCCGTTCAAGGGTTGACAAGCTCAACCAGGGTGGCCGATATTGTAGATATGTGATCATACCACATACCAATTGGGAGGGCCTGCTATGGCGTACGGATTTTTGATTCATGGCGCGGACGACCACGTGGGGGTCGCGGTCCGCGACCTACGGGCCGGGGAGACGGTGACCGGCGTCTATCAGAAGGGAGGCGGGGAGGTCACGGTGACGGTGCTGTCCGACATCCCGCTTGGGCACAAGGTGGCCTTGGTCAACCTGAATCCGGGCGACCGGGTGCTGAAGTACAACGAGGTGATCGGCGTGGCCACGCAGCCGATTCGGGTGGGGGATCACGTGCATGTACACAACTTGAAAAGCGTGAGGTGGGCCTGAAATGAGTCAAGACTGGACATTTTGGGGATATCGGCGTCCCAACGGAGCGGTAGGATCCCGCAACTACGTGGCGATTATTCCCGTCGACGACCTCTCCAACGCCGCCGCCGAAGGGGTGGCCAGCTTGGTCCCCGGAGCCCTGGCCCTGCCCCATCCGTATGGACGGCTGCAGTTCGGCGACGACTTAGAGCTGCACTTTCGCACCCTGATCGGCACCGGGCGCAACGCCAACGTCGCGGCCGCGGTGGTGATCGGCATCGAGCCCAACTGGACCGAGCGGGTGGTGGCCGGAATCGCGGAGAGCGAGAAGCCGGTGGTGGGGTTTGCGATTGAGGGGCAGGGCGACACCGCCACCATCGCCCAAGCCGCCAAGGTGGCCCGACAGTTTTTGCAGGACGCCTCGGAGTTGCGGCGGGAGCCGGTTCCCATCTCCGATGCCATCCTCAGCATCAAGTGCGGGGAGTCGGACACCACCTCCGGGCTGGCCTCCAATCCGGCCTTGGGCGTCGCCGTAGACTGGCTGGTGGACCACGGAGCGACCGTTATCTTCGGGGAAACCTCGGAGATCACCGGGGCTGAGCATCTGATCGCCCGGCGTTGCGTCAACGAGGCGGTGCGCCAGAAGTACCTGGCTTTTCACGAAGGTTATCAATCCTTCATCCGTTCGACCGGATTCGACCTCTTGGGTTCGCAACCCACCCAGGGCAACATCGCTGGAGGCCTCAGCACCATCGAGGAAAAGGCCCTGGGGAACATCCAGAAGACGGGGACGCGCCCGGTGGTCGACGCCCTGGGACCGGCGGAAGCTCCCACCGTGCGGGGCTTGAACTTCATGGATTCTTCCTCGGCGGCCGCCGAGTACATCACCCTGGCCGCAGCCGCCGGTTCCATCTTCCACTTCTTTACCACCGGGCAGGGCAACATCGTAGGCAACCCGGTGATCCCGGTCTTGAAGACCACCGCCAATCCCAAGACGGCCGCCACCATGGGCGAGCACATCGACGTCGACCTCTCACGCCTCTTGACCTTGGAGATGTCGCTGGAGGAGGCGGGACAAGCCTTGCTCGACATGATGTGGCGCAACTTAAACGGGCGCTTGACGGCGGCCGAAGTGTTGGGACACAAGGAGTTTGTCCTCACCAAACTGTACCGCAGCGCGTGAGGATGTGGGGCGGGCCGCTCGGGCGGCCCGCCGCCTTTTTGCGTCTTGCCTGGACCTCGGGGGCACACTAAGGGAAAAGTAGGAGAGGGGGCTGAGGTCCCATCGCCAGCATCGATCAATATATCGGCCACACGCCGTTGGTGGAGCTGTCGCGGGTTACCGAGGGACGTTGCCGGTTGTGGGCCAAGGTGGAGTTTTTGAATCTAGGAGGCAGCGTCAAGAGCCGAACCGCCCTGGGCCTGATTACCGATGCCAGGGATCGGGGGGCGCTTTCGCCCGGCGATGCGGTGGTGGAGGCCAGCAGTGGCAACGAAGGGGTGGCCCTGGCCATGTTGGCGGCGGCCTACGGATACCGCGCGGTGATCGTGATGCCGGCTGACCTCCCTCCCGAGCGGCAGCGCATCATCGAGCATTTTGGCGGGGAGGTGGTGCTGGTGGAGCCGCGGGCGAGCATACGGGAGACCATGCGCGCTTGCCAGCAGGTGGCGGCCGAACTCGGTGACCGCCCGGGCTACTACTACTGCCGCCAATTTGACAACCCGGCCAATCCGGCGGTGCATGAGCGCACCACCGGCGCGGAGATCCTCGCCCAAGTGGCCGGGCGGATCGACGCCGTGGTGGTGGCGGTGGGGACCGGGGGTACGCTGACCGGGGTGGCTCGGGCCGTGCGCCGAGTCTACCCCCAGGTTCGGGTGGTGGCGGTCGAGCCCGCCACCGCGGCCGTGCTCTCCGGGGGCCCGGTGACCACTCATCACCAATACGGCATCGGGGAAGGGTTTGTGCCCGGGGTGTTGGACCGGTCCTTGATCGACGAGGTGGTTACGGTAACCGACCAGGAGGCCTATGCGATGGCCCGCCGGTTGGCCCGCGAGGAGGGGCTTTTGGTGGGGATCACCAGCGGGACCAACGTCGTCGCCAGTTGTCAGATGGCCCAAAGGCTTGCGCCGGGCTCCACCGTGGTCACCGTCCTGCCCGACGGCGGGGAGCGTTATTTATCGGACCGCGGGTTCGTCACCGGGCGACTGGGAGCCAAGGGATGAAGGCCGGCGATGTTATACTGAAGGAAAAGGAAGTAGCGGATGGCGGAGGAACGGCCGGTGTTTGAGCCGATATCGCAGAATCTCTCCTTGCGGGATCGCATCGTGCAGGAGATCCTGGCCAAGATCGAGTCCGGTGAGCTGAAGGCGGGGGACCGCCTGCCTCCGGAGCGCGATTTGGCCCTCCAGCTCAACGTCAGTCGCACCACGGTCCGCGATGCGCTGCGAACCCTGGCCGGACTTGGGGTCATCGCCATCTACCACGGTCGGGGCATCTTCGTCCAAGGTGACCAAGGGTTGGCCTTGGGCAATGCCCTGTGGGCGCCGTTTGTGGTCAAACCCGAGACGGTGGCGGCGTTGTTTGAGGTCCGGCGGGTGATCGAGACGGCGGCCGCGCGGTGGGCGGCCGAACGCGCCGACTCCCGAGAGCGCCAGGAGCTGGCCGAAATCGTCGCCTCGGTCAAGCGCGAGGCGGAGGCGGCCGGCGAGATCGCGCCCGAGAGCGCAGCCAAGGCCGACCAGCGCTTTCACTTGGCCTTGGTGCTGGCCTCCCACAATCCGGTGGCGGCCCGCCTGATGGCCAACCTGCTTGAACTGCTGGCGGTGGTGCGGTTGAAGAGCCTGGCCATTCCCGGGCGCGCCTACGCCTCCGTCCTCGACCACGAGCGCGTGGTCCAAGCCGTCTTGGCCCGCGACCCGGATCGGGCGGAGGCGGCGATGCGGGCCCATCTTACCGGGGTCGAGGCCTCGGTGTTGAAGGCCTTGGCGGAAGAAGGCGCCTCTTAGGGGTGCATCGCCTGCAAAAACCACTCGGGGTCTAGCTCCCGCCCTAACCCGAGCTCGCGGCACCGCCGCCA
>JAIMAE010000388.1 GCA_023512105.1 Bacillota bacterium | reverse complement strand
TCCGGAGCCCAGGCGGTCGATGAACAGGGCAACATCGTCGGCAAGGGCGATGTGGTGGCCCAGACCGAACAGGTATTTAAGAACTTAGGAAAAGTGCTGGCGGCGGCGGGAGCGAGTTTTGCCGACGTGGCGCGGATCGTCATCTATCTTCGCGACATGCAACATCGCTCGGCCATCGCACCGGTTCGGGAGCGAGTTTTTGGCGCCAACCGGCCGGCTAGCACCTTGGTGGCGGTCAGTGGCCTGAGCCATCCCGATTCCTTGATCGAGATCGAGGCCGTGGCCTATCTCGGCGATTGACCGCCGGGCTCAGCGAGGTTGGCCAATCGCCTCCACCACCCCGTCCCACAACGCCACGCGGGCCAGCAGAGCGTCTCGGGCGGCCTTCCAAGAGACCGCTTCGCACTGGCTGTTGATCAGGGCCTGGAGTAGGTCGCGCCTCAAGGGCGAAGGCGGTGAGGTGGGCAAAGGCGCGGACCTAAGAGCAGAGGCGCGCCGGGGAGCGGCGAAAGCCTTTCCTCGGCTCGCAAGCCGTCAGTCCAGGCATCGCCGTGAGTCCAGCCAGGTCGCACCACAGTCGCTTGAGAAGGCTGATGAAATCCGGGACCGCAAACACATGGTGTTCCCCGATGAGGCGTAAAGGCGCCAGAACCCTCAGCTCGCGGTACGGGCACTCGCGCAGGCGGAAGATGTGGGGAAGGAACGGTCAGGGTGGCGGCGGACTTTATGGCTGGGCGATTGGCCCCTCATTACTCGTCCGGTGAGCGGCACAGCGCTCCTCTTACTGTATAGCGCCGCCACCCTTCTCATTCCTCCCCGACGGATGCCTCGCCTCGCGCTCTAGAGGATGGTCGGCGGGGTCCGGCGAGCCACCCCTTCAGCTTCCGCGGCACGAATCACCGCCTGGGCCACCGATTCGGCCACCGATCGGTTGAATACCCCGGGAATGATATATTCCGGACCCAGCTCATCGGGTTTGACCACCTCAGCCAGAGCCTGGGCCGCCGCCACCTTCATCCCCATCGTGATCCGCCGCGCCCGGCTGTCCAGGACGCCCCGGAACAG
>JAIMAE010000387.1 GCA_023512105.1 Bacillota bacterium | reverse complement strand
GAGCGGATGGACCTGTGGGGGATCGGGGGTCCGCCCGAACCCGGGGCGCGGCGGGCCATGTTGGGCCTGGCCGACCCCGGCTGGGAAGCCCTGCCGGCAAGCCTGGAATCCCGTTAGCACAAGGTATGCACGTTAAGGAGGTTTTTAATCCCATGGCCAACGCCAAAGAAGAACTCGAACGCCACGTGGTCCGCCTGGCCACCCGCAGCTTGGATTGGGAGGCGCTGGGCTTTCAGGCCGACGTCGACCCCCGCTATCGCCGAGCCCAGATGCGCTACTTAGGCGGCGGGGGAACCGGAAAGCACGACGACCCCAACATCCATCCGGCTCAACACTTCACCCTCAGCACCATGGTTTTGCCTGCCCACTCCGAGGGGCCCTTGCACGTCCACCACGACGTGGAGGAAGTCTTCTTTGTTCTGCAAGGGGAGCTGACCTTTCTGTGGGGCGGGACCGACCTTGCCGAGGTGGTCGAGACCACGGCCCGCGCTCGGGACATGGTGTTCGTGCCGGCCGGAGTCTACCGGGGGGTGCGCAACGACAGCGATGGCGAGGCCTTGATGCTGGTGCTGCTGGGCTCCGGGCGTCCGGAACTCCCCACCTATCCGCCCGGGAGCCCCTTGACCGAGGCGCGCGGGCGCCGGGGATGAGTCCAATGGCACAGGACGGTGCGCCGGTGGGTTGGCTGGAAGGCAAGGTGGCGTGGATTACCGGAGGGGCGGCCGGGATTGGCCGGGCGGTGACGCTGCGGTTTTTGCAGGAAGGGGCCCGGGTGCTGGTCTTCGACCGCTCGGAGGCCGCTTTGTCGGCCTTAGAGGCCGAGGTGCCCAAGGGTCGGGCGGTGTTGTTGGCGGGGGATGTTCGGGCCCCGCAAGACCTGGAAGAGGCCGTCCGCCTGGTTCGCCACCATTTTGGTGGCCTGGATATCTTGGTCGGCAACGCCGGGGTCTTCGACGGCTTTATGCGGCTGGAGGACATTCCCTGGAGCGACCTGGGAATCGCCTACCAAGAGCTGTTCGACGTGAACGTCAAAGGCAACCTCTTGGCCAGTCGGTGTGCCATCCCGCT
>JAIMAE010000009.1 GCA_023512105.1 Bacillota bacterium | reverse complement strand
TGGCGCCACGCGGGGGTGCTGGGGCTGTTGGTCTTCACCGGCCTCGGCCTCTTCCTACCGGCCTGGCGTAGCGCCGCCGGCCCGCTTTTGCCCTGGGTGCAGGCCGTCCACGACGGGGGCGGCATCCTCTACGGCTTGGCCCTGGTCGGTTGGTCGGCTCGGTTTTTCCCATGGCCGCCCACCCCCAAAGGGTTTGCTCGCTGGGCCTACTTCTTTGCGGTCGGCCTGGCCGTCACCGGCCTTGGCCTCTTGGTCGGCCCATCCTGGACCCACGCCCTGGCCACGGTCGGGCATGCCGCCTTTGCCGCCTGTTTGGTGGTGTGGGCGGCTTGGCACTTGGTCCAGCAGGTCCCCCGGCGCCTGGGGCCGCTGGGTGGCCAGCCTTCGACGTTCTCCGGGGTTTTCGGGGCGGCGGTGACGCGGCGCCGATTCCTGCGCTGGGCGGGAGCATCTTTGGCGGCCATCCCCGCCCTGCTGGCCCTGCCCGACTTGGGCCGGGTGGCCACCGAACCGCTGGACTCGACCGCTTCCAGCGCCCAAGGCGCCCTGCCCGGCTTTATCCCCTACACGGTAATCGACGGCTTTCCCCGCCTCGACGCCACCACCTATCGACTGGTCCTGACCGCCGGTGGGCGCCTTCTCGGAACCTTCGCCCTCTCCGATTTGCAGGCCTTTCCACGCCAAGAGCAGGTGTACACCTTTCACTGCGTGACCGGCTGGGCGGTCCAAGGCGTGCGCATCGACGGGGTCAATCTGCAAGGCTGGCTTCTGGCCCACGGGTGGAACCCTTCCCAGCATCCGTGGGTGCTGTTCTTCTCCGGAGACGGCGTCTACACCGAGAGCCTGTCGGCCCGGCAGATTCACCAATATCAGCCGGTGCTGACCTGGGCCATGGACGGCCGCCCGCTGGCGGTCAGCCAAGGCTACCCCCTGCGCCTGATGGTCCCCGGCATGTACGGCTACAAGTCGATCAAGTGGTTGGTGCGGATCGAGCTTACCGACCGCGACCACTTGGGGTTTTGGGAGGTCCGCGGTTACCCGCAAGACGCCTATTTGGGCTCATACCAGCCGTTTTAGCCCCGATTACGGTCCGCCCCTGGGCCCGCTGGGATTGGGCAGGTATTGGTTGGTCCACATCACCCCCTCTTGGGTGGACGGCAGGGTGCCGTGGAGCAACCCGCCCTGGAGGAGGACCTTTTCGGCGGCTTCCCAGCCGGCCTGAGTAAAGCGGGCGTCAGCGACGAACGGCTCCTCTTTCAACCCTTCTACCAACAGCGGCAAGGGCACCTTAAAGGTCTTGGAGACGATCTGGGCGGCTTGGTCGGGATGGTCGATGATGAAGCGATTGGCCTCGGCTATCGACGCGGCCATCGCCCGCACCACCTCCGGATGCGCAGAGGCGTATTGGTGGGTGGTAAAGATGTCGCTGAAGGCCTGCTTGCCGAAGATCGGTGCCCCGGCCACCGGGACGATCACCTCGCCGTACCCGCCTTGTTGGGCGATCTCCCCCGAGGGCGGACCCAGGAGGTAGCCGGCGATCTCCCCGCCCTTGAGCGCGGCGTTTAAGGCCGGTGCCGAACCGATGGCGATGAAGCGCAGGCTGTTGGCGTCGAGGCCTACACTCTTAAACAGCATTTGGGTGTAGATCTGGCTGATCGACCCGATGCTGGTGACCCCAAACAGTTGGCCTTGCAAAGGTGCCAGCCGCTGTTTGAGCGGTTGATCCGGGCTAATGTGGTCCTGCTCGGCCAGTCGCTTGGAGACGGTCAGCTCCACGTCGTTGGCATCCAGGATATTGGCGATGGCAACCAGGTTCAGCCCGGTCTGGTCGGCGTGGATGACGTCACTGGCCGCGCTGGCGGCAAACTGCACGCCTCCGCTGTAGAGCGTCTCGGCGCTGGTGGTGCCACCGGTCAAATTGACGACCTGCACATCCAACCCGTGCTGGGCAAAAAACCCTTTGGCCTCCGCCACCTGCAGCGGCGCAAAGGCGAGGATGTTCACCGCCAACCCCAGTTTGACCGGCACCAGGTGCGCCGGCTTGGCGCTGGCCGACGCCGGCGCGGCCGACTGGGCCGGCGGTGGAGCGGAGGCGCTGCCGCAGCCCGCGAACATGCCCACGGTCACTGCGGCCGCCGCCGCGTAAGGGCCCCATGGCCTCCCCATGTAATGCTTGTCCCCCTTCATCAGCTGATGTGGCGCCGCAGGCGCCAAAGTCCTGCGGTAGGCGAACTTGGGTCCAGTATACCAAATCGCGCAATCCCTCTGGCAATTAATACACCCATCCCTATCGCGAATCCTCCGTCATCGGCCCCTGCGCCCTTGCCCTGTTACGGCGATTGTGATATCCGTTAAACGTGTGAAAACCTCGGCGGCCCACTCCGGCTGCCGAAGGGAGGAGGCAGCAGGGTGAGGCGGAAACTTCAGTTTGGCGTCTTCTTCATCGCGCCGGGCCGCTATAGCTCCTCGGTGGCGCAAACCTACCGGGAGGTTCTGGAAGAGGTGGCCTGGGCGGAAGAACTCGGTTTTGATTCGGTGTGGTTTGCCGAACACCATTTCGACCCGCACTTTTGTTTGACCCCTTCCCCCAACTTGATGGCGGCCGCGGCGGCGACGGCGACGCGGCGCATTCACATTGGATTGGCGGTCAATGTCTTGCCGCTCCACCATCCCTTGAGACTGGCGGAAGAAGGTGCGATGTTGGACCAGCTCAGCCAAGGGCGACTGCTGTGGGGGATAGGACGGGGCATCAGCCGCAAGGAATTCGACCCCTGGCAGGTCCCCCTGGGAGAGAGCGCGGAGCGGACCCACGAGGCCCACGACCTGATCCTGCAACTTTGGCAGCAGGAAGAGGTGCACTTTGAAGGTCAATTTTGGACGGTGAAGGGGGCGCGCCTGACCCCAAGGCCGTATCGCGCTCCCCATCCGCCGATCTGGAGCGTGGCCACCTCCCCTCCTTCCGTGCGCTGGGCCGCCGAGCGCGGCTACCCCATCATGCAGGTGGCCCGACCGGTCTCGGCGATGGCGGAAAGTTGGCAGCTCTACCGTAGCTACTATCTGGAGACCCACGGCCATCCGCCTGAGCACGAAGGTTTAGTTCCCCTGCGCTACCTCTTCGTGGCGGAGAGCGACGCCGAGGCGCGCCGGTTGGCCGAGCCGCACATGAGCGAGTTTTGGCAGCGCTTTTCCCGGATCGACGCCCCGGATCGCGACGACGTCAAACCCGAACGCGGCTATGAATTCGCCTTTCAAAATCGCCGCCTGCGGCAGAGCCTCGGTTACGACGACCTGGTGCGCGAAGGCATCGCCTTGATCGGAAGCCCCAAGAGCCTGGTCGAGACCATCGCCGCCCACGCCGAAGCCACCGAGATGCGCTACCTGCTGTGCGACTTTTGGCGCGCCTCGCTCAGTCACGAAGACCGCCGACAGGTGATGCGGCGCTTTGCGGAGGAGGTCATGCCGCATTTTCAATGAGCGACTGGCCGCCGTCCCGGCCAGGAGGTGGGAATTCCAGCCAGGCACGGTATAATGCGGTTATGGACAGAGCATCGGCTTGGCAGTGGACGGAGGCGTGGCGGCGGTGGTGGGACGGGCCCGATTGGCAGCGCACGCTGGTGGTGCTGTGGGTGGGGGAGTTTCTCATCGCCGCCGGCACCAATCTGGTCATCCCCTTTCTCCCCTTGTACATCGAACAGTTGGGCATCCACCGCCTGGTTGACGTCGAGCGATGGTCCGGGGTGGTCTTCAGCTCGACGTTCTTTTTGTCGGCCTTGGCCCAGCCGATTTGGGGCAAGTTGGCCGACCGCGTGGGGCGAAAGCCGATGCTGATCCGCTCCGGGCTGGGGATGGGCCTGATCATGGCCAGCCTCGGCTTGGTGCACAACGTGTGGCAACTCTTGATTTTACGCGCCTTGATGGGCACCGTCTCGGGATTCATCGGGGCCGCGATCGCGTTGCAGGCCAGCCAGACGCCCCGGCAGGAGGCCGGCCGGGCCTTGGGCACTTTGCAGACCGGCGCCGTCTCTGGGACGTTGGTCGGACCGCTGATCGGCGGCGTACTGTCCGAGTGGGTGGGTATTCGCCACTGCTTTTTCATCACCGGGGCGGCCGAGGTCGGAGCGGCGGTGCTGGTCATCTTCTTCGTGCACGAACGGTTTGCCCCCGACCCCAAGGTGGCCGAGATGGGCCTGGGCGCCTTCGTACAGGAACTTCGGCGGCGGAAAATCGTGCTGCCGCTGTTTGCGGTCACCCTGCTGATCCAGATGGGATACCTCAGCATCGAGCCGATCGTCACCGTCTATGTCCACCTGCTCAATCCCCGCTCGCAGCATCTGGCCACCCTGGCCGGCGCCACCTTTGCCGCCATCGGGGTGGGCAATGTAATCTCCGCCCCCCGTCTTGGGCGCTTGGCCGACCGGATTGGGGCCGAGCGGGTCTTGTGGTGGTCGCTGGTGGCCGCCGCCTGCCTCTACGTCCCACAGGCCTTCGTGACCTCGGCCTATCAGTTGATGGGGCTGCGCCTGGCCCTGGGACTGGCCCTAGGCGGCTTGCAACCATCGGTTCAAGCCTTGATCCGGCGCCACACCCCCACCGCCCTCTTAGGGCGGGTCTACGGCTTCAACGCCAGCTCGATGATGGTCGGCAACCTGATCGGCCCCAACCTCGGCGGCTTTGTCAGCGCCGCCTACGGCATTCCCATGGTCTTCTTCAGCACCGCGGCCGTCCTCGGTCTGGACGCCATCTGGGTATACCGCGCGGTGGTGGCCCGGGCGTCGCTGTCCTCCTCCTAGCTCCGCCCAGACCTTCCCGACCACCATCCTTTTACAAATGCCAGCGCGGCCAGCGCGTAGAGCGCCCACGCCAGCTGGCCGTCCCCCGCCCACGGGTGGAGGTAGGCGCCGGCGGCCAACAGCGTGGCCAACACGGTCCAGTTGAGCTGGGCCAGCCGGCGCTCCAACCGGTCGAGCCGGCGCAGGAGCGGCGACCACTGGGGCCGGGTCGGCACCGTTCCCCCCTCCCATTGTTCGGCCAACTCTGCAATCCGCCCCGGCAGCTCGCGCCATCGCCGCCAGGTCTCGGCAAGCGCCTGGGCCCATTGCTGCCCGGCCCAGGCGGCTTGTTCGCCCCCGATGGCTCCCAGCAACGCGCCTACCCAGGCCTCCCAGGCCCCACCCGCGCCGTCTTCCTGGACTCGGGCCACTCGCGGCAACCCCTCTTCGCGCAGGACGGCCACCCAGTCGAGGTCGGCCGCCAGGCGGGTTAACAGGCCGAACAAAATTCCCAGCGCCCGACCCAAAAAGAGGTAGCGCGCCGGGAATTGCAAGGGCTTTTCGTACACGAACTCCTGGACCACCGCCGCCAACCGCTCGGTTTCCGGGCCAGGCTCCAGGCGGGCCTGTCCGAGTTGTCGGAGCAGCAAGCTCAACGCCTGGCGCAACAACACCCGATCCGCCTCCGGGCGGATAAACCCCAGCGCCTCTAAGGCGGCCACTACCGCTCCGGCCCGACCCACCACCGCGGCCATGACCAGCCGGGTCATCCACTGTCGCTCGGCGGCGGAGAACTCCATCACCATCCCGAAGTCGAGTAAGACCAACCGCCCCGTCGCGTCGACCAGGAAATTGCCAGGATGGGGGTCGACCTGCACCAGCCCCTGAACCAAGATCTGGTCCAGGTAGAGGTCGATCAGGCGCCGGGCCAAGGTCTCCGGGGAAGGTCCGGCCACGACGTCGGTAAACCGGGCCCCTTCGACGTACTCCATGACCAAAACCGTCCGGCGAGTCCACTCGCGGTAGGCCATGGGAACGTACAACCCCGGCTGGTTTCGGTAGTGGCGGGCAAAGGCCTCCATGGCTTCTGCTTCTCGCTGGTAGTCCAGCTCCCGGTAGACCATGGACTCGAATTCGGCCAAAAGGGCCATCGCCCCAAGCCGCCGCGCCACCGGCACCACCCGCTCGACCACCCGCAGCACCCGGCGCAGCGCGCCCAGATCGACGGCCACCAGAGTCTCGATCCCAGGCCGTTGAATCTTCAGGGCCACCGGCTCTCCGGTCGCGGCCAGTCGCCCTCGGTGCACTTGGCCCAGAGAGGCCGCCGCCAAGGCTTGTTCCTCGACCGGTCCCAACGCCTGTTCCCACCCCGGCCCGTAGGCCTCAGCCAGGCGATGGGCCACCGCCGCCCAGGGAGCCGGAGGCACTTGGTCTTGGAGGGCTTGCAGCGGGCGCAAAAACTCGGCGGGAAAGAGGTCGGCCCGGGCACTGAGAAACTGGCCTACCTTGATGATAAGCCCGCCTAGGGAAAGGGCCCGATCCCGCAGTCGCTCCCCGGCCCGCCGCCAAATCTGCCGGCGCACCTGCTCGCGCCGGTCCGTGGGCAGCCGGGCGGCCCGCGCGTAGGCGCGCGCGTCCCCCCAGAAGCTAAAGGCCAAGCGGAAAACCGCCCAGGTGCGCCTGAAGGCTGACGGCCGAGCGATTCCGGTCGCCGGATCAGACACCGCTGGTTACGACTGGGAAGACCGGTCGGTCTCCGTCCACAAGGCAATCGTCTTGCGCAGCTTTTCCTCCACCGTCCGCCGGCGCGACCGCCACTCCTGCCGTTCGGCCTCGCTGGCGCTCTGCCATCGCATCCACCGCCCCAATCCCCACAGCGCCAGCAGCCAGACCCAAAACGGCGGACGCGCGCGACGCCATCCCCACCACATTCCCATCACCCTTTCGCCAGTAAGCTCGCGAACGACTCGCCCCGGCAGGCCTAACCCTTGCTCGGCGAAAGCCCCGCCGCCGCCAAGCCGGCCAGGGCACAGGCCTCATCCTGATCTGAGGTGGCCCCCGAGATGCCGACTGCTCCCACCAACTCGCCTCCGCGCCAGGCCAACACGCCCCCGGCCACCGGCACCATCTTTCCCTGGGCTAAGTCCGACAGGGCGCCGAGAAAGGCGGGGCGGTCTTTGAGCCGCTCCCCGAGATGCCGGCTGGACTCGCCCATCGCCAGCGCGCCCCACGCCTTGCCGATGGCGACCTCCGCGCGAAAGAAGCTGGCCCCATCTTCGCGCTTGACGACCTTAAGGTGTCCCCCGGCGTCAAGCACCGCCACGCACAAGGGCGGAAGCCCCTGCTTGCGCCCTTCCCCCAAAGCGGCATCCGCCAGCCGTTCGGCTTCCGCTAACGTCAACTCCACGTTATGTTTCCCCTCCCTCTTCTTGGAAGACCCCTTCGCGACCGTCAGACCCCGGAAAACCCTCTTGGGCCCTCCGCTTAGGAGTGTAGCACCGAGGAGGCGCGGCTCCCAGGCCGCTCCTCTTGCCGCCAGGCGAAAAGCGCCAAACCCGCCGCCAGCACCAGACAGCTCGCCAACTGCAGCCAACTGGCGGCATAGCCGTGCGTGCGGTCGGCAATCCAACCAAACAACGGGGGATAGACGACCGCCCCCATGAAGACCACGGTGGCCACCAGACTCATCGCCCAGCCCGCGTGAGGCGGAGGGACCCGCTCGCCCGCCCAGACGATCACCAGGGCATTCCACCCTACCGCCCCCAGCCCAAAAAACAACCACAGCGCCGCCAGCACCGCCGCCGGAGGATGAGAGGGCAAAAAGGCCGCCACTGCGGCCATCACCCCGCCCAACAACCCCAGCCAGACCAGGTAGTACGCCCGGGAGCCGCCTCGACGGTCGCTGAGATGTCCGAGCACGATCCGGCCTAATCCCCCGCCCACCTGGGCCGCCGCCAACACCAGCCCACCCCCCACCAGGTTGACCCCCAACGCCTGCAGGGAGGGAATCGTAAAGGTCAAAAGGTCATATTGGCCGGCGGCCATCAAGGCCGCCACCGCCAGCGGCCAGAGGAGGCGGCGCATCCGCTGACGCGGCGACTGGGGTCCGACGGCCCGCGTCCCCGGCTCTGGGGGGGTTGGGAGGATCTGCAGGGCAAACACCCAGCCCATCGCCCACAACAGCCCGGCCAAGAGCGTAAACACGGCGCTGAGCCCAAATCGCTCCACGGTGTAGGGCAGGGTGGCGGCCGCCAACGCGCTACCCAGGGGCACTCCGGTCTGGCGCACCCCGATCGCCACCCCGCGGGGCCGACCCCGAAACGCCACAAACACGGCCTTGCTGCCCGCCGAGGGAACCACCGAGAGGCTGACGCCCATCGCAAACAGTCCGGCCAAGAGCGCCGCGAGCGAGTTGGCCACGGCGGTAAGCCCGGTGGCCACCGCCATCGCCACTGCGCCGACCAACAAGAGCCTGCGCGGGCCCCAACGGTCGGACAGGGTACCGGTAAAGGTAAACCCCACCATCATCCCCAGGTTGTTGGCCGCCACCACCGCCCCTAGGCTGGCCAAAGAGAGATGAAACCGCTGGGCGAAAAAGACGCCGAGAACCGAAGTGCCCTGCTGCGTCAACGACCCGGTGGTCTGGGACAGCAAGGCGAGCAGCAAAAAGGTCAGGGGTCCGACCCGGGCGGGAAAGCCCACCGGGTCCAGCAGGCGCCGGCTCACCGAAGCAACCCGCCTCGCCCTTGAGCCAGGCCGCCTAAGGCGGTATGGTAGGGGAAAACCGACAGGCTTTGCCGCCCCGTAATCCAGGTGGCAGGGCCGCCCCGACTAGGCGAAGAAAGGAGAACCTCCGTGCAGATCCTGAACATTACTACCGACGCTCCTCGCCAATGGCTCGACATCACCGAACACGTCGCACAGGCCTTGCGCGCCACCCCAATTCAGGAGGGCGCCTGCCTGGTCTTTTCTCCTCACACCACGGCGTCGGTCGTCGTGGGAGAACACTGGGATCCGGACGTGGTCCGCGACCTCCTGGCCTTTTTAGCCGACCGGGTGCCGAACACCTGGCCTGCCTGGCGTCACCAAGAGGGCAATTCGGCCGCCCACCTGCTGCAGGCCCTGTTTGGCAGCAGCGCCACCGTCCCCGTCCATCAAGGGGCGCTCGCCCTCGGACGGTGGCAGGGCATCTTTCTGGCCGAATGGGACGGCCCCCGAACCCGGCAGGTCTACGTCCAATGCCTGCCCGCCTAGCCGCCACCGCCCCTCATGCCGGCCGGGGCCGCGCCTCCCAGGCCTCGGGCCTGAGCCGGAGGGAGAGCGGCCACGAGGCTAAGGTCATTGCCACCAAGACCCAGATCGCGGCGCTATACCCGGCCCGAGCGGCCAGATAGGTCAGCGGAAAGACCATCAAGGCCCCCACCCCGTTGGCCAACCCCAAGGCGATCCCCGACCCCAAGGCCGGATTTTCGTCGAAGATGTCCTGGCCAATCAGCAAGGTCACCGGTCCGGAGGAAAACAGCGCCATCCCCAGGACGGCCAAGGTGGGCCAGATCCACACCTGGTTGACCCGAGCAAACAGCGCCAACATGACGGCGGTCAGCAGGGTGGAGCCGGTCAACACCGCTTGCCGCCCGAAGCGGTCAGAGGCCACGCCTCCGCCCAGGTTGCCGACAATCCCGATCCCGATCAGGACGGTTACCAAGCCGGCTCCGGAGACCAAGGTGCCCCCGCGGGCATGCCACAGCAAGGGCGCCAAGGTGACCACGGTGTAGGTCGCCCCCGCCCGCAGCGAGGCAAATGCCACCAAGGCGCTGGCTGGCCCCAGGTGGCGCCGCCATTCAATGCGATGTTGGCGCGGGCGCACCCGCACGCTGGGCGTGACCCGCCACAGCGGCAAGAAGCTGAGGGCCAGCGGCAGCGCCATCACCCAAAGGTTTTGCAGCCCCCAACTGACCACCACCAAGGTGGCCACCAAGGGACCAATGCCCCGACCCACCTCGCCCCCCACCAGGAAGGTAGACATCCGGGTCCCTTCGCGACGACCCGCCAGGGAACGAGCCGCCGTCATCGCCTGGGGATGGAACAGGGTGTTGCCGATCCCGGTGAGGAGCAACAGGCCCCAGATCAACCACAAGCTCTGGGCCCACCCCACCAAGGCGCCGGCCAGCGTGCTCATCGCCACCCCCAGGAGAATAAATCGGCGACCGCCCAGGCGGTCGGCCCACCATCCCGATAACGGCTGCAATCCTTGCCCAAACAGCAAGGCGGTCATAAACGAGCCCGCCCAAGCCACCGGGACGTGGCGCTGCTCGGCCAGAAACGGCAAAATCCCCGGCAGGTAGTTGGCCATCCCATCGTTAAGAAAATGGGCCCAGGTCAGACCCCAAAACCCCCAGCGCGAAGTAGGCGCCACATTGGCCGCAGGTTGGCTGGCCACCACCCATCCCTCCCTTTCTGACTGAAGCTTGCCGATCGCGCCGTTCTACGCCCGGTCTCCTTACCGCTCTTGAGCCAGGTACCAGCTCAGAAAGGTCAGGGTGCGACTCCACGCCTCCTTGGCCGCCACCGGGCGGAAACCGGGTCGCGTCCAGTCGTGAAAGGCATGGCCCGCGCCGGGATAGCGGTAGAATTCGAACACCGGGCGCTGGGAGGCCAGGGCTTGATAGAAGGCGTCGACCATCTCAGGCGGCAAAAGGTGGTCTTCGGTGCCAAAGTGGGCCAACAGGGGGCAGCGCAGCTCCGAGACCCGGTCGATCGGGTGCAGGGGTTTTTCGGCGGTCAAGCGGTCGTATCGAATCATTCCGTAGAAGTCCACCGCCGCCTTCAGCCCCACCGGCTCGCAGCCCATCTGAAAGGCGTACATCCCGCCGATGCAAAAGCCCAAAGCTGCCAGCCGCTCCCCGTCTACCTCGGGACGGCTCCGCAAATATTGTAAGGCCGCCTTCCCCTTGCGCAGCACGCCCGGGTCGGACAGGCTGGCCACCGCAGTCGCCACCTCGCCGGCGTCGCGCAACGGCGGCGCCCCCGCCCCATCGTAATAATCGACGGAAAATGCCACCCATCCGGCTTGGGCCAGTTCGTCGGCCACCGCCTTGACATAGGGGTTTAGGCCATGGATGGCGGGCCAGACCAGCACCGCGGGGCGGCGCCCGGATGCCGCCGCGGGCACCGCCAAGTGGCCCACCAAGCGCTCCCCGTCAACCCTCTCGTCGATCTCCCACCGCAAATCCTCCCGCCTCCTTGTGATGTGTGCAACCGTTGCCAGCCGATGACTCTGCTTTGATTATACCGGACTCACCCCGGCTAAGCTCGGATCCCCCAGGGAATGACTGGTAGCGGTGGGAAGCGGCCCCGGCGCAAGGGGTTTGGCCCATCTTTGGCGAATAGGCGGAGGGACCGATGAATCCTTGGGCGGATCGGGCCCCGCTGGCTCCCGCTGGGCCACGCTCACGGTCGACGGGGCGAAGATGCTCGGCGAGACCTGCTCAGGCCTTCCCCCTTGGGTGGCAGGTCTTTGCACGCACAGAGAGGAGTCGAAGCGATGGCCAACCTTCCTTCCCACCCAGATCCCAAGTACGAGGCCGGAATGGCCGTTCGCCGCGCGGTGCTGGGCGACCAGTACGTGGATCAAGTGCTGGCCCGCACCACCGCATGGAGCCAAGACATCCAAGAGCTGGTCACCCGATACGCCTGGGGCGAGGTCTGGAGCCGTCCAGGCCTGCCTCGCGCCACCCGCAGCCTGATCAACCTGGCCATGCTGACCGCCTTAAACCGCCCGCAGGAATTTAAGGTGCACGTGGCGGGAGCGATTCGCAACGGTGTCTCGGTGGCGGAAATCCGCGAAGTATTGCTGCAGACCGCCATCTACTGCGGGCTTCCGGCCGCTTTGGAAAGCTTTCGCTGGGCCGAGGAGGCGCTGCGCGAGCTGGGCGTACCCCTGGAATAAGCGGGGCGGGGGGTGCCTGGGTAGGCGTAGGCACTCCCCGCACCAGCCGTCCAACCGCTCAGCCTCCGTCCGTCCCCTCGAGGGGAAGGGGCTCCCCAGCCTCCCAGGCCGCGCGCACCTGGGCCACCCATTGCCGCGAGGCGCCGTAGACCTCCACCGCCGCCGCCTCCGAGACGTAGCCGTCCAGAATATCGAGGGCCAGCGCCTTGCGGTCGCGCGCCGCAGGCGACCCCACTCCGCCTCCGCCCGCCTTCTCTAAACGGACCAGATCGCCGGACTCCAACTGCACCCCGCTGATCCGGCAAGGATGTGACCGAGTTTGGCCGCCATGGGTGACCCACAGCGCCCCTGGGCCCCCGGAGCGCCCGCCGTCGATGCCTTCGGCCGGGAGCTGATGTTTGCCCCCTCGCAAGGTCAGTTGGGCCTCCGGGGCCAAGATCTCGTACTCCCGCACCATGCCCAGTCCGCCCCGCCATTGGCCGGGCCCGCCGGAATCCGGGCGCAAGGCAAACCGGCGGAGGCGCAGGGGAAATTCGCTCTCCAGAATCTCGATGGGAGCCGTCAGGGTGTTGGAGAGGAGCACGCTCACCCCGGAGCAGCCGTCGCCCCCCGGGTGGGCTCCGTAGGCCGAGCCGATGGTCTCGTAGCAGACAAAGGGCGTGCCATCCCGCCGTCTGCCCCCGATGGTCAAACCACCCACCCCGCCGGTGGCGGCCAGGCGCTGGCCGGGGACAAAGGCGCCTAACGCCGCCAAGATGGCCTCGGTCAGGGCACAGGCGGCAGACATGTAGGTGTTGGTGGGGGCCGGAAAGCGCGGAGCCACCACCGACCCCGGCCGGAAAACCGGCTCCACCACCCGGGCCACGCCCCCGTTGTTAGGGAGGGTGGGATCGACGGTGGCCACCAGCGCGTAATAGATGCATCCCCGCGCCACCGCCGGATTGATGTTGATCGGCGACGCCACTTGGTCGGAGCACCCGCTAAAATCGAAGCGAAGGCCTCTGCCGCCCTTGGCCACCCGCACATGGAAGCGCACGGCGGCCTCCTCGCCCATCTCCAGCCAGCTTTCGCCCTCCCCGATGCCATCCGGCCAACTCGCGATGGCCGCCCGCAACCGCGCCTCCGAATAAGCCTGCACCCACTCAAAGGCCGCCTTGACCGCCTCCACCCCATAGCGCGCACACAGGGCCCGCACCGCCTCCACGCCTAACAGCGCGGTGCCGTATTGGCCCTGCAGGTCTCCCATCACCAGGTCGGGCGTACGACTGTTGGCGCGGAGGATATCGGCCACCTCCCGGACCAGCCGACCTTGATGCCAGAGGCGCACCGGGGGATAAAGCACCCCTTCCTGAAAGGCCTCGCGGGCATTGCCGTTGGCACTACCCGGCACCACCCCGCCCAAGTCGCTCTTGTGGGCGATGTTGGCGCACCAGCCCAGGAGTTCCCCCTCCACCCAGATCGGCACCGCCACCGCCATATCCATGGCGTGGGTGACGCCGGCCTCATAAGGATGGTTGGTGATGAAGCCGTCGCCGGGAGCGATCGCCTCGCCATAGCGACCCCGTATGGCCGCCACCACCTCGGGCAACGCCGAGACGTGGAGGGGCAAAATCACGTGCTCCCCCACCACCTGCCCACTGGCGTCCAGGATCATGGCACTGGCATCTTGGGATTCTCGCACGATGGTCGAGTAGCCGGTGCGAAAGATCGCGTCTTGCATGCGGCGCACAATTCCCGACAGGCGCGCCTGGAGCACCCGCGCCGTGACCCCATCCACCTTGGCCACCTGCTCTCCTCCTCCTTCTCGCCGGAGCCTCGCGGCCGCTCGGCCCTCCCCCGCCCGCCGCCGGGCTCGACCTTACAGGCTAGCGGGGGCGAATCACCAGATGCCCCAGCTCGGGGTCGACCTCGGCCAGCTGACCTGGCGGCACCACCGTGGTGGCGTCGGCTTGAACCAAGATGGCGGGCCCGGCGATTTGTGCCCCGGGAGGAAGGCCGGTGCGCTGCCAGAGGGGGGTCTCGCGCAACCGGCCGTCCCAGAACACCGGATGCGTCCCCAGGAAGGCGGCCTCTAGGCTCTTCAGGGGCACGTAGGGAAAACTCCAAGGCGGGCGCTTCAGTTCGGCCACCGCGGTCAACCGATAGCTGACCACCTCCACCGCCTCTTCCGGGGCGCTGTGTCCGGTCGTCCGTTCGTGCAGCCGGTCATACGCTTCGCGTATGGCCTGCAGGTCTTCTCGGGTGTGGGGCAGCATCGTCAAGGGGACCGTCAACTCGTAGCCTTGGCCCCGATAGCGCAGGTCCAGCGCGTATTCGAACCGCCAAGCAGCCTCTGGATGGCGCTCGTGGCGCAGCCGGGCCTCGCCTTGCGCCTGGAGGGCTCGGAACTGGGCTTGCACCGCTTCGGGATCCACCGCTTGCCAGGGCTTGAGTTCCGAGCGCACGAAATCGTGGCGCACGTCGGACCAGATCAAGCCGAGCGCACTGGTCACCCCCGGAAAGGGAGGGACGATCACCCCGCGCATCCCCAGCTCCGCCGCCAGTTCGGCCGCATGCAGCGGCCCTGCCCCGCCGAAGGCAAAAAGGTAGAAGTCGCGCAAGTCGTAGCCGCGGTTGGAGGAGACCACCTTGATCGCCTCCTGCATCTTGACGTTGACCACCTCGCGGATTCCCCGTGCCGCTTCCAAGACCCCCAGTCCCAAGGGATGCGCCACCCGGTCGCGGATGGCCGCCTCGGCCAATTCCGGCCGCAAGCGCAGGCGGCCCCCCGCCAAGGGGTGATCCGACGGCAAGTATCCCAGGACCACGTTGGCATCGGTCACGGTCGCGCCCTCCCCCCCGCGGCCGTAGCAGGCAGGTCCGGGGTCGGATCCCGCGCTGCTCGGCCCTACCTCCAGGTGGCCCAAGGCGTCCACCCAAGCCAGGGTGCCACCCCCAGCGGCCACGGTGTGGATGTCGAGCATAGGTATCAGGACGTCGTACCCCTGGATCTTACCTTGCTGCCGGCGGTCGGGTCGTCCTCCTTCGATCAAGGCCACGTCGGTGCTGGTGCCGCCCATGTCAAAGGTGATCAAGTTCTGGAGCCCGGCCGCTGCCCCGAACCGGGCCGCCGCCACCACGCCCGCCGCCGGCCCGCTCAATATCGTCTCCACGCTCCGCCGCCGCACCACGGAAAAGCTGGCCACGCCGCCGTTCGATCGCATCACGTAGCGCTGGTGGGGGTCGACGCCAAGCTGGTCGAGCGCGGCCTCAAGGCCCCCAAGGTAGCGGCTCATCAGGGGGCTGAGATAGGCATTGACCACGGTGGTGGACAGCCGGTAGTACTCGCGGATTTGCGGCACCACCTCCGAGGAAAGTGACACCGGGAGCTCCGGCGCCAATTCCGCAATCCATTCCCCAACCCGGCGCTCGTGTTCCGGATAGAGAAAGCTGAACAAAAACGCGACCGCGATCGATTCCACCCCGTGCCGGAGCAGGCGTAAAATCGCCTCCTTGGTGGGAGCCTCCTCGGGAGCTCGCAGCACCGTGCCGTCGTAGGTCACCCGTTCCCCTACCTCCTCGGTGAGTCTGGGCGGCACCAACGCCGGAGGCCGCTCGAAAAAGAGGTCATAGATCACGCTGCCCTGCCCCCGTGCCTGCTCGCGCACCTCGTAGATCCCGCGGAACCCTTCGGTGATCAAAAGCCCGGTTTTGGCCCCTCGACCTTCCAACACGGCATTGGTCCCCACTGTGGTTCCGTGGGCAAACAGGCCAACGATGGCCTCCTCACGGGCCGCAAGCAAGGTACGAAGCCCTTCCACGATGGCTTGGTGAGGCGCATGACGGGTAGATGGCCACTTGGCCACCTCAACCCGTCCCGTCTCCTCGTCTAAGACCACGAAGTCGGTAAACGTTCCTCCCGTGTCCACCCCGATGCGAAGCCGTGCCATCTGGCTGCCTCACTCCTTCTGCGACCGTCCCCTCGGGCCGCCCCGCCGAGCGCGGGGCCCACTCCTCTTCCCGTCTCCTTTTTACATTCCGCACCGACCGCGCAAATTCCTTGGCCACCCCCCCGGCTGCCACGAAAAAAGGAGAACCCAGCGAGCAAGAAATTCCGAGCCCTGCGGGGATTGAGGCAGGAATCCCCAAAGTTTGCGCGAAATAAATGGCAAGGGAGACAATCGCAAAGGGTCAAGCGCATGGCTCGGGCGTTGTTGCCCCGGAGCCGCAGACCGCGGCGGCCCCGGCCGCTCAAACGGGTCTGGCTGCGAAGGATTGCATCGACCGCGCCCGCTGCTCGACCCTGGCGAGCCCAGAGCCCCCGGTGAAGCCCGGAAGCAAGCGGCCGGGCGGTTGCGGGCCCGACCCCTTGGGTGAACCGCTGAGCCTTGCCTCCAGAGAGCAGGCAACGGCTGGCCGCCCATCACAGGATGCGCCCCAGAAGGAGGCTTTGCGCCCGCCCCTGCGCGCAGGGGAATCTCCTGGATGAAAGGCGCCTTGGAGAGAGAACCCATGCATTCCCAGGAAGGAGGCGACGGTAACCGAGAGAGGCGCCAGGCCTTTTGGCGAGGCCGGGTCTTCTTGCGTTACCCAACGACACCATGACGAAGAGCCCTCGCACTCGTAAGTGGTTGCTTTCGATGGCCTTGGCCTTGTCGGTGGGGGCGGTGGGGTGTGGGCAGTCCGCCCCTGCGACTTCCGCCAAATCTTCGACCGCCCCCACTCAAGCCGCGTCCCCCACCGCCCAACCGAAACTGCAGACGGTGACCATGGCCTTTCCGATCTTCAACTTGTTCGGCAGTCCGATCCTCTTGGCCCAGAAACTTGGATACTTCAAGGCCCACGGGATTGACATGAAGATCGTGACCCTGCAGGGAAGTCCGGCCAGCAACGGCGCCTTGGTCAGTGGCAGTGCGCAATTTGCCGCCACCAACTCGCTCGGCGTCTTCGTGGCCCGCCAGAAGGGCGTGCCGTTGGTCGCGGTGGTCGGGATCGACCAAGGGGAGCCCTTTGAGATGGCGGTGAGCAAGACCGCGGCGGCGCAAGCCGGCATCACGCCCAGTACGCCGATCAACACCATGCTGAAGGACATGAAAGGATGGAAGATCGGCGTCTCGAGTCCCGGCTCGACCCCCGCCTTGATGTTCAAGGGCTTGCTGAGCCAAGCGGGGTTGCCGGCCAGCTGGGTGACCTTCCTGGGCATCTCCTCGGGCCCGGGGATGGTCACCGCCTTGGGGCATGGAGAGGTGCAGGGATACTTTACCGACTTTCCCACTCCGGAAGAGGCGGTGGCCCAAGGCACCGGGTTCGTGGCCTTCAAGCTCAACAGCGTCCCTGCCATCCAGTCCATCCAGGGCGATGTGGTGGTGGCCACCGACTCCTACGCCCGCTCCCATCCGGACACGGTGCGAGCGGTCGCCGCGGCCATCGCCGAAGCCGACACCTTCTTAGCCCAGCATCCACATCAAGCGGCCCAAGACCTGGTCGGCGTCTTCCCGCACCTGACGGCGGCCCAGCTCGAACAAGGCCTGGCCGACTACGGCTGGCAAAAAGGCGGCGCCATGACCGCCACCTTGTGGCAGAACGCCGCCCAACTGTACTACCAGTGGCACATCGTTCCCAAGCCGATTCCGGCCAGCGCCATCCAGGCTGCCTACACGCTGGAGTACCTGCCCACCCCCTAAGGCCGATCCAGGACCGCTCCGGGGGAGGCGCTCAAGCTGACGGCGCCTCCCCCGCTTTGCCGCAGCCCTCCGCGCCAGCCGAGCCCGCGGCCCCCGCCTCCCAGGCCCTGAGCCCTTGGGCGACCTGATCAGGGTCGGCACCCCACTCGGCAATCGCCGCCTCCACGCTGACATAGCCATCCAGGATGTCCTCGATCAAGCGCGTCAACGGGCGCTCTTCCGGCGGTCCGACTCCGCCCCCGCCGGCCTTTTCCAACCGCACCACATCCCCCTCCACCAGCCGCACCCCGCTGAAGCGGCTGGGAAGCCGCTGGGGATGTGGACCGTCGGGATTTAAGATCATCGCCCCGGGCCGGCCCGGTCGTCCCCCGGCCACTCCGAACGGCCCCTCCTGATGCTTTCCCCCGCGCAGCGTCAACTGCCCCTCGGGAGCCAAAAAGCGGTATTGGCGCCGGATTCCGAGCCCTCCGCGCCACCGCCCGGGGCCGCCGGAGTCCCGAATCAGCTCAAAGCGCTCCACCCGCACCGGAAATTCGGTCTCAAGGACCTCGATCGAAGCGGTGCGGGCATTGTCCAAGAGGATGCTCACGCCGGAGACGCCGTCCTTGCCGGTGCGCGCCCCCCAACCGGCCCCGGTCAACTCATATTGCACGAACGACGAGCCGTCCCGGCGGCGCCCGCCGATCACCATGCCCCCCACCCCACCCATCCCGGCGACCTGGCGGCCGGGCACAAAGGCATTGAGCGCCTGCAACACCGCCTCGGTCACGGCGGTGGCCGACGCCATGTAGGTGTTGGTGGGAGCCGGAAAAACCGGCTCCAAGACCGAACCTCGGCGGGTGCGGATGCTCACGGTGCGCGCCACTCCGCCGTTGTTGGGAAGGCTGGGATCGATGGTGGCCAAAAGCGCGTAATAGCAACAGCCCCGCACCACACAGGGCAAGATGTTGACCGGCCCTCGGGTCTGGTCGGCGGAACGGGAAAAATCGAACCACAGGTGGTCGCCCCGCTTCTCCACCCGCACGTGGTAGTAGATGCGGCGGTCGAGGTCGACGCCGTCGTTGTCCACCCAGGCCTCGCCTTCACTGGTTCCGTCGGGCCAACTGGCCAACACCGCCCGCACCCGGGCCTCGGCGTGATCCTGTAACACCGCCATGGCGGTCTGCAAGGTCTGGGTTCCGTACCGGCGGGCCAGGTCCTCCAGGCGCTGGGCCCCATACCGAGCGGTGCCGATCTGCCCGCGCAAATCGCCCAGCACCAACTCGGGGGTGCGGCTATTGGCTTGGATAATCGCCTCCACCTCTGCCACCGCGCGGCCCCCGGCCCGGATGCGCACCGGCGGGTACAAAACCCCTTCCTGGAAGATTTCGCGGGCGTTGCCAGAGCCGGTTCCCGGCACCATCCCCCCGAGGTCACTTTTGTGGGCGATACTGGCGCAGAACGCCACCAGCTCGCCGTCGATGAATACAGGACTGGCCACCGCCATGTCGATCGAATGGGTGACTCCGGCCAGGTAGGGATGGTTGGTGACAAAGGCGTCCCCCGGTGCCAAGTCGGGGTAACGGGCGCGGATGGCGCGGACCACCTCGGGCAAGGCCGAGACGTGCAGAGGCAGGATGACCTGCTCGCCCACCACGTTGCCCTCCGCGTCCAAGATCATCGCGCTGGCATCTTGGGATTCGCGGACGATGGTGGAATACCCCGTGCGGAAAATGTTCTGCTGCATCTCGGCCACGATTCCGCCCAGGCGACTTTCGATCACCTTGAGCGTCACCGGGTCAATTTCCATCGGCCGGCCTCCCCTCGCCTAGGTTCGCACCAATCCTGCGTCTTGCATCCATAGATGGATAAGGAAGCCCACCCGGTCGCCCGCGCCGCGGTAGTGGTGGTCGGCCCCCCCGACCCAGCGGGTGGCCGCCCCCATTGCCTCCAACCGAGCCAGCTCTTCCATACCGCCGAAGTCGCGTTCACTCCCGTAGGTGGCCAAGGTCGCCACCTGGGCCTGGCCGACCAACGTCGGCAAAGGATCCGGCCAGGCTTCGGGAGCCCGGCTTAATACGGTGCGCAGGCTAAGGCGCCCGATGGGACTGCCGGGCACCTCCATCAGCTGCTCCGGAGCCTCCGATGCCAGCTTGGTGCGCGCAGTGGCAAACAGCTCGCGCGGCCACCAATGCGGGCTCCCGTTCCAAGCCGGAGAGAGCAGCACCATCCCCACCACCCGGCGGTCATGGCGTTGGGCCAGGTAGTGTGCCACTTTAAACCCCCCGAGGCTGTGCCCCACCAAGATCACCCGACGGTCGGGCCAACGACTCTCCGCCCAGTTGACCCATCCCCCGACGTCGTAGGGCGCCTCGGCCAAATTCTCCCACGCCGCGCCCCCAAGCCGCAGCCCTCCATCCTGGTGGGTGAACAGCGCCCCGTAGTCGTGGCCCCGGGTATGGCCGCTGACCACCTCGAAGCCGCGGCCGGATAAGGCTTCCGCTAATTCGGTGAGCGTGCGGGAATAAAATCGCCCGGCCAAACCATGGATGCATACCACGCTCAGGTCGTACCCCGGTCCCTCCTCGGGATGAAAGGCCAACCCTTCGAGTTCCCACCCATCTTCGCTGGTGGTTCGCACCAGTTCTAATCTGGCCAACCTCTCACTCCCCTCTAATCTCTTGCCCGGCGGCCCTCAGGCGTTGGGCGTGACCACCACCTGGACCGTCCGCACCGCTCCCGAGGGTCCGACCGTGCCCAAAGAATGCCCGTTGACCGTCAGTTGAGCGCCGCCGCTGTTGCCTAAGACCAGCCGCACCGAACTCTGGCCGGTCAGGGCCAACTCCTGGCCGGCGTAATAGGTGGTCCCCGGGTTCACCTCGGTTCCATTGCTCCAAGCCTGTACCCAACAGGGGGCCTGGAACTGAACCGAGACCGCGATCGGGGCCTGAGACACCTCCACGGTGGTCTGGGTCTGCGAGGCGAGCACGCGAACCGCCCCGGCCGCACTGGCCATGGGAGGTGAGGGGGGCGTGGAGGGGCGGGCGCGAGAAGGGGTAGCCGGCAGAGAGAGGTGCGAAGGAGCCGCCGAAGGCCGAGGAAGCGCCGTGGTTTGGTGCCGTTGGCGAATCAACCACAGCCCCCCCACAAAGATCACCAGCAGGGCGGCGACCGCCCATCCGTATCCACGCCCGCTCGCCGTCGCCGGGGAGCGGCGCACCGCTTCCCGGCGCGGTGGCCCCACCTCCGCGGGGGCGGGGGTGGGCGCCACCGCCGCGAGCTCTGCTCGGCGCCAGGCCACCAGTTCGTCGGCGTTCAAACCCAGATGTTTGGCGTAGGTGCGCAGGAAACCTTGCCCGTAGACTTCGGCCGGAAATCGCGACCAATCTCCCGCCTCCAGGCCGGCCAGGTAGTCGAGACGGATTCTCAGCTCCTGGCTGACCGACTCCAACGACTCCCCGCGCGCTTCTCGCGCCTTGCGCAACACCTCTCCGATGCGGGCGGTGGTATCCGTGGTCATATCCTCTCCATGCCCCCTGCCTTCACGGACGCAGACGATATAACATGCGCGGAAAGGCGGCTGCCTCGCGAACGTGCGGCAACCCTCCGAGCCAGGCCACCAGCCGCTCCAGCCCCACTCCAAAACCGCTGTGAGGCACCGACCCCCAGCGGCGCAGGTCCAAATACCACCGGTAGGACTCCGGGGGGAGCCCTGCCTCTTCGATGCGGCGCATCAGCAGATGGTAGTCGGCAATCCGCTCACTGCCGCCGATGACCTCCCCATAGCCTTCCGGAGCCAGTAAGTCGGCGGCCAACACCACCTCCGGCCGCTGGGGGTCGGGCTGCATGTAAAAGGCCTTGATGGCTGCGGGAAAGTGGGTGATAAAGAGCGGCCGCTCAAAGCGTTGAGAGAGCGCCGCTTCCTCCGGCGCGCCTAAATCTTCCCCCCAGGCGAGCTCCATCCCCTGCTCCTTCAACGCCACCAGCGCTTCGTCATAAGTCAGGCGCGGAAACGGCGGGCGAATCTGTTCCAGGCGAGCGATATCCCGCCCCAGCAGCTGCAACTCCGAGCGACAATGGGCCAACACGTATTCCACCACCGCGCTGATCAGTCGCTCCTGCCAGAGCAGGTTCTCCTCGAAGGTACAAAAGGCCATCTCCGGCTCCACCATCCAAAACTCCACCAGATGCCGCCGGGTTTTGGAACGCTCGGCGCGAAAGGTGGGACCAAAGGCGTACACCCGCCCCAGCGCCATCGCCAAGGCTTCCAAATAGAGCTGGCCGGATTGGGAGAGATAGGCCCGGTCGCCGAAATAGTCGACGGCAAACAGCGTGGTGGTCCCCTCGGCGGCGGTGGGGGTCAAGATCGGGGGATCGACGGCCACAAACCCGGCTTGGTCGAGGAACTGGCGGATCGCCCGCCCGACCGCCGCCCTAAGGCGCAAGATCGCGGCCTGGCGCGGCGCGCGAATCCACAGGTGGCGCCAATCTAACAGGTAATCGACGCCGTGGGCTTTGGGCTGAATCGGGTACTCGCCGTCGCTCTCCCCCACCACCGTCCAGGCCGTTCCCTCGATCTCCACGCCCGAAGGCGCCCGCGGATCCGAACGAACCCGTCCTTCCACCCGCAAGGCGGTTTCCAAGGCAAAGTGCGGCACCGGGTCCTTGCCCTCTTGGAAACCCTCTGAGGAGGCGCCCGGTGGCCGCCGGAACACCACCTGCACGGTGCCCGTCCCGTCGCGCAAGACCACAAAGGCGATGCGCCCTGAAGAACGCCAGTGGACCACCCACCCGGCGACTGCCACGTCTTGCCCGATGTAGTTGGCTAGCTCGGCAATGGACACCACGTCGGTCTCTTCCTCCCCTAGCCGGCTCAGTTCGAGTTCGGTTGGCGGCAAACCCTCTGTGCGGGATCCAGAGGGATCGGGTATACTCATTGTAGCAGATTGTTCCTCCTAGCCTGGTCGAGACCGCAACGGCGGCATGCGCCTGCCGAGAGGATGTCCTGTTGCGGCAGGCAGGGCCTCGACCAGCTAACGGCTAAAGGCAGCCAGCGCGCCGGTCATAGCGAGGAGGCGATACGGGTGCCGGTCAGTCGGGAAACCATCACGTTGCCCATCTACCCTGTCCAGACGGTGGTCTTTCCAGGCATGCGCCTGCCCCTTACGGCAGAGCCGCAGCTTCCCGCGGTGGTGGTGGAGGCGATGCGCCACGACCAGCCGCTGGCCGTGGCCTTGGTTCGCCGTCCCCACGGCGACGGGGTGGAGATTCCGCACACCATCGCCACCTTGGCCCGCATCATCCACGGTCCGTTGGCTGCGGCGTCGGCCCGACTGCAGTTGGTGGGCGTCAGCCGGATTCATTTGCTGTCCTATCGGCACGCCGACCGGTATCTGGTTGGGCAGGCGCGCTTTCTCCCTGACCTCGACGAGCCGGTCTCTCCCCTGCTGGTCGAGGAGGCAAGGGCCCTGGGCTCGGAATTGTGGAGCGTGGTAGACCTGGGCATCCCCTATCCGATTCTGCCCCATCAACCAGAGGCAGTCTCGTACTGGATCGCCCAGCATCTGCCGATTGATCCGGAAGAGCGCCAGGAGCTCTTGGAGCTGCGCACCACCACCGCGCGCCTGGCCAAGGAGGTGGCGCTGTTGCGCGGATTGCTCGACTCGTACCGCTCAGAGCAGATTAACCCCTAACGGGCCTTCCACACTAGATAGGTAAAAGGAGCATGAAAACCATGGCCGAATCACCGGAACCGGAATTTCGCGTCGACCGCATCGATCGAGAAATCATGCAGCGCATCGTGGACAACGCTCGAATTCCGGCTGAGGACTTGGCCGACGAACTCAACCTAAGCGTCGAGGAAGTCGAGCGCCGCATCGCCCAGTTGGAAGAAATCGGCATCATCAAAGCCTACCGGGCCGTGGTCGATCCGTACCTTTACTCGCTCTATTTTTTCGAAAACGGCCCCCTGGGACCGAAAGGTCAGCTCCGCTCCAAGCGACATTAGGCGCGGGGTCGAGCCCAACCGGAACCGCCTCTCCGGTGGGCCCGCAGTCCTTGCGGGCCTCAGCGGACCCGGCACCACCCGCCCAGCGGGGTTGCGCTGGGCAAGGCCGGGCCACCGGCATCGGCGGTGGCCCGGCCTTCCTCCTGTATCCCTGGATAACGAGATGGAACCCCAAGACACGGCTTCGGTCCCGCCTGGCGGCAGGACCGAAGCCCGTGGGAAATGTTTGCCACCCGTCGGCGGCAGATGGAATCAGGCGCGCCAGGATGCCGGACGATTTTCGCCCCGCGCCGCCTGCTGCCCGAAGCGATGCGCTGCCCAGCGGTGGCGCCAATGCTTCCACCGTGTGCGCTGAGGAGATCCTTGCGCGACGTGGCTGGTCCCTTGACGGAAGGAACGGCCAGGGCCGGCGCCCTGAGATTGGGCCGAGCCCGCAGCGCTGACCGGTTGCGCCGAGCTGGTTGGTTGCCGCAAGCCGGCTTGGCCGATTTGCCCGGCGTAGCCGGCGCAGGCGGCCGTGCCTGAGGCCTGGGGATTGGTGGGTTTGCCAAGGACGGTGACCTGGACCCGCTGGATGCCGAACGCGCTGACCTGCGCCGGAGAGGCGTTCATAAACAGGTCGACCCGGTTTCCTTGAATGGCATTTCCTTCGTCGTCGGCCTCTCCGATGAAGCCTCCAGCAGGGAGGTTCGGAGAATGGTACCCCGTGACGTAGATGCAGGTGTGCAGCGGGATCACGCTCGGGTCCACTGCCACGTCCCCGGCCACCAACGGCTTGCCGAAGTAGTCGGTGGCCCCATACGGATAGTTGTCCTGGGCACTGGGCCCGTAGGCGGTGGCCACCATGTTCAGGGTGTGACCAGAGGGGGAGGTAGGAGCAGCGGCAAAGGCCGGAGTGGCCGCCAGTAACCCTACCCCGAAGGCCGCACTGCCGATCCAGCCGGCCCAACGCGAAAGACGTCTCATGCTACAATCCTCCTCGCGAGATTGCCTCCGGGGTTAGCTGACGGGTTCGGGTGCGCGAGACACCCTATTGACCAACCGCCCTGCATTCTTCAGAACAGGGCCACTTAGCAGTCAAATTCACCCCAAGGAACTGGTTCCCCCGGTCGTGGCCAGGCCACGATTCGGCGCGTTCAGCATACCGTGGATCGGACAGCTTGTCAGGTCCGCGATGAGGAACTCAGCCCACCCAGGGCGAGTTCAGAGGCCGCAGCGGGATGCTCCCGCCAAATTCGACAGCCTCATCCCAAACTACCACCAATATCCAAAGCCAGTAGCCTGTCCCGTCGCACGGTGGGCGCGGATGGATTGCCAATATCTTCAAGGGCCGAATTCGACAGGATCTTCCCTTCCAGACGTAGAATTAATTGCACCACCTGGCAGGTCCATACTGCTCTCCCCTGCCTGCGGTGCCGGGAGACGGTCCGTGGACAAGCTCTTGGATCCCGGGTCCAAGGGGTTGGAGAGTGTTTTGAGGTGAAGCCATGCCCTGGACAGTCCTGTTGCCGCGAATCCGGCGGGCCTGGGCGGCCGTAGCGGCCGCGGGCTGCCTGCCGTTGACGCAGCTCGTCCCCGCCTATGCGGCCACCCCCCCGGCGGCCACCGTCTTGAGCGGAGCCGACCGTTTTGCCACTGCCGCGCAGATCGCTGCCCAAGAGTTTCCCCAAGGGGCCGCTACCGCCTTGGTGGCTGTGGGGGACGATGCCCACCTGGTGGATGCCTTGACCGCCGCGCCACTGGCGGCCGCACTCCACGCCCCGATTCTCTTAGCCACTTCAACCTCCGCGCTGGGAGCGGCGGCCATCGCGGCGCTGGCCAGCCTGCAGGTCCACAACCTGATCTTGATTGGGGCCGCGGCCTCCCTCGCCAGCTCGGGGGCGCTTCCCCCCGGCATCCAGGTCGCCGCCATCCTGTCCGGGGCCGACCGCTACCAGACCGCCGCCGCCATCGCCGGCGACCTCGCCCAGGCGACGAGCCAAGGAGCGTTCTCCACCGCCTTTCTCGCCTCAGGCGCGTCGGCCCATCTGGTCGATGCCTTGACGGCAAGCCCGCCCGCTGCCAGCCTCAAGGCCCCCATCCTCTTAATCCCTCCGGACGCGACCGCCTTGCCCGCCGAGGAGGCGCGTTGGCTGGCCTCCACCGCCACCGTCTACGCGGTGGGCGCCGCCGCCTCGGTGGAACCCAACGGCTTGACAGGCCGATGGGTGGCGCTGCAGGGAGCGGACCGCTTCGCCACCGACGTCGCAGTGACCCGCTACTTCGCCCGCGGGCCTTGGCGCAGCCTGGTGTTGGCCAGCGCTGCGCCGGAGCACTTGGCCGACGCCTTGGCCGGGGGACCGCTGGTGGCCAGTCAGGGGGCCGCCCTGCTGTTGGTACCCCCCTCCGGCGCGCTGCCCTCGGCCACCGCCGCCTACTTAAGCCAACCCGGCGCCTTTCAAACCACTTCGATTACCGTCCTGGGCGGAGAGCTGGCCATTTCCTCCCGCATGCTCTCCGCGGTCGAGGCGCTGCTCAGTCAAACACCGGCCCAGCTTACCTTGAGCCCCCCCTCCGGAGCCCTGGCCGGGCAGTTAATCGAGATGGAGCCGACGGTCGCCAACGCCTTTGGCCAACCGATCGCCGCCCCCGTGCAGTGGGCGATCCAAGGACCCCCGGGGGCCGCCACCGCCTTCACCCAGACTTCGTCCGGAGGCCTGGCCTGGGTGGCGGACCAGGCCGGGACTTACACCGTCACCGCCCGCCTCGGCGCCCTCACCGCCTCCACCAGCCTCTCGCTGGGGCCGTCCCCAGCACTGGCGCCTAGCCAGATCTACCTTTACGCGGCCAGCGCCCCCGACCTGGCTTCCGCTCAGGCCCTGGCGTCCGCCCACCAGATTCCCGCCGACCACGTGCTGTCGAGCTTCTCGGCGGCGATGTCCGTCGCCCAGCAGCCCGGGGCCCTGCTCATCGCCATCGGCTCTCCGGCTGCCAACGGGCTGGCCTACAATCCCTGCGGGTGGAGCCCGCCGCCCTCCTCGGCCCCGGCCACCTTGTCCCCCTACCCCTCCGGCGTCGGCGTCAGCCAACCCACGTCCGGCTATTTTCTCAACGCCAACGGGGCTACGGCCCAAGACAGCGACGCCTTGGCAGACGCCTTTCTGACCTTCGCCCTCGGCGGAGCTTGGCCAGGCAGCCAGACCTTGCCGGCCCAGGCCGCTCCCCAGGCGGTTTGCCAGGGGAGTGCGGCCATGGTCAGCACGCCGGCGCCCGCTGCCGGCTCCAGTCGCCTGACTGGAATGGACGCCGACCAGTCGTTGCTCCCGGCCCTCCGCGCCGGGCAGATCGGGCCCGGCACGCCCTACCAGTTCGTTGCCCGCTACTTAGGGGGTCCCTGTTATCGCAGTACCCCCCTGAGCGCGGCGGAGGCCAACGCCTTACATAGCGCCGGACTGCGCCTGATCACCATCTACAGCGGGGCCAACCACGTCCCCGGAGAGGCGGTCTGCGGGACCCAGACCCAATCCCAGGGCACGCTGGACGGTCAGCGGGCGGTGACCGAGGCCCAACAGGTTGGACAGCCGCCGGGAACCGCCATCTACCTGGACCTGGAGCCCTTTCAAACCGGGAGCCAGTGGCTGGCCTACGTGCAAGGGTGGACCACCGCGGTGGCCGCACAAGGTTATCTCCCCGGCGTCTACAGCGGGCCGATCCAGCTTCAAACCATCGCCTCCCAGCCCTGGGGCGGCTCGCGGGTGCTCTACTGGGTGACCCAATGGAACTACGGCGGCCTACGCGAGCCCCCGCCCAATCCCACCTCGCAGATGCCGCTGGCCACCCTGTGGCAGTATGCCGGCAATGTCCCCGGCCCGACCGGGATTACCGACACCGTGGATTTGGACAGCGCCACCAGCGCCACCGGGATGTGGTAGCCGGATCCAGCTTTTCCTACAAGATCCGTATCCGGTATAATGTCCGTGATGCTCGCGGCGCATGGGCCTGGCAGGTCCCCTGCGCCGCAGCGGTCCGGAACGCAACAGAGACGGGAGGGATCGGGGTTGAACATTGCTGTAGGAGATGTGTTTCCCGAAGTCGCCGGGGAGACCTACGACGGCCAGTCGGTACGCTTGTCCGATTATCAAGGCAAGCAACACGTCGTGCTCTATTTCTATCCCAAGGACCTGACCCCGGGGTGCACGCGAGAGGCGATCGACTTTGACCGCAAACTCCCCGAGTTTCAGCGGTACGACGCGGCGGTGATCGGCATGAGCGTCGATCCCCCAGGCTCTCATCAGCAGTTTGCCACCGCCTGCGGGTTGCACTTTCCCCTGCTCTCGGACGAAGGGGGACAGTTGGCGGCCCGGCTCGGCATCCTCAACGAGAGAGGGATGGCGCGCCGCACCACCTTCGTCCTGGACAAAAACCGCCAAGTGCGGCACATCTTCGAAGTGAGCCAAGTCGACGGCCATGTCGACGAGGTCCTCAACGTCATCAAAGCGTTATAGCGCACCCAAGCTCCGGCCAGCGCCTCACTCGGTGAGGCGCTATCTTTTTCTCAGCTCACTCTCATCTTGCCGTCATAGATTTGTAATCTTTCCTGGTTAGGCTAGCATTAGCCGAACCTCGGAAGCGAGCAAGAGGCGTCTTCGTGGGGCTTGAGGAGGAGTTGGGCAATGAGCGAAACGGTTTCTAAAGACGTGGCCAGCGGGCGCGAGCGGGTGTTGACCTTGCGCCAACGCCTGCGCCGGGCGGTGGCTTGGCTTAGCCTCAGTGGCTTTATCACCTTCGTGGTGTTGGTGGTCAATCACCCGGTAGGCACCCAGGCAGCCTCCACACCTTCCGTACCCACCAACTCCACGCCAGACCTAGGAGTGTCCCAATCCCTGCCTGAGGGAGGCGATTTCTTCAACGGAGCCAACCAATATCAGGTCCAGGTTCCGCCGGTCACCCAACCCCCGATGGTGATGAGCCGTGTCTCCTGAGTGGGAGCGCACCGGTCCCCCGGGCTTCCGACGCCTTCGCTTCCCTGCGATGGGAAGCGAAGTGGAGGCTTTGGTCCCGGCCTCGTCCGCGGACCTGGCCGACGAGATCTTGACCAACCTCTTCCAGACCTGGGAATCCGTCCTCTCCCGCTTCGATCCCAACAGCGCGCTGACCGCGCTCAACCGGGGCGCCGGGCGGTGGGTTGCGGTGCCCGAGCTGCTCTGGGATGCCATCGGGGCAGCGCTAGACGCCGCGAAGGCGACCGATGGGGTCTTCGACCCTACGGTGGGAGGGGTGTTAGAGGCGCTCGGCTACGATCGCCCTTTTGACCAGATCTCGCCGGGCGGCTCGACCAGAAGGTTTGCCCCGCCTCCGCGGGCCAACTGGCGTCAAATCGCGTTGGACCCGGCAGCCCGCCGGGTCAAGCTGCCCCCGGGAGCACACCTAGACCTGGGCGGCATCGGCAAAGGCCTGACCGTGGATGAGGCCTTGCGTCGGCTGGAGGCCGCGGGCTGCGTGCCGGCGTTGGTCAGCGCCGGTGGAGACCTGGCCGTGCGAGGCCTGCCACCCGGCCCCGCCGGGTGGGCAGTGGGCATACCCTCTGGTCACGTCCTGTGGCTGCAACAGGGAGCAGTGGCCACCTCTGGCCCGGAGCGCCGGCGGTGGTCGCAGGGGTCGCGGCAACGCCATCATTTGATCGACCCCCGAACCGGACAACCCGGAAAGCCGCACTGGCGCTGGTGCACGGTGGTCGCCCACAGCGCAGCCCAAGCCGACGTGGCTGCCACCGTGGCCTGGCTGCTAGGTAGCCGGGCTCCCGATTTCTTGAGCGCCCATCAGATGGCCGGAATCTTGGCCCCGCACGAGGGGCCGCTGCACTGGGTCGGCCTCCCCCCCACATCGACCGACCCCGGGAGGATGTCTCATGCCGTGGTGGTCTAACGTATCCTGGGATGTGGCCCGGGCCGGCGGGCTTACCGCCTACACCCTTTTGACGGTGGCGGTGGGATTGGGCCTGGCCTTAAGTTTGCGCTGGCAATCTCCGGGCCGCTGGCCACGCCTGCTCAACGACGACTTGCACCAACGCCTCTTGCTCTGGGCCGCCACCTTCGTCGCCATCCACGTCGCCGCGGTGTGGATCGACCCCTTCACCGCCTTCCGGGCGGGGGAGGTCTGGGTCCCTGGGCTCAGCCACTACCGGCCGCTGTGGATGGCCTTTGGGATCGTCGCCCTCTATCTCGGGGTGGCCCTAGCCATGAGCGCCTGGTTACGGCCGAAAATCGGGTGGAACTGGTGGCGTCGCCTGCACTATCTCACCTTCGTGGTCTGGGGCCTGGCCACCGCTCACGGCCTTGGCACCGGTAGCGACAGCGCCACCGGATGGGCCCGCGCGCTCTACCTCAGTGCCACCGCCGTGGTGCTCACCCTCTCCCTCCTGCGCTGGCTCAAACCCGCGGCGGGTCGCGGTCGCGCCCGTCCGGGTTGGGCCGCCCTGACCGTGGCGTTGGCGGCGCTCGGCATCTACGCTGCCTGGCGCGGCCCTTTGCAGCCGGGATGGAATCAAATCGCCAACGGGGGCCATGGCAACGGAGCCAGGGTGGCCGCAGGCCAGAAAACCCCTGCACCGGTGACGACTACCGCGTGGAGCCTTCCTACGGGCACCGCGATCTGGACCTCTGCAGTGGCGCCGGATACCAGCAACCCCAACCAGGTGGTGCTGACCTTGCCCTTTCACGCCACCGTCAACGGGGTGGTGGAGATCACGCTGCTAGGTAGCCCGAGCCCGGAGGGCTGGACGGTTCGCCAGGGAGAGCTGGCCATCGGTCCCGATGCCTCCCATCTCCTCTATCAGGGTCCCCTGGTGCTGCGGGGCCGAACCTGGTGGGCCCCCGTGCAGGGTCCAGGCGGGCCCACCACCGTGCGCCTGCGCCTGGTCGCCACCGGCAGCGGTCAGGTGGCGGCCCAGCTTTACGCCGTCGCCGGGTCCTCGACCGGCGAGGGGGACGACGTCTTGTGACCGCCCTGCGCTCCCCGTCAACGACTGAGCAGCGAGCCGACGTAATGGAGCACGGCCTCGGCGCAACTCGGGCAGTAACCGTGTTGCGCCACCAGCCGGTCGGCCACGGCATGCCATTTGTAGCGAGCCTCGGGGTCCGGCGAGCGCATGGCCGCAGCCAACGTCAGCACTTGTTGCAGGTCCCGGAACAACTTTGCCTCGATGGCCGCCTTGAGTCCGGGATGAGCGCGGTAGTCAAAGCGCTCCCCGCGCCGCGACAAGGTGGAGATCCGAAACCAGACCTCTTCGCGAAACGTTCGTTTGGCGTTTTCCGAGACTCCAATCGCCTCTTCAATGCCTCGCATCAACCGCTCGTCGGGCGGATGTGCCTCCTCGGTTAACGGGTCCTCCAGGGGGCGGCCGCTGACGTAGGCCTCAAGATGGTTGAGATATTGTTCAAGCATAGCCTGCGCCGCGGTCTCAAAGGAATCGACCAGCGCCTGCTGCACGTCCGCCTTGACCAGGTCGTCGTATTCGCGCCGGGTTTCGTAAATCAATGCCACCAGCCGTTCTTTTTCCGAGGCGGCCAGGCCGCTTAGCTGTTCCAACCCATCCTTTAACGCCTTGAGCGCCTCCAAGGGGGTCAGACAGGCCGTCCCCGGTCGGACCAGGGCGGCCGACAGCCGGTTGATCACGTAGCGGGGGGAGATCCCATCCATTCCTTCTTCCGGACATTCCTCTTGGAGGTCTTTGACCTCTCGCGGACTGACGCCCTCCACCGGTTGGCCATCGTACAGCTTGAGCTTCTTTAACAACGACATCCCTTGACGTTTGGACGGCTTCAAGCGGGTGAGGACGGCAAACGTGGCGGCCACCCGCAAGGTGTGGGGCGCCAAATGCACCCCGGTCACCCCGGATTCCCTGATCAGCTTGGCGTAGATCCGCTCCTCGTCGCTGACTCTCAGGTTATACGGCACCCGGATGCAAATCATCCGGTCCACCAGCGCCTCATTGCGTCGGTTGTCGACAAATCGGCGGTATTCCGCCTCGTTGCTGTGAGAGACAATCACTTCGTCGGCGTAGATCATCGCGTAGCGCCCGGTCTTGATGTTCTGTTCTTGGCTGAGCCAGAGCAGCTGGTAGAGAAACCGCTCATCGCACTTTAACATCTCGATAAACTCCATCAGGCCCCGGTTGGCGATGTTCAGTTCCCCGTCGAAGCGAAAGGCCCGGGGGTCCGATTCCGACCCGTACTCGCCGATGGTGGCGAGGTCTAGGCTTCCGGTCAGCTCGGCGATGTCCTGGTTCTTCGGATCGCTGGGCGTAAAGGTCCCAATGCCCACCCGATTGCGCTCGGAGAAAAATATCCGGCGAACCGGCACTTCCTCAATCCGGCCCCGAAACTCGGTCTCCACCCGCTGCCGGCAGCGTGGGCAGAGATCGCCTTCGATGTAGAGGTGGTAGCGCTCAAAAACCTCCGGACGCAGGGACTCAGGGATGAGGTGCAATGGTTCTTCGTGCATCGGACAGCCGTCGATGGCGAACAACGCCCCCTGCTCGGTTCGCGCATAGCGCTCCAATCCCCGTTTTAAGGCAGTGACCAAGGTGGACTTGCCCCCGCCGACCGGCCCCATCAGGAGCAAAATGCGCTTGCGCACCTCGAGTCGGAGGGCCGCCGAGCGGAAAAACTCCACCAACTGCTCAATCGTCCGTTCCAGTCCGAACAGATGGTCGTCAAAAAATCGGTAGCGCCGCGTGCCATCTGCCCGCTCTTCGACTCCGGCCGCCATGATCATCTCGTAGACGCGGGCGTGAGCCAGATTGGCCCAGTGGGGATGTTCGACCACCATCTGGAAATACTCTCGGAACGTTCCCTGCCATTGCATGGCCTCCTCGGATTGCTGCAGGGATTGCAAGCGCTGCCAGAGGTCCATCGCCGTTCCCCCCTCCCCGTTGCTATCCCGCACGGGATCGGCTATTCCGGCCGTCGTAGCTCAGCACGGTGCGCCGCCCGTTGACCACCGTCTCCAGATGCACCGGACGCCCCCACAGCCGCCATACAGACGGCAGGCAGCGTTCGGCGTGGATGATGTCGAGGTCCCACCCCTCGTGGCGGTGGCGCAAGTACAACTCCCCGCGGCGCTGAAAATTTCCCTCCACCACTTCGATCACCGGCACGCCGCCGTGATAGAGGGCGCGGACCAAGGCATCGCGAATCTCGCGCCAATCGCGACTTTTGACCTGGCTGCCCTGGGCTGCCGGCCCCCACAAAAACAAGTGCAGCCGCCGGACCACCTCGGCGTCGAGATAGTTCCGGACCAAGCTGACGTCATCCTCCACCGTGCGGGCTAGGAAAATCGCCTCGGGTCCCTCGTGGGTCCACAGCCGCTCAAAAAGCGCCAACCCAAGCGCATACGGATTCAGCCCTCCTGGGCTAGGCGCCGTCACCGAGGCATGCAGCCGGGCAAATTCCAGATAAGCCGCAGCGGGCAGATCCAGGGCCCGCATCAACTTCAGGTGCCAAAAGGTGGCCCAGCCCTCGTTGGCTACCTTGGTCCGCACCTGCGGCCACAGGTATTGGGCTTCCTCGCGCACCATCGCCACAATGTCTCGTTCCCAGTCCTCGAGGTGGGAAGAGTGCGCGATGAGATAGCCGAGAAGGTCAGGCGGTTCAGCGGCGCTATCCCAAGCTACATCGCCGGTGTCCACTTGTTCCTCCAGGGCCAGCGCGGCATCAAGCACCTCCTCCACCGCGTCAGGCCCAAACCGTAGGCTGAAGCCGCGAATTCGCTGGCTGTGCTGGGCGACCCGCTCCACCATGTCCTTGGGCGTGTTGGCAAAGCAGCGATTGTGACGGAAGAAATCGGCGTGGGCTAGCACGTGACAACGGACGGCCAGGGCCTCTACTTCAGAGGCGGTGTCCAATAGAAAGGCGTAGGCCGGATCTCCGTTGACCACCAGTTCGTACAGCTTTCCCATCCCCCACTCGCGCCCGAGCCGAAGCAGCTCGAACTGCTTGCCGTAGGTCCAGTGGGTCATCCGCCCCGGCAACAGGTAGGCGGCGTATTCGTCGAGCAGGGGGGCCGGCACCCGTTCAAAGATCACTGGGTAGGGATCCAGGCCAAAGTCGCGGGCCATTTGGGCCAAGGCGCGGTCGTCGGGATACACGGAACGCCCTCCTTTACGGGCTACCTTGCCGGCGCTGGGGGGAAGAATTGCTGGAGCGCCGGCCAGACATCCTCCGGCCGACGAATGGTCAACAGGCGGAAGCGTGGATGCTGGATTTTTGTTAGCTGTTGCAGCAAGGTACTGCCGTGCGCGCTTTCCCGGATCTCCACGTAGCCAAAGGCATTGACCCACGGCAGCATTTCCGCCACCAGGTCGGCGGTGCGCCGGTTGTCCGCATCAGACCAGTTATCGCCGTCGGAGAAGTGTATCGGGTAGAGGTTCCACCGCTGCGGCGGGTAGCGGGCGGTGATGACCTCGCGACACAGCGCGTAAACCGACGAAACCTTGGTTCCCCCGCTTTCGCCCAGGCGGAAGAATTCTTCTTCGCCGACTTCCCGCGCGGTGGCATGATGGACCAAGAAAACGGTTTCCACCGAATGGTAACGGGTGTGCAAAAAGCGGAGCATCCAGTGACAAAAGGTCCGCGCCATTCGTTTTTTGAAGTCGCCCATCGACCCCGAGACGTCTCGCATGGCAATCACGACCGCGTTGTTTGCCAGGACTTCTTGCCAATCTCCTTGCTTAAACCGCAGGTCCTCGACGCCAAGACGCCCCATCTGCGCCCGTCCTCCCCGGGCCTGGCGCAAGAGGTGCTGGCGTAAGGTACGCCGCTTGTCTAGGTTGGCCCAGCCACCCCGCTGTCCGATGTCGCGCACTTCCCATCTCAGGTCCTCCCAGCGAGGGTCGCCCTTGGGCGCCAAATCGGGTAGGCCGAGCTGCGAAAAGACCAGGCTCTCCACTTCCTCCAGGTCCATCTCGGCCTCCATCACCGCCTCTCCCGGCTGGTCGCCCGCCAGCGGGCCTTTTCCAGCCCAGGCCAGGGAATCGCCGGGTTTGGCCTCCCCGCCATCCATGGCGACCTGGTCGTGCTTGAAAGGGTGGTAACGAAATTTATACTGCTCCAAAACCCGAATCGGGAGCTTGACCGGCCGGGCCGGATCTCCCGCCACCACCGCCTCCTCGACGATGAGCTGAGCCAACTCTTGTCGCAGCGCTTGGCGCAGTTTTTGTCGATGGCGGGCCTGGTCTACCCGTGCCTTATCTTGCAACGCCCAAGCCGCGTCAGTGCCCTGCATGCCTTCACCCCCTGTTTGCGGTGCTAAAAGCTATGCGCCGTCCGCCCGGTTCTTGCACATCCGACCGGATTTGGACAAAAAGGCCGCATAGAAGACGACACCGACCGCGGGCTTGCCCTAGGCCCGCGCCTGGGTTAATATACCCATAGTAGTATGCAGAGAGGTGAGATGGTTGGTTCGTCACCTAAGCCCAGAACGTGTAGAATCTCTCGCAAGATCTGGCCAGGCCGTCATCGTTGACGTTCGCGAGTCCAGCGAATACCGGGCCGGGCATATACCCAGAGCCAAACATATCGCGCTGAGTCACCTGGTCCACCGCCTGCGCGAAGTTCCCAAAGACAAGATGGTGGTGGTGGTCTGCCGGTCTGGCAACCGGTCTAGCCGCGCCGTCGAACTCCTAATGGCGGCCGGATTCCGCAACGTCTACAACATGCAGGGCGGCATGCAGCGGTGGACGGGACCTGTGGCCACGGTCTGAACCGCCAGATCGTGCCGAGGTCCATGAAGCCGGAGAGCGCCTCCCTACCGGATGCGCCGGAATAAACAGACGGAAGTGGGGACGCGGCCCTCTCTCTCGAAGGCCGGGAACCAAGACCTTCAGCGCCTGGGGCAAAACCCGAAAAGTCACCGGCGTAGTCTCCCACACATCGCCGTCGATGTCCAGGGGCACGCAAGGTGCGGAGTGCAAGGCAAACGCCGTCGCCTTGTGGTAGTGGGAGTCGAACACGCCCAACTTGCGGCCGCACAGCACGTGCAGCGTAGAGCGGGCCATGCCCCAGGGAGAGGGCCCGCCCAGGCTAAACACCTCCAACCAACCGTCCTGAGCTGAGGCGTCCCGGGCCGCCACGATCGGCCCGGCCACTGTGCGCCCGTTGGCCACCACCAGTTGACGCGTCCAAAAGCGATCCCGCTCGGTGCCGTAGTCGAGCTCCACCCAGATCGCCGGGGTGGCGGAGAGGGCGCGCCGAAAGGCGAGCGGCCAGGCCAACCAACCCAGGCGGCGTTTGGCTTCCGGGGTCAAGAGCTCGACCAAGCGCTCGCTGACCCCGATGGTGGCGGTGTTGAGGAACACCTTGCGCCGCCCGGCGGATTGGACCTCGCCGAGGTCGAAACGCTCCACCTGCCCTTCGCTCACCACCGCCAGCCATTCGTGAAAGATCGGGGGCAGTCCAATGCCCCAGGCAAAGGTGTTACCGGTTCCGAGCGGTAAGACCGCCAAGGCCACGTCGGTCCCCTGGAGCACGTCAGCGGCTCGGGACAAGGTGCCATCTCCGCCCCCGACCACCACCCGTCGCACCCCTTGGGCAACGGCCTGCCGCAACAGCCGCTGCATCTCCTGGGGGCTGACCGGAAGAAAGGCCCCGGTGAGGTTGACCGTGCGGCCCAGCCACTCGCGGGCCCTCTCGAAGCTCTCCCGGCCGCGCCGAGCCTGGGGATTGACCACCAGCCAGGTCGGGGCCTCGGGGGGAAAGGCCGGGGGCCCTGCTCTCATCCAGCCGCCTCCTTTGTCATCCAGCTCAGTGGCTAAGGATTGGAGGGTGGAGGCAAATTGGGGAACAGGCGGCGCAGCTGCTCGGCGGTCAACCGGACCTCGCGAGCCCTGGCCCCGTCTTGCGGCCCCACAAACCCGCGTTCTTCCATGGCATCAATTAACCGCGCCGCCCGCGTGTAGCCGATGCGAAAACGGCGTTGCAACATGGATGCAGAGGCCTGGCGGGTATCGACCACCAGCGCCAACGCCTCCACGAACAGGGGATCGGTGTCGGTGGGAGGACCCTCCGCTTCCTCGGACCCCGATTCCAGGTCCACCGCGATCTCCGACGGAACCGGGACCTGCTGTTGCAAGTACTCGACGATTCCCTCGATCTCCTTTTCCCGGATCAGCGCCCCCTGCAGGCGCACCGGCTTCGGGGCGCCTACCGGATAAAACAGCATGTCCCCGCGGCCGAGAAGCTTCTCGGCTCCCGGTCCGTCTAAGATGGTGCGCGAGTCCACCTGGCTGGAAACCGCAAAGGCGATTCGGGAGGGAATGTTGGCCTTGATGGTGCCGGTGATCACATCCACCGAAGGCCGTTGGGTGGCCACCACCAAGTGCATGCCGGCCGCCCGGGCCATCTGGGCGAGGCGGGCGATCGACTCTTCCACGTCGGCCGGGGCCACCATCATCAGATCGGCCAACTCGTCGATGACGATGACGATAAAGGGCAGGCGCTCCCGGTCCGGTCCTTGTTCTGCCCACCCGTTGTAGCGGTGAATGTCGCGCACCCCGGCCTGGGCAAACAGGCGGTAGCGGCGTTCCATTTCCTTCACCGCCCAGCGCAAGGCCATGGCCGCTTTTTTCGGGTCGGTGACCACCGGCCCCAACAGGTGGGGAATCCCATTGTACACCGAGAGCTCGACCACCTTGGGATCGATGAGCAACAGGCGGACCATGGCCGGACTGGAGCGGAAGAGCAGGCTGGAGATCAGGACGTTGATCAGAACGCTCTTCCCCGACCCGGTGGCTCCAGCCACCAAAAGGTGCGGCATCTGATCGAGGGCGGCCACCACCGGCGCCCCGGCCACGTCTTTGCCTAAGGCCACCGTCAACGGGGAAGGGGAGTCGACAAACTCCCGGCTCTCCAACACCTCCCGCAACAAGACGGGCGTCACCTCCGGGTTCGGCACCTCAATCCCAATCGCCGACTTGCCGGGAATCGGCGCCTCGATCCGCACCCCGGTGGCCGCCAAGGACAAGGCGATGTCATCGGCCAAGTTGAGAATGCGCGCCACCTTGACGCCAGGAGGCGGGATGATCTCAAACCGGGTGATGGTCGGACCCTGACTGACTTCTCCCACCTTGACCTCGATCCCAAACTGGGCCAAGGCCTGACGCAACACCTCCGCCCGTTCCAGCGCTGAGGGTTGTCCCCTCCCGGTTCGCACCGCCTCCCGGGCGGCGAGCAGGGTCAGCGGCGGGGGGCGATGCCCCTGAAATTCCCGGGGCCAGACCGGCTCGGCCCGCGCGGGCACTGGGGCCGCCGCAACGCCCTCCCCCTTGGGTAGGGTTTTCGAACCAGCCCCCGCCCCGCTCTTGCGGGCAGCCGGACTGCGGGTGGGCGCCGGCGCCACCACCGGAGTCGGAGGGGCCTCCTCCTTGACCGGGGTGAACAGCCAATCGCGCAGGTGGGCAGCGCCTCTGCGCCCTCCCCAGGCCAAGGCCCGACCCACCCGGAGAAAGCCGTGCCCCACGGCACCCAGCAAACTGGTGGCCTCGGTCTCGCTGACCACCACCACGCCCATCAACAGCAACAAGACCGCCAAGACGACGGTTCCCGCCCCGCCCAGCGCAGACGACACCGCCGCCGCCAAGTGGGCCCCGATGACGCCGCCCCAGGTAGGGCGCGCCCATCCCAGTCCGAGGTCGAGGCCGACCGCCGCCGCCACCGCCCCCACCGTGTGCGGCAGGTCCAGGGGACGAGCCGGAGCAACCAAGGTCGCCACCCCCACCGCCGCCACCATGCCGGGTACCAGCCACTTGAGGAGCCCGACCGTAACCCAAAGACCTTGCGCGAGGTCGCGAGCAGCCCATCCGTGTGGCCAGAGGATGGCCACGTACCCCAAGATGCCGATAGCCACCAGCGTCAGTGCCCCCAGTTGGCGGCGCACCTCCGGTCGAATGCCCTCCCACACCCGGCGCACCGCGTGGCGGCCGCGTTTTACGGCCAGCGTACTCCCCCCTCACTCCAGCGCTTTTGTCCATGATTTTACCAGATATTCCCGCGGACAAAAGGGCAGGGGGGCTAACCGCGGTCACCCGTCCACCAGGCGACCAACGCCAGGGCCAGGGTATACCAGCCAAAGTAGGCGTAGGAGCGCTGTCGGGTCAGGGCCTGCCGCACCCACCTAAGGGCAAGCCATCCAAACCCGGCCGCCCACAGGGCGGGAGCAAGCCACAGCCGAGGTTGGGCCCAAAGGTCGGAGGCGTGCAGCAACACGGCGCCGCATACCGCGACCAAGGCCATGAGAAACGAAAACCGGGCGGCTTCTTCCGGCGTCAGCCCGAGGCGGCGCGCCGCCATGATGGTGGCGCCGGACCGCGACAGCCCGGGCCACAAAGCCAAGACCTGGCTCATTCCGACCAAGAGCGCCTCTCTCCAGGTCCACTGGTCGAGGGTTTGGCGCCCCGCCGAAGGAGGCGGGGTCGCCCACACACTGACGGTGGTGGCCAGCCACCCCACGGCAGCCGCCTGCGGGGTAAACCAGCGCAGGATCCATGCATCCAGGGCCAATCCCACCACCGCCGCGGGGATGGAGGCCACCACCAAGAGGTAGAGGTGATGCCGGGCCCAGGAACGCCCCTGGAGCAGTTCGCGCCCCCAGGTGGCCAGAGTCTCCCGATACCCGGCCACAATCGCCACCAACGTCCCGAGGTGGGCGCCGATTTCCAACACCCCACCCTCGCGCAAGGTGCCCAGCCAGCTGCTCAGCAACACCAAATGGCCCGAGGAGCTGACGGGAAGAAACTCGGTGACCCCTTGGACCAGCCCAAACAGCCACCCCTGCACGCCCCCACCTCCACCACAGGGTATGGGCGTACGGGGCACTCTTATGAGCCTACCAGGTGATCAACGGCTGGCGCGGCGACCAGGTCGGCTGCAGGTAATCCTGCGGGTCGGTGGAAATCAGCCGCTCAATCCGCGGCCAGCCGTCCGCCCCCCGCCGAATTTGGCAAAGCCGCCCCTCGATGGTAAAGAACAGTTGGTCCTCGCTTTGTACTTCCTCCGGAAAGACGATCTCCCACGGCATCGGGGTGTATAACATCTCCCGGCCTCCTCTCTCCGCTAGACCTAATGGGCCGCCTGGCGGCGCACAATGCCCCGGCGCACCCGCCCTGGGCGATGGTGTTGAATCCGCCGCGCCGCCACCAATTCGTGCAGTTTAGCCAAGGCATCCTCCACCCCGCCGACGGCGTCGATCAGCCCGATCTCCACCGCATCGCGGCCAACCAAGACCGTGCCGATGTCGCGAGCCAGCTCCCCGGTGCGAAACATCAGTTCCCGATACTTCTCTTCGCTGATATGGGAATGCTGGGTGATGAAGTGCACCACCCGGTCCTGCATCTTGTCCAGGTATTCGTAGGTCTGGGGCACTCCGATGACCAAGCCGTTCATCCGAATCGGGTGAATGGTCATGGTCGCGGTCGGCGCGATGAAGGAGTAGTCAGCCGCCACCGCCACCGGTCCGCCGATCGAGTGGCCTCCCCCCAACACCAGCGACACCGTCGGCTTGGACATACTGGCCACCATCTCGGCCAGCGCCAGTCCGGCCTCCACGTCGCCACCGACCGTGTTGAGGATGAGCAGGAGCCCCTCGATGTCCGGATTCTCCTCAATCGCCACCAACTGCGGAATCACATGTTCATATTTGGTGGTCTTATTCTGCGCCGGCAACACCACATGGCCTTCGATCTGACCAATGATGACCAGGGTGTGGATGGCCGAGGAGGCCTTGCCGGGGCTAGGGCCGGGGATGTCGACGGCCCCCTCCTCCCCTTCCCCGCGCCGACTGCGCACCGCCTCGCCTTCGCTCGCCTCTGCCCGCAATTCTCGCCAACCGGGTGGACGCATGCTTTTCCCCCCATCTCTG
>JAIMAE010000144.1 GCA_023512105.1 Bacillota bacterium | reverse complement strand
CATCGTAAAGAAATGAAACGGCCACCAACCCACCTGATATCCCATCATGCCCATCGCCAACGCCTCCCTTGCGCAGGCTCAACCCGGGTCTGAGACCTCAGCTCGTTCCGGCTCTCCGTGGCTGTGGCCGTGGCAACTTACCTGAGGGGCCGCCTCGGCTGCCTGGTCGTTGATGGCCGGGATACCTTTGGTGTAGCGAAGAGCGGCCACCAGCTCACCGATTAGCGCCTGGCCCGATCCTGCCAAGATGGCGTCGGTCACGCAGGTGGACAGATGATTCTTCAACAACACCTGCTGCACCGACTCCAGCGCGGCCTGCACCGCGGCCAATTGCTTCATGATGTCGATGCAGTACCGTTCTTCCTCCACCATGGCCTCGACGGCCTTCAGGTGGCCCACGGCGCCTCTAAGACGATGTAAGGCGTCGCGTTTGTATTCGGGAAGCACCCTACCCACCTCCCCCCACCCCACCCGGGGTGGGGCAACTTGATTATAACTCCCCCCTCCGCCATGGCAAGCGTTTGCCCGGGGCCCAAGCCGGAGAAAGCAGACAAAAATCGGAGGAGGGCCGGCGTCCTCCTCCGGGAAAATATTACCGCGGTATTATTACCGATTTCCGCTCTCCGCCGACAGACCCTCCAGGCCTTCCGACCCCGCTGGCGTTTCCTGGCTGACCGCATCCCACCATAGCCGTGCGCTCTCGAACCACTCCAGGGGTCCCGTCTCCGTCCTCGACTCGATGACGGTGGCCATTGCGGCTCCCTCCTTTGCTTTAGGTCCGAATCTAGAAGTCCATAGATGATGGCCTGCCTCGCCTGAGAGGGCTCCTCAGGCCCTAGATGTTCTCGAATACCGCTAATCCCACTGTACGCGCACGGACTCTTGCGGCCAACCGCAGGCCTCTAACCGGCAGGGTTTCTTGGTCAAACGGAATTTAACTTCGGTAAACGGTCGGCAATCTCCCGGTTAACGGTCCAACGGCACGGTAAACGGCAACGCTCTAAACGGTAATCGGATCCCGTATCCAAATTGAAGGTTTCAAATACATTTGATTAAATAGGGGTCAGAGGAGGATTTTCATGAACGCGCGCCAGGAGACTCTGTTCGGTGGTCCGCATGGGCTGACTCCCGAGACGGCCACCAAAGCCGCGGAGATTATCCATCGGATTTCCCAGGTTGAGGCGGTCGCGATCACGGACGCCACCTCGGTGCTGGCGTATGTGGGCAACGGCTGTCCGTACATGTTGCCCGGCACCGCCATCCACACCAAGGCCACCCAACGGGTGCTAAAAACCGGGGAAACCGAGGTAGTCCGCGACAAGGCGGCGTTGAACTGTCCGGTCCCAGGTTGTCCCTGTCCGGTCCAGTCGGCGGTGATCGTGCCGCTGAAGATTCAAGGTCAGGTGATCGGCACCGTGAAACTGTACCGGCATAAGCCGAGCGCCATCCCTGAGTACGCCCAGCGGCTAGCGGTGGGGATCTCGGAGTTGATCAGCCTGCACCTAGAGCTGGCTGAGGCCGAACACCAGCGCAAGTTGTTGATGCAGGCCCGTTTGGAGGCGTTACAGGCTCAAATCCGACCGCACTTTTTGTTTAATACCTTGAACACCATCATCGCCACCAGTCGAGCCCGTCCGGAAAAAGCCCGCGAACTCCTGACAGAGTTGGCGCAGTTTCTTCGCCATGCGCTGACGCCGGCCCAAGAGCGGATCGCCCTCGCCCAAGAGGTAGATTACGTGCACCTGTACCTAAGACTTGAGCGAGCCCGCTTCGGCGACCGGCTGAAGAGCGAGGTCCACATCGATCCGACGACGCTTTCCGCCCGAATTCCGGTGCTGACCCTGCAGCCGTTGGTGGAAAACGCCATCGTCCACGGGCTTGGCCCCAAGGACGGTCCGGGCCGGGTGATCCTCATGGTGCGCCGGCGGCGTCACCACCTGTCCATTCTGGTCGCTGACGACGGCGTGGGCATCCCTCGCGAGGCACTGTCACGGCTTTTTGAAAGCGGATACGGGTCGGGGATGGGCCTGGGACTGGCCAACGTATACGAAAGGCTCAAAGCCTTGTGTGGACCGCGAGCCACCATCCGGGTGCGCAGTCGCGAAGGGGCGGGCACCGCGGTGTTGGTGCGCATCCCTTGGGAGGCTGCGATGCCCGAGGAGCCTGCGCTGGCAACCGGTTGGAGCCAGCAGACCACGGGGGTGTAGCCGAACTGGCGAGGATCATGGGAAGGGAGTCGAGCGTGGTGTTGCGCACTTTAATCGTCGATGACGAACCCCCTGCACGCACAGAGCTGCGGTACCAGTTGGAACAGCACGAGGACATCCAAGTGGTCGGCGAGGCGGCCAACGCCCGCGAGGCCCAGCAGTTGTTGTCGGCCCTAGAATACGAAGCGCTGTTCATCGACATCCAGATGCCCGGGATGAGTGGTCTCGAGTTGGTGGAACGGCTTCACCAAGGACAGGTCCGCCCCCCCTACGTGGTGTTTGTGACTGCCCACAGCCGACACGCCGTAACCGCCTTTCAGCTTGGCGCCGTCGACTACCTCCTCAAGCCGGTCACCCCTGAACGCTTGGCCGAAACCCTCAACCGCATTCGGGCCTTCGTCCATCGGGTCTCCCCCGCCGCCCCGGCCTCCCTTGCCGAAGAGGACGAGACGGAGCCCTTGCGGTTCGTCGCCGCCAGCGAAGGGGAGAAGACGATCCCGGTCCCACTGGAGGACATCGCCTATTTTGTGGCCGAAGGGGATCTCGTCTATTTGTGCACCAACCGGCGGCAACGGTTGCGGGTCCGCAGCACCTTGCAGACCTTGGAACGGCGCCTTCCGGCCGACACCTTCTTGCGATGCCACCGAAGCTTCATCGTCAACCTCAGACAAGTTCAGGAAATCCTCCCCTTTTTCAACGGGACCTACACCCTGAAAATGCGGGGGGGTCCGCACGAAGAGATCCCGGTCAGCCGCCGCAACGTCAAACGGTTGCGGGAGGCCTTTGGGTTTTCCCGCAGCTAAGTCCGACAGAGGCTTGTTGGGAGGTTGCGGCATTGAGGGCCGGCCACATCTAGGCCCCATACAGCCCTCCGACACCCGCCCATGGGACTTTACGGAACAAGGTTGAAGGGAGGTCTTGCACCTCCCCCCATGGACAAGGGAGCTTCTTGAGGGCTTTTTGCCGCTGCGACGGAAATGGCCAGAGGAAAGAACAACAATCCCCGCCAAAGCGGCTTGTCCGGCTTACCCGGCCGGCCGCTCTCGGCTGGGTCACGGGTTGGTGTTCTTCCCCGATGGCCATTGCCGAGGCGGGTCGTCCACAGCCATCTCCACCCTGATTCCTTTACACCCCCTGTGGGACAGCGCCCTGGCACAACGCAGCCAGGGATGACAGACCAAGCGGCGGATTCGCGAGTCATTTCTCCTACTCTCCTTCGGCGCCGGGCTCGACGGCGGACAAATTCCCTTCTCGAACGTTGGGGGTTAGTAGGAGGTGATGGCGTTGGGCCCAGCGAACCGCCTCCGCCTTCGAATGGACTTCCGCCTTGCGAAGGATGTTTGCAGCATGTGCGCGCACGGTCCCTTCGCTCACCTGCAATATGCTCGCTATCGTGTGATATGAGTAGCCTTTGGCCATGAACTGGAGCACTTCGCGTTCTCTTGGTGTCAATAGCTGAACTCCGCGCGCTTGCGCTTGCAAGATCTCTACCAGTCGCCGGCCGAATAGCCGACAGCCTTGGGCGATGGCATCCTGCGTCGCGTCAAACGGCACCCGGCCCAGGAGCTGCTCCAACTCAGGCGGCTCTCCATTGGCACCGCTTACCCGCCAGGCCTCTGCGATTAAGGTGTTTAGTAGACTACGCGACTGCAGTAAGACTCTTCGCAGCTCACTGATGTAAAAACCCAGGAGACTTGCGACGCTCATCGCGGTTAGCACGCCGAGAGGCCACGCGGGGTGAATCAGCGGGTGGCCGTGGGCTGCCATCACGCCCATCCGCAGTCCTAACGCCATCAGCTCTAATACCGCAACCAAACACGCCGCTCGGATTGCGGAAATCGCGAGGAGCTCTAACAACAAAAGGGGTGCCAGCAGCATGGCGGGCACCACCGGGTCGGAAAGATACCCCAGGTAAAATGCGAACGCATACAAGCCGTCATGAAAGATAGTCCAACCCGGCTCCCGTGTCCCGGCTCGGCCCATGCCCCACTGCCAAGTCCAGTCAAATAGCGCAACCGCGCCGACCACCGCCGCCACTGCGCCATGACTGGGCTCTGCCAGAACTTGCCCCGCGCATAACACCGGCACGACAAATCGGATTCGATGCACCATGAGGGTGGGATTCTCAACCACCGCCCGCAGGTTGCGCAGCCACACCCTGTACCCCTCCCCGGTTCGATTCTAACCGCAGCAGGAAAATTAGATCCATATCACGATACAATGAGTATTCTATCGTTTTCCTGGTTGCTTGGGTCGTCCCTAGCCTCCTACCGGAGTACTCCCCAAAACGGCCCCATGGAAAGGAAAGCTCAACCCGGCGCAACTCCACCCGCAGCATCTCTTACCAGGATTCTCGGAGTCTTCTTAGACAAAAATCAGAAGCCGACCGAATAGACTGGTAAGAATTGCCTGTGCTAGCTTTCCCGCTACCAGCGCGCCTGGTAGGGCGCAGCAATCTCTGAAGGGGCGATTTCCCATGAAACCTTACTGGTGGGCGATGGTGGCCGGAGTTGGACTAGCCGTGGCGACATTGGGCGCCAACGGGCCGGGTTCGGAGCTGGAGACAGGATCCACCGGCCAGGGACCTAACGAATCCGCGAGCGTTGCAGCGCTGGCCACTCGGCTACACCCAAATGGCGTTCCAGCGGTGGTCATCTGTGCTCAAAGCAGGGTTCACGACGTCGATTGCGTGGCCGGGCAAGCCCTGGCGGAGAGATTGGGTGGAGCGCTGTTAGTCAGCCAAAGCCGCACCGCCTTAGGGAGTGCCACCGAACATGCCCTGACTGCCCTTGAGCCCCCGGCTCTGTTATCCCCGAACACCGGGGTCCAGCCTTATCAACCCACCGCCAGCAAACCTGCCATTTACTTGGTAGGAGGGCCAAACGCGATTGGCCACACTATAGCCAGCCAGCTTCGCTCAGACGGCTATCAGGTGATCAGAATCTGGGGAGCCAACGCCTCGCAAACCCTTGCAGCAGTGGAAAAATTCGTCATGCCCGAGTGGCCCGCCGCGGCCGACCAAGTCGGTTTCCCTAATCAATGGCCGGTGTATGCAGGCAGTCAGGATCACAACGCCTTCTACCCCGCTCCGGCCAATGCACCCAGCTGGGAGAAGACGGGCGTGCGCTGGAGCTTCCCCGAAGGTGCCGCGGTGCCGCTGAATGCCCCATACCCCGACCTCTCGGCCTTGGGGTTACGCAATGCTCCGGTTAAGATGACTCAATACTTGGGCAACGCCGTGGGCGTGACGGCGGTTGGCGGAGTGATCTATGCAGAGTCGGACGACAATCATCTTTATGCATTGAATGCCCAGACGGGCCAGTTATTGTGGCAGGTAGGGCCATTGGTAAACACCCTAATGGGCGATCCAGTCGTAGCCCGCGGTCTGGTCTTTGTTACCGCCGGAGACACCGGCTTTTCGTTCTCGCAGGTGCTTAGGTACTTCAACACCAAAGGACAGCAGCCTCTCACCAGAGGGCTGATGTACTCGGCGATTTACGCCTTTAACGCCCGCACCGGTAGGTTAGTCTGGCGCCAGGATTTCCGGGGGGAAGCCATGGCCACTCCCACCGTGGTGGGCAATACAATATATGAGGCTACCGGAGGTGGCCATTTGTGGGCCTTTGACGCTGAAACTGGAGAGGTGCGATGGCGAACCAACATCCACGGGTTTGATAGCATGTCCTCCGCAAATTATTGGACGAACCCGCAATCCGGGCAGACGGAGATTCTGGTTGGTGTCACGGATCCCAATCAAGTGGTGGCCGTGGACGCAGCAACGGGCAAAATCCTCTGGACGCAGGGAACCACTCTCGACGTGTTCAATACCGGCATGGGAGACAACTCTCCCACCGTCGATGCCACCGGCGGGGTCATCATTCAGGACGCAGTAGTGGACTTCAACCAAACGGACAAAACTTGCGACCTTGCCGTCTTTGCAATGGATGCAGCCACGGGTAAAGTCCTTTGGGCCACCAAACTTGGGCGTGGACCGGCCCCACCCGCGTACAAGGCCGGAGTGGCAATGGTCCATCATGGCACGGTGTTTGTCGGCAGCCCGGTTACTTCCACTTACTACGCCCTAAACGAGGCAACCGGGCAAATTTTGTGGCGCTTCCCGTTGGGCCAGGTTGGACCGGCGGGATCGGGTAGGGGATCTGCCGTTTGGGCCGATGGAATTTTGTGGGTCGCTGCGGGTCCTACGGTCTTCGCCATTGACCCTTCGACTGGAAAGCCGTTGGGCTCGCTTAAACCCGGTGGCCGATTTGGTATTGTCAACCCGGTCATCGTCGGAGGCACCATGTATCTTGATAACTCTTACGATTGGGTTCAGGCAATTCCCCTGGGGGACATCGATCCCACGTGGCATCCATCGCAGCAGTAACCGCGG
>JAIMAE010000386.1 GCA_023512105.1 Bacillota bacterium | reverse complement strand
GACCGGCGGGTCAGAAAGGAATCGTCTGCCATGGGCTTTGGGAGTCGCAGCAAACCATCGGGCGCGCGAGTACGCCGTCTGCTCGCCGGAGCCTTGGCGGTTTTAGGGCTGATCGGGGCCAGCTGCGCCGCCGGCTACGCCCAGTCGCAGGCCAGCCGCACCATCCCGGCCGCCGACGCCCCGCAGCCGGATCCCTTCGAGCTCACCGGATTTTCCTACGCTCCGGTCCCCACCTTCCCCAACCGCTACGCGCTGACCGTGACCGTCACCCAGACTCGCGCCGACGGCAGCGACCCCGCCGACCAGGGGACGGAAAGCCACCGTTTCCCGTCCCAGCTCTGGGTGGTGGTGGACACCGCCCAGGGCCAGATGCTGGACGGCCCCTTCGCCGCCTCCCTGGCCAGCACCCCGCCCCCAACCCTCGACTACCCTCAACCGGGAACGGCCACCGCGGTCTACCTGGTCACCCTGCCCTCCTCGCTCTCGGGGCAAGAGACCCTGGCCCTCGCTCCCTCCACCCTCGCCGGCTCGTCCGGCGAGACCTTTCGCATGCTCTCGCCGAGCGACCTCCCGGGTGCGGATGACGTGGTGAGCGATGGCAGCCGCAGCAACCTCCCGGCCGGCCAGCTCCCCGAGGTTCCTTGGGCCGCCCTGCTGCCCCTCTTAGGCCTGCTGACCGCCGCCCCCTGGGCAAACCGCCGCCGGTCTAGGCCTTCCCGGCGCTGACTTGATGCCGGCAAGCGGGGTTGGCCCCTTGGCCTGGATGGTTCGAGCTGTCTTTGCGTGCGGCTTCTGCCACGGCTTCCATAAGACCTCCATTGTCGGGGCTTGTCGCCTGACGTTGAATAAACTTAGAGGATGATTGACAACCGTAGGTCTTCCCAGGAGGCAGGATGAGCGAGCAGCCCGCGTGGATCCGGTTGGAGAACATCAGCCGCCTGTACCCAGGAATCCCGCCGACGGCGGCCTTGTCCGGGGTCGACCTGCACCTCGAGCGAGGCCGGTTTACGGCCATCGTCGGCCCCTCTGGCTCGGGCAAAACCACCCTGCTGTCGATTTTGGGACTGCTCGAACG
>JAIMAE010000385.1 GCA_023512105.1 Bacillota bacterium | reverse complement strand
CCGGAGATCAGCGGGAGGTGGGGCCAGTCGGCCCGCTCGATCCGGCTCCGGCGGGCCAACGGGTGGCTGGGCGCACACACCAAGGTCACCTCCATCGCGCCTAGTCGCTCGACCACGAGACCTCCCACGCCGGGGGCGGAGACGACGATCCCCAGCCGCTGATGGCCTTGCAGCACGTCGTCGGCCACGGTCTCTCGCCGCTCCACCGTCAACTGCACCATGGCCTCCGGCACCCGGCGTTTAAATTCCGCCAGGAGCGGCGGCAGAAGGTAGTCGCCCACCGCGTAGTTGGCGGCCAGCTGAAGGCGTCCGCGCAGCCCTTGGCCGCATTGGGCCAGTTGGGCGGCAAAGGCATCCATCTCCGCCAGGATGGCCCGGGCCGTCGTCCACAGCGCCTGGCCGGCCTCGGTCAGCTCCGGCCGCGCCCCGCGCCGGCGGACCAAGAGCGGCGCTCCGACCTTGTTCTCCAACTGGCGTAGATGTTCGCTGACCGCCGGCTGGGAGACGTGCAGGGCCCGGGCGGCGTTCAGCACCCCGCCGCGCTCGACCACGGTCACAAAGACGCGCAGCCGATACAGGGAAATCTCGTCCATCATGCGCTAACCCTTCCTGCCGCAAGTCTGAACCGGCCCAGAAGATCCGGACTCGCTCTCTAATCTAGTATTTCTTATATCCAATCGGAAGATATCGATTTCTCCCCGCCGTATCAGGCCGTACAATCGGGGCGTCGACCTCGAGAATTCCCGGGAAGGCGCGTTCTACGAGACAGAGGAGGGATCACGTGACGACTGACGATTACGCACCGGCGCCCAAGCGTTGGGACCAGCGCCGCCAAGTCATTCAAGGCGCCGTGGCCACCTGGCACGTGGGGGGGCAAGGCGAGCCGCTGGTCTACCTGCACGGGCTGGATGGGGTCGGGCCCAGCTGGCCCTTGTTGGAGCGGTTGGCCGACCACTGGAGGGTGTGGGCGCCGTCGCTGCCGGGCTTTGACGACAGCGAGCGGCCGGAGGGCGTGGAGACGGTGCGCGACCTGACCTACTGGGTGCTGGATTGGTTAGAAGCCGTGGCCGTAAAGCGGCC
>JAIMAE010000384.1 GCA_023512105.1 Bacillota bacterium | reverse complement strand
ATTAAGACCATCTTAGAGGTGACCCCGGAGGGGAAGACCTCGATAGAAGGGATTTGGGCGGCAGGCACCATCGCCGGGGTCAGCATGCACACCATCATCACCGCGGGTGACGGGGCCAAAGTGGCCATCAACCTGCTCAGCCAGTTGAAAGGGGAGCGCCACGTCGACCACGACGTCTACCAAGCCCCCAAAAGCTAGTCGTTCAGAGGAAAAACCGCCCCTCCCCCGCGGAGGGGCAGTGTTTTGGTCCGGGCTGCCCAGCGATCAAACCACAGGTAGAAGGCGACGAGCGAGTGCCACGGCGCCCATTCGGCCAGGTACATGCGAATATGGGCTTCGCTGAGCTCCGACCTCACCTGGGTCAGTTCGGCCAAGCGCCGCCGCAGGGCCACGTCCTTGGCCGGCAGGGCGCCCGGGTGACCCAGGACCCGTGCCAAGACATACTCGGCGGTCCAAGGCCCGATCCCCCACCTGGCCGTCAAGGCGCGCCTGGCCTCCTCAAGAGGCTGGGTGGCCAGGGGCCTCGGGTCCCACCCGGTGGCGAAGGCAGTCGCCAACTCCCGCAAAGCGCGCACCTTGGCCCGGCTGAGCCCCAGGGACCGCAAATCCTCCGGGTCAGCCTCGGCCAGCCTGGCCGGATCGGGAAATCGATATCCCTCGCGCCAAGGGAGACCGTACCGGTGGGCGATGCGCGTCTTCATCCGAACCGCCAGCGCCACGCTGATTTGCTGGCCCAAGATGGCCCAGGCAAATCCCTCAAAGAGATCGGCGAAGAGCACCGGCCGTAGGGGCCACCAGCGGTGGATCAACGCCCCGATCGGGTCGGCGGCTTCGAGGGCTTGCGCTCGCTCCAAAGCTCCGCGGAAATCCCCGTCCAAGCCCAGCACCCGGCGTCCCCGGGCCCAGTCCCCGAGCACGGACACCGTGGACCCGTCGCGGCTGAGCTCAAAACCCAGTTCCTGGGGAAGACCCTGCTCATCCCAGTATCCGACCCACACGCGGCCCGATGCGTCCACCTGCGCCCCGTAGGCCGGAAAGTGTCCGAGAAAGGCCAGGGCCTCGCCCCACCGGCCCTCCTCCACCAC
>JAIMAE010000008.1 GCA_023512105.1 Bacillota bacterium | reverse complement strand
GCTCCGCACGGCTTCGTCGTAGTAGTGCGCAAAGTACCAGTCGGCGATCTCGTCGCTGGTGGCCCACCACACGTATGGGCGCTCGGCCATATAGGCCAAAGCCTTCTCCAGGTACTTGGCCCGGAACGGCACCCCGGTGACAAACGGGTGCAGGGCAATCGCCATCACCCGTCCCGACCGGGCTCCTTCGGCGTACAGCACCTCGAACTGGTCCACCAAAAGCTGGTAGAACTCCTCCCCGGAGTAGCTTTTCCCTACAAACAGAGGGATGTCGTTGACCTCGATCGAGTAAGGCACCGAGATCATCCGATGGGGGGTGTTGAGCGGAAACGGCTGGTCATCCGCACACCAGTCGCAGAGATAGGTGATGCCGAGCTCGCCCAAGATTTTCGGAGTGGCGAAGGTCTCGCTCAACGCCGGGCCCAACCATCCGCGCGGTGCGGTGCCGGTGGCCTCGCGAATGGTCGCCACCACCTCGGTTAAATACGCCCGCTCCTCTACCTCCGACAGGTTGGCCTCGAGGATGGAATTGTTTTTGCCGTGCGCCAACCACACCCAATGACGCCGATTGCCTTCTTCGATGATCTCCGGGTAGTGGTGGCAGACGTCGGCGTTGAGCAGTACGCTGGCCCGAATTCCGAACTTGTCAAAGATCTCCATCTGGCGCCAGATCCCGACCCGCGGTCCATAGTCCCGCCATCCGTAATTTAAGGGGTCCGGTACCAGGGTGGCGGTGGCTCCATGAATGCTGGTGGAAGGTTTGTCGAGCTGGTAATGTTCGACATTCAGTCCGATCCAGACCGCAAGCCGCGCCCCGTGCGGCCACTCAATGCGCGGTCGGCGAATCATCGGCGAATAGCGGTACAAGGTGTTATCCACGCCCTATCCCTCCTTCAACCCCATGCCCAATTCACCTCCGAGCTAATGCCCACTCGCCAGCCCGCCGGCCTTCTTCCAATAGGCCACCACCGCTTGCGCCGAGACCACATCGGCGTACTTGGCCTGCAGGTCAAAGAGACTTTGTTCATGAGCCGGCGCGGCCCGGTCCCCCACCGCCTCTCGCACCACCATCACCCGAAAGCCATTTTGCAGACCGTCGACGGCGGTGGCTCTAACACAGCCGCTGGTGGTGCAACCGGTGACGATCAGGGTGTCGACGCGGCGGGTGTTAAGGCGGGTCAAGAGGTCGGTGCCGAAGAACGCCGAAGCGTACTTTTTGAAGATCACCGGCTCCTCGGGCCGCCGTCCCAGTCGCTCGTCGACTTCCACCTCGGACGTGCCCGCCCGCAGGGTCATGATCCCGGCCTGCTTTAACGCCCAAATGCCCGCATCGGCCAGATCGCGGTCCTCGTAGGCCACGGAGGTGTAGAAGATCGGGATCTCCCGCTCCCGAGCCACCGCCAACAGCTCGCGGATGACCTCGATCTGGCGGTCCAGCGGCGCCCCGAGCGGCAGTTCCGGATTGGTAAAGGCTCGCACCATGTCGATCACCAAGAGCGCTGACTTCTCCCCAAATCCAATGGTCCGGCCAAATCCTCTCGCGGCAAAAAACGCCTCCATCGAGTCCTCTGCCATAAGGACAACCTCCTTGTGCACAACCCCTTCGGTGTTCGGTTTGGACGACAACCGCTTCCGCCCACTGCGGGAAGAAGGTCTGACCGCGCATCGGCCAGCGCGCTAAAGGTTCTCTCCAAACCGTTCCCGGTAGTAGCGGGCAATCTCGCTCCCGGTGGCAAACCACACCCCGTTATGGCTTCTCAGGTAGTCCAACACCTCGGCGAGGTAGCGAATCCGATGGGGTTGGCCGATCAGAAAGGGATGTAGCGCGATCGCCATCACCCGGGCCACCCGGTCGCCATCCCGCCACAGTTGCTCAAACTGGTCGATCAGCCGCTCGCGGAACTCTGGACCGGAGCGGCGTTGCCGCAAGATCAGCTCCATGTCGTTGATTTCGATCGAATAGGGAAGCGCCAGGAGCGGGCCGTGCGCCGTCTGCATCCAAAACGGCACCTCGTCCGCCACCCAGTCGGCCACATATTCCACGCCCGCTTGCCTTAAGAGCTCCGGGGTTCGCTCGGTCTCGCTCAAACCCGGGCTCAGCCATCCTGACGGCGGCTTTCCAGTGGCCTCGGCGATCCGGCCCCGCACCCGGGCAATCAGCGCGGCCTCTTCCTCCGCCTCCAGTCCGACCAACCAACGGGAATTGGTCTCCCCGTGCCCCATCCACTCCCAGCCGCGGCGGACCCCGGCCTCCACCACCTGCGGGTAATGGTCGCAAACCAAGCTGTTTAAGGCCGCCGTCACCGGCACCCGGGCCTGGTCCAAGCAGTCCACGAGGCGCCAGAACCCCACCCGAATCCCGTAGTCGCGCCAGCTGTGGTTGACCACGTCGGGGCGAAACGATGCGGTCCGTTCGTTGATCACCGCGCCGGGCCCCGCGAACGGAAAGTACTCGACGTTGGGGATGATCCACACCGCCACCCGCGCCTCCTCGGGCCACCGAAACGGCGGGTGGTCCACGATGGCGCGGTAGGGATAGCGTGCGAACTCAGACATGGCTCTCCTCCCCGCGCATCCCGGAAACCATCCCTCGCGCCTCCAATAGTTGCCAAGCCTGCTCGACCGAAAGCACCTGGGCGTACTTCATCTGCAGTTCGAACAGCGACACCGCATGGGAGAAGGGGGAGCGGTCGAACACCCCGTCCTCCAGCACCACGGTGGCAAACCCCAGCGAGTGGGCGTCCACCGCGGTGGCGCGAATGCAGCCCGAGGTGGTCGAGCCGGCGATCAGCACCGTGTCCACCCCCCGCTTGTGCAACAAGACATCGAGCGGAGTGCGGAAAAACCCGCTGGCCTTGCTCTTCACCACCACCGGCTCTCCCGCCACCGGCGCCACCAGTTCGGGAAATTCGTAGGCCCGAGGGTCGCGGTAGCCGGTGGGGCGCTTGGTGGTCCCGCCAAAGGCCTGAGGGTCGCTGCCGGCCTTCACGTGGACGACCGGCAGGCCGTGGGCCCGAAACCGGTCGAGCAGCCAGCGAATCCGCTCCATTGCCTCCCATCCCACCGCCCCGCAGGCGGTGGGGTATTCGGCTATCGCCGATAAGGTGTCAACCCGCGGGCCGACAAAGGCCCATAGCACGTCGACGATGACCAAGGCCGGGTGGTTACCCATCTCCATCCGCTCGCCAAACTGCGCCGCCTGATATACCGCCAGGTCGTGGTCGGGAATGATGCCATCCCAAACCGCCATCTGACCCTCTCCCCCTCTCCGCTGTTTGCCAGATCGCTTCCCAAGCCCTTGAGGCTCATCGCTCCTAATAGCCGCTCGGGGCCAGCAAGGCCGTCGACAAGGCCGCCGCCAACAGGACCAACGACAAAAACCAGAGCACGCCTGAGAACGTGCTGTGAAGCCCAATCATCGCCCCGATAAGCGCCGGGGCAAAGGCCGAGGCCAAGTTGGCCACGGCGTTGAGGATTCCCGCCGCCTTGCCCATCGAACGGGCGTCGCTGAAGCTGTGGATCAGCGACTGGGTGTTGCCTGCGCTGGCCTGTTGCCCGCACAGGCCCAGGATCATGATCGCCACCCCTACCCCCAACGCCGGAACATGTCCCCCGACAAACAGTCCCACCGCCGCCGCGGCGAACCCCAACGCTCCCCACCAAGCCCGGCGTCCGATGCGGTCGGTGGCCGCGGCCATCGCCACCACCGCGATCACCTCCAGCGCGAACATCAAGGCGGTGACCCCACCGGCGGCGGCAAACGAGAAGTGGCGGGCGTGGATGAGGTAGGTGGGCATCCACGACTGCCAGCCCCAGAAGAAGATGTTGTTCAGGGTAAACGCCAACACCAGCAGCCAATACCGGTAATCCCGGAGCACCTCCCCGACTGGCCGAGCCGGCGGTCGCGCCACCTGGGCCCGGATCTCCTGGCGCTCCGCCTCGCTGACCCGGGGGTCGGAGTCGGGGTCGTCCCGAGTGAGCCACCACAGCATGGGGACCACGATCACCAACCCGGCCACCGCCAGCACCAGGAACATGGCCCTCCATCCGGCGGCCACGATTAAGGCCGTGGCCACCGCGCCTCCCACCGCCGCCCCGATGGTGGCCCCATTAAACCAGAACGACTGCGCGCGTCCGCGTTCCGACCAGGGAAACCATCGGGCCACAAAGGCGTTGCAGACCGGAAAGAGAATGCCCTCGGTCAGCCCGAGCCCGATGCGCGAGGCGAAAAGCTCGCCCAGCGACGTGGAAAGCCCTCCCCAGGCCAGCATCACGCTCCACAAAATCACTGCGATGACCGCCGCCCGCCGGGGGCCCAAGGCGTCAATCAAAAAGCCCCAGATAAACAATCCCACTCCATACGCGGCCAAAAAGGCGGTCACCAGCGCCCCCACCACCGCCGGATGCCCCACCAGCCCCATCGTCCGCAGGAAGGCGGCGTTGGCGATCACCACCGCGATGCTGATCTTGTCGATCTGCGCCACCGCAGTGGCCACAAACAAGGCGGGGCCGACGCGGGTCCATCGCACCCGCGCCCGCCCGACCGGCATCGGCGAAACCGATTGGACCGAACTCACGCTCTCCCCCCTATCTCTTCCCTCCACCGGGCATCCGGGTGACGATGCGCGGACTTCGCGCCCCTCTGGTCAGCCGGAGTGCCGTTATCCCATCAGGGCTCCCCCATTGATGAACAAGGCCTGTCCGGTGATGTACTCGGCATCCGGGCCGAGTAAGAACGCCACCCCCTTGGCGACATCGTCGGGGCGTCCAATGCGGCCCAGCGGAATCGAGGCCCCCCGAGCATACAAGGTGGCATCGTCGATCCCAGCCTCCCGCGGCTGATCCGTGTCGGTCACCCCGGGGACCACGCAGTTGACCCGGATCGCCGGTGCCCACTCCAACGCCAACGAGCGGGTGAGACCCAGTATGCCGGCTTTGGAGGCCGCATAGGCACAGCCCAACTTGGCCCCGGCATAGGCTCGGCCCGAGGCCAGGTTGACGATCGCCCCCTGCCCCTGGGCCAAGATCAGGGGGGCGAGGGCTCGGCTGCAGAGAAACGCGCCGGTCAGGTTCACCGCCAGCACGCGGTTCCACACCGCCGAGGACATCGAGAGCGCCTCGCTCCGAGGAAAGATGCCGGCGTTGTTGACCAATCCCCGCACCTTCCTCCAGCCCACCGGCCAACTGGAGATCGCCGCCAAAATCGCCTCCTCATCGGAGACGTCCACCTGCTCGAAGCGGGCCGGGATGTCTTGTTCCCGCAGCCGGGCGGCTACCGCGGCGCCTTCGCCCAAGACATCCCACAGCACGAGCGCCCATCCGTCGCTCCCCAGACGCTCGGCGATGGCACGCCCAATCCCCTTGGCGGCTCCGGTGACTACTGCCACCGGACGGCCCTCCGGACTTGCCTCCTCCCTGTTCACCGGCGGGCTTCCTCCTTCCACATGGTCCGAATCTCCGCTACCGTCCGCACCCTGGCCATGCGGGGAAAGACGCGATCCATCAAGAAGTCGTGATTCGGCCCCCGGTGGGACCAACAGGCATCGCGTGCCACCACCATTCCAAAGTCTCGGTCTCGCGCAGAAAAGGCGGTGCTGGCAATCCCCACGTCGGTCGACATCCCGGCCAAGATGATGGTGTCAAGCCCACGGGCCCGAAGCTGCAACTCCAGGGCAGTTTGGTAGAAAGCACTCCAACGGTACTTGGGGAGGACCAACTCCCCGGGCCGCGGGGTCAACTCCTCGGCGATGGCCGCCCCGGGTTCTCCTCGATGGACTTCTGGGCGGAACGGACGCGGTGCGTCGCTCCAAGGGCGGAGGTCCATGTCGGTATCCGTCAAGCGCGCCACCACGTCTCCCCCATCCGGGCTATGGGCCGCGCAGGTGTAGCAGACCCACACCCCCTGACGGCGACAGTCTTCTAAAAGCGCCTGCAAGCGAGCCAGCAGTTGACGCTCGGCCAACACCGCCGCCTTTACCGGATCCGCCGGGTGGAGGTAGGCGGTTAACACGTCGAAGAGCACCAAGGCGGTGCGGGCAGGGTCTAGGCGATGTAAAGCGTTTCGGTCCCACTCCACCCCCCTCACCCCCTATTCCAGGCGTACGTTCTTGCCAAAGTCGTAGTCGGGGTGATGCTCGCTCACAAACTGCCACTGAATCGTGTCCACAGGCGCCCCTTGTAAGGTGTCCTGCAGGAAATCGAGTAAGGCCTGCCAGGCCAAGGCGGCCAGATGCGGGCGGTAGCGGCCGGGCATGGTGTCGTTCAACCAGCCGTGCGGCGCATCGGCATAGAGCCGGATGGTGTAGGACTTGCAGTAGCGTTCCAGCGCATCGCGAAATCGCAGGACGTCCTGGATCGAGATCACGTGGTCTTTTTCCCCAAAAATCCCTAACACCGGGCAGGGTACGGCGGCAATCAGGCCCTCCATACCGTGGGGTTGAGCCTCCGTGACCTCCCAGTCCCTCCGCTGAGCGGCCCCGTAGAACACCGCACAGGCCGACAGGGGATGAACCGCGCCCCAGGCAAACGGATGGCGGCCGGTCTGGCAGACGCCGATCATGCCCAGCCGCGCAACGTCCACCCCGGGAACACCCTCTAAAGCGGTCAGCGCGTCTTCGATCTTTTCGACCACCTCCCGGTCGCTGGGGTGAAACGTCACCCGACCGGCGTGCAGGGCTTCCAGGTTGGGATGGTCATAGAACAAGTCGGGCGCCAGCACCGCGTAGCCTGCGGAGGCCAAGCGGCCGGCCAAGTCCTCGGTGTGGCGGACCAGGCCGTACCGCTCGTGCAACAACACCACCACCGGGGTGGGGCCCTTCCGATCTGGCAAGGCGAGATAAGCGGGAACCCCCTTATGCCCGGATACTCGCCGCGCAAAGACCTCCATGCGGCCACTCTCCCTCTTGCCCATCCAGGGCCAAGCACGTCGCACACCATTTTCTGGTAAGAATATCACAGATTGGAGGCAATCGTAAGGTCAAATGACGCAGGGAAGCCAGTTCGATTGGTTATATCTCTATTCGCTTTTCTGTCTATTTTGGATGGTCCGCCACCCGGTCTGGCACAGACTCCGGCGGCTTCCCAATCGGACTTCGCCTCAACGGGGAGCAGGCATGGTGGACTTGGCTGGAGGGGAAGATCTCCCAGGTACGGAGGGCCTTCAGGGCAGGTTAAGGCGCCACGACGTAAAGTCCGCTCGCAGGGACGCTACTCGGCATCCCCCAACCGCCTGGAAACCGCCTCCCACTCCTCGGCCGAGGCGGCCGCGTACTCTTCGGAGTATTCGCCGGTAAACCAAGGACGGTTGCGGATTCCCAACACCGCGCTTAAGAAACCGGCCACGTGTTCTTCCCAGTCCAGATGTGGTTGAACGGTGCGAAGCCAGTCAGCCAGCAGGGTATTTGCCTCATCCGACGTAACCGACTGCCAGAATCGTCGCCAGCGCTCGGCGCTGGCGCCACCTTGGGCGTCGGCCTGCCACAGCTTGCGGATTACCGACTGGGTTTCGCTATCCAGCCCATCATACAGCGCCATGCACACCCTCCTCTGCCGCAGCGGCGCTGGAGCCAGGCGGCCATTGTAACAGTCGGCCTCGCTCCATGTTGAGAGCCACGAAGCGCTCCAGCCTTGGCGTGCGCAGGCGATCCCACGCCTCCCGCACCCATGACTCCCGGTGTTCCGGGCTAATCCCCAAGACCCTCTCCGCCCAATCCCAAAAGACTTGGCTGCGTCCAAAGAGCAGATGGTACATGAACCAGACCAGGGTCTCGCGGTCGGATTCCTCCAACGTAAACAACACCGGATCTTCCGGATAGAGGCGATATCGGTCGTCGTCCCGACTTGCCTCGGCGATTGCATGAGCCAGATAGAGCCGTTCGAGTACTCTCCGGGAGGCCTCGTCGATCCTCAAGCCCATCGGCGGCTCCTACCCCCGTCCACCTCTCTGATATGCGCTGATTATACCATAGCTCCCCAGAAGGCCGGCTTCGGACGCCTCATGCAGCCCTCCCTGTTTCCAGACCCCCCTGTTCCCGCAGCTAAGGCCAGCACCGGCACCGCTCCCTCTTCGCCGCCGAGAGGAGCACCAAGGGCCAGGTATGCCTAGAAACCAAACCGTGTCGAACGGCCCGGCATAGATTTGGCAAGCGCAGGGCAGTGCGAAACCGGCGGCCAGATGCCTGGGATCTTCGTTTTGTTTTAGCCGGAAAGTATACTAGAAGGTGCAGTCGCCGATCATGGTCCTGGGCGAATATCGAACCCGTCACTCACCGGCCCCGGCCTTGTCAGTTCCAGCGCGACTAAGGAGGTATACGATGGCGGATATCGTCACTGGGCTGGCCTCATCGCACAGTCCCCAGCTGAGCATCTCGCCCGAACTTTGGACCGACCTCGGAGCACTCGACCGAACCAACCCGACCGTCCCCTACGAGGCCTTGCTGGCCGAAAATGCCGCCCGTCTCGCCGACGAGGTGACCCTGGAGCGGTGGCAGGCCAAGTATCAGGCTTGTCAGGATGCGATCAGCCGTTTAGGGCAACACCTGAAGGCCGCCGCCCCCGATGTCGTGGTGGTGGTCGGAGACGACCAAGACGAGCTTTGGGGCCCCGAAGGCCAACCGGCCCTGGCCGTCTTCTGCGGCGAGGTGATTTGGGACCTTCCGATTCCCCCAGAACGGGTGGCCCCGGCGTATCGCCCCGGTCTCTGGGCTTGGCATAATAACGCCCCGGACCCCTACCCGGCGCTACCCGACCTCGGCCGTCATCTGGTCAGGCATCTAAGCGGACTGGACTTTGACGTGAGCCAATTCTCTCAACAAATCCCCGGCCGCCCACTCAGTCATTCCTTTACCTTCGTGCGTCGGCGACTAGGTCTTCCCACCCACATTCCCATCCTTCCGGTGATTGTCAACGCCCACTACCCCCCGAACAAGCCATCACCCGAACGGTGCTGGCAGCTAGGCAAGGCTTTGGCCCAAGGCATCGCCGAATGGCCGGAGAACAAGCGCATTGCCTTGGTGGCTTCGGGGGGACTAACGCATTGGGGAATCGATGAGGGGTTGGATCACCAAGTCTTAGACGCCATCTTAGACGGTCGGCCGGAGAACTTGCGCAAGCTTGACCCGGGGCTGCTGACCGCCGGTACCTCGGAGCTTCGCGCCTGGATTACCGTTGCATCCGCGCTGGCTGATTTCTCCCCTCAACTGGTCGACTACGTCCCCGCTTATCGCTCCCCGGCCGGCACCGGAGTCGGCATGGGCTTTTTAACCTGGAATCCGTCTTGAGGAAGCTCCACGCGTTTCCGCTGGTGGCGGACAGTGGTCCGCGAGAATCCCTCCGGTCGTTCGCTGGCCGCCACCAACTCCAGGTCCACAAGGCGCGGTCTCCGGCTGCGGCTTGCCCCCAACCCGGCACCACCAGGGAGCGAACTTAGGGGACCGACCATTAACACTTGGCGCCGAAAGCCCTGCCAACCAGAGCCTACGGCGCCGTCGGTAGGCCTCGCCCCGCACAGAACCCTGGTCGCGAAGCCTCCCCGCCTGATCCGCCTAGTCCTCCTGTGCCTTGTCGGGGTAGCTCCCCGGCAAGGAGGCGGAAGGTCCCGGGGGAGGGCGACCTCCAAGGTGTGACTGCAACCATGCGGTGACGGCGGAGTTCACTCCCGCGGGACCGAGAGGCTTTGCGGTGATGCTTCTCACTCTGTCGTCAAGTGGCGTTCGGCACCGCGTCCATCGTGGAAGAATCGCATGGGGTAGCAGGAAGCCTAGGGGGAATCGCTTGCAATCCTACCGTTCCCCACTGCGAAACACGTGTCGGTCTTGCCCTTTGGCATCCCCTTTCTGTCTAGGACCGGGCCGTCGTTACCAAGGTCTGAGCGGGATGCCCAGCGACTATCAATGCGAACCCAGAGGCAAACCCCCACCGGGAGACAAACGGGGCAAGCGTGCCACTTGGCCGAGCAGGGCCCTGGCGTAAGCACGGTGACGACCATGACCGTCTGTTGCGCGTTGAGCCCGGAGCCTTGCATGACGGCCCAATTCAACCCCATCCCGGTCATCTTCGGTAAAAAACCGCCTACAGCCCTTGGACGGCTAAGGGGGCTCCTGCGCGTACTCCCCCTCCCTGGCCGTCACATGACCACCAAAGGGAGTGTTCGACGCGAAGGGATACCCTCTAGCATGGACAACTCCGCCGAGAACGTCTTTCCGTGGCGGCCAAGCTTGCCCTCCCCGGACCAAGCCATGCCACGACAGTGCCAGTATTATTAGTAGCCAAAGACGGCTCGCCATGGTGGATTCTACTTGCCTGTGAACGGCATAGTCTATCCCATCAATTCCTCACAGGGGCGCAATTGGAGGTGGTCAACCACACACAACCGAACCTCACTGCCTCATAACCGAGACGATACTTCCTCACTGGGACGGGGCGTGTAGAGTCTAACAGCACCCTCTGGAGGGAGACCCCTACAATGATGACTCCGAACTTTAATACCTGGCTTGCCTTGGCCGTCGCCTTAGACGCTATCATCCTGGCGCTGGGCGTTTTGGTAGGCCTACGCTCCCGCTCAAGCCGAATAAGTTCCGGGACGCTGCAGACGCGCAGAGACTCTGACCATCATGTCCGACGCCGCAGGTGAGCACCCCTGGAAGGTTGCCAGAGTCTGCACAAGCCGGTTGACTCAATGATGAAATTAGACAGGAATCCTGTCATTTTTCTGTGCTATGCTAAACACTGGAGGCAATGGAGGGAGGTGAAGTGACTTGTCCTTTGATGTCGGGGATTTCCATGATTTGCTCCACTTTTTAGAGGCCCATCCGGAATGGCAACGGGAGTTGAGACGCGTTCTCCTGAATGAGGACTTGTTGGCGCTGCCGGAATTAGTCCGTTCAATTGCCGAATCCCAGCGTCAAACCGAAACGTTGCTCGCGTCCCTGGGCGAGACCGTGGTGCATCTGGAGGCTCGGTTCGAGGCGCTGTTAGAAACGATGCGGGTGCAACACGAGCATACCGAGGCGGCGCTACAGAGTTTGACCTCGCCCCTCAACGCCCTGGCCGAAGCCCAGGCCCGGACTGAAGCGCGGTTGCAGGAATTGGCCGAGGCGCAGGCTCGCCCCGAAGCCCGCCTCCAGGAGTTGGCCGAAGCCCAGACCCGGACCGAAGTGCGGTTGCAGGAACTGGCCGAGGCGCAGGCTCGCCCCGAAGCCCGCCTCCAGGAGTTGGCCGAAGCCCAGACCCGGACTGAAGCGCGGCTGCAGGAACTGGCCGAGGCGCAGGAGCGCACCGAAGCCCGCCTGGACGCCTTGGCCGAAGCCCAGACCCGGACTGAAGCGCGGTTGCAGGAACTGGCCGAGGCGCAGGCTCGCACCGAAGCCCGCCTCCAGGAGTTGGCCGAAGCCCAGGCCCGGACTGAAGTGCGGTTGCAGGAACTGGCCGAGGCGCAGGCTCGCACCGAAGCCCGCCTGGACGCCTTGGCCGAAGCCCAGACCCGGACTGAAGCGCGGCTGCAGGAACTGGCCGAGGCGCTGAAGCGCACCGAAGCCCGCCTGGACGCCTTGGCCGAAGCCCAGGCCCGCCTTGAAGCTCGGGTTGCGCGTTTGGAGGCTCAGACTGGCGACCTTCGTGGACAATTTCTAGAGGTTCGCTTCCCCCGCTTGGCACCGGCCTACCTGGGGACCAGGGGGTACCGAAGGGTGCGATGCCTGTCTCCAGAGGATTGGGCTGAGCAATTAGACGAGTTTCTGGATGCCGGGAAAATTGGAGAAAAGGAGCGTCTAGAGTTACTCCAGATCGATGCGGTAGCCAGGGCCCGCGATACCGAGGGCGAGGTGTGGATTGCAGCCGAGGTTTCCACCACTGTCGATAGGTCTGACGTGGAGCGCGCTCGTCGACGCGCCCAGTGGTTAGAAGCCCTTTACGGCCGCAGTCAAGCGGTGGTGGTAGGATACCGACTCGATCCCCGCGCATCGCTCGAACTCGAGGGGACTCCTCGAGTGGAGTGGATTCCAGTGGCGGAACGGGCATAGTGCACCAATGGTCCGCCCGCGGGTTGGCGCTCGTGCGCGCAACCGCTCTCTTGCCCAGGCCAAGCCTTATGCCCTGCGGCCGATTACTCCAGGCACCGAACCTGTGATGCTGAACGCAGAACCATAAGGGTCGGTGAGGGAGAAACCGACACCACTCGGCCTCAAATCAGGACCTGAATTCCTCTCCCTCCCATAAGCAGGTGGTTGGCCTCCATTGGTGCCCGAGGTGCCTAATAGGATCGCCGTGGCTGTATCATACCGACGCGTCACACCAGTCATTGGTCGGACCGCCACTCTTTTGCCCGGTCAATTTTCCCCATCGGCTCGCCGCCGGGGGAGACATTGGGCAAGACGCCCCCGGAGAGGAAGGTTCCGATGAGGTTGCCGCGGACGACGGGCAACAACAGTTCGGAGGGGTGCTCGGGGTCGTGGAAAATGGTAACGCGGGAGGGCGTCTGCCTCCACAGTCCCCCACGGGCCACCTGTTGCAGCCGGTTGCGGGCTGGTTCGTCATCGGCAGATTTAATGCGCAGGCCCAGTTGTTCACCGGGACGAAGTAGACGGGCGGTGGCCACCAAAGGGAACTTCAGCTCGTACACCTCTCCGGGAACCAGCATCTCGCGCCGGCTGTGCACCAAGTGAGGCGCCCAGGGTGGGCTAGAAGGGTCGAGCAACCGCTGCGAGGCCCTAAGCCAACCCCGGGTCAACTCTTCCTCAGTTCCGTCTTGCCCTCGCACCAGCAAGGTGGCAAACAGCAGTAACTCGCGGTCGGTGGTCGCCGCGTAGAGCGTGACGGCCACCGGACCGCAAACCTCAGTCACCTCCACCAAGGGCGGGGTCCAAAACGTCGCCTCCCCATGCAGAAACGTCGAGTCCTCATAACGAGTCGGAACCTCTCCCGGCCAAAACTCGTGTTCGCTCAAGAGCCCCCTTTCGTGCAGATAGAAGGGGGTCCACCGCGTCTCCTCCAATGGCCACTTGGGAGCAAAGCGCCACTCTCCGGTGGGAGGAATGAAGAGCTGAACCGGCGGCTCCTCCCCGATCCCCACCTCGCGATCCTTTAGCCAAGTATCGAACCAGCGCAGCGCATAGTACTGATACTGGTACACCGGACGGTCGAGGTAGAGGGGAGGGCCCACCACCAGCCTGGCTGGGCCCTTCCATTGGCTGAAACTGCGCAACCCGCCCGGAAGGTGCAGGCCGTACATGCCCCAACATCCGCCCACCACCGCCGGCACCGTCGCCTCCTGGTAGTTGACGTTGCGCTCGCGATAGTAGTCGCCGTCTAGGGAATTGAGCACCACGTCTAGCAGCAGCTGGTGGCGGGGCAGCTCGGGGCTGGCGACGGCCCTGGCAATCGCCTCCACCCCCATCAAGTCCTCGTCGTCGCGAAGCTCAGCCAGCGCCTGCCGGTACCTCTGCTCGCCCAAGCGGTCCCGCGTCCAGTTGAACGGCCGAGGATTGTCCACATGGTGCAGCCAGTGGACCAAAAACCGGTGATTTAAGATCCCGCCGCGGTAGAAGACGTCGCGGTAGAAGTCGGTGGCCCCAAACGGAGCGAAGATGCAGGCCAGTCCCTCGGGATGCACGGCCGCCACCTGAGCCTGAAGCCATGCGAAGTAGGAGACCCCAAACATTCCCACCCGCCCCGAGGACCACGGCATGTTGGCCAATACCCCGATGAGGTAGGCGACGTCCGCCACCTCCCGGGGTCCCATCATCTGGTAGAGGCCTTGGGATTTGCCGGTTCCCCGGACATTGAAGATGGCGTGGACGTAGCCGCGGCGAACGAAGAATTCCGGGTCGCCGGCCTCCAAAAAGCCGCGATGGGGTCCGTACCCGATCGGTCGAATCGGCGCCGTCTGGAGCTCGTTGTTGTACGGGTGACAACCGAGGATCACCGGGTAGCGGCCCGGCCGGTCAGGCCGAAAGATGTCCCCCACCAAATGGGTGCCATCGGGCATGGCGATGGCCACATCGCGCTCCACCGCCACCCCGTACTCTCGCCGCGAGGTCTCCCACCGTTGCGTGTACACGGATCCTCCTACGTGTTCTGTCCAGCCGTGCCTGCAATCCACGGGAACCAGCGCCGCTGGATCCACTTCAGAATCGAGACGTTGACGATGCCGAAGATCGAAGAGGTCAGCACCACCGCGAAGAAGTGGCCGGTTTGGAACGACGCCCCATAGGTGGACAACATCATGCCCAAGCCGAAGAAGGAGATTTCCATCTCACCCACGATCATCCCGATGATCGAAAGCCCGGCCGCCACCCGCGCCCCGGCCAAGATGTAGGGCACTGCGGCCGGAATGGCCACCTTGCGAATCAGCTCGCGCTCGCTGAAGCCGAAGGCCTGCCCGACCTCCATGTAGCCTTTCGGCACGTTCTTGATCCCGGACACGGTGTTCAGCAACATCGGCCACAGGGTGATCATGAAGACCAGAAAGATCCGGGCGTTGACGGTGATCCCAATCCAGATGATGACCAAGGGGATGATGACGATCAGGGGCGTGGCGTTAAAGAAATTGACGTAGGGGCTCAAGATGCGGTCGAGCGCCTGATACCGGCCCATCAGGATCCCCACGGTGATCCCCACCACCACGCCAAAGAAAAGCCCGATCAACATCTCCCGAAAGCCCTCTAAAAGGCCAATGAAGAGGTAGCCGTTGAGCGCGATCTGAAACCAATCGCGAATCACCGCCACCGGAGTAGACAGCAAGATCGGGTTTAAAAAGAGCCCAGAGAGCTGCCAGAGTCCCAAAAACACCAACACCGCGACCAAAGAGATGCCGTGTTTTTGCCACCAGCCCTCCTGGTCCTTGCGACGGCGCGGACGGGGCAGGGTCTGGCCTTCCAGTTCGGCCTGACTCATACCATCACGTCCTTCCGCACTCCGAGGTAATCCAGAATGTACTCGCGCATGGCAATCGCACGCTCATCCGCCCGCACGTTGAACTCCCATCGGGGGTGCGGCAAGTCGACCTCCAACACCTTGGCCAGGCGCCCGGGATTGCTGTGGAAGAGGGCAATTCTGGTGGATAGGAAAATCGCCTCGTCCACGTCGTGGGTCACGAAGATGATGGTGGTCTTGAGCTGCTGCCACAGCTTGGCCACCTCGATCTGCAAGGTCTCGCGGGTAAAGTTGTCGAGATGGCCAAACGGCTCATCCATCAGCAGCACCTTGGGGCGGATGGCCAAGGCCCGCGCCACCCCCACCCGCTGCTGCATGCCTCCCGACAGGGTGTAGGGAGGCACATCGGCCACCTGCTCCAACCCCACCATCCGAAGCGCCTCCAGCGCCTGGCGGCGGCGTTCTGATTTCTCCACCCCGCGGGCCTCCAGCCCAATCTCCACGTTCTCCACCACGCTGCGCCAGGGCAAGAGGTTGATGTCCTGAAAGACAAAGCCCATCTCCCGAGAAACCCCGGAGAGGACCTGGCCGTTGAAGATGACCTCGCCTTCCGAGGGTTCGGTCAGCCCGTCGATGATGCGCAAGAGCGTGGTTTTTCCACACCCGCTAGGCCCCACAAAACTGATGAACTCCCCTTCCTCGATGTCCAGGTTGACGTCGTGGAGGGCAAGCACTTCGCGGTCCTTGGTGTCAAAGACCTTGCTGACATGGCGTATGCTGAGCATCGTTTCGGTCGCTCCTTATCGATTAGTCCACTGCTCGGTGATCGCTGAATGGGGCGCCCACGCAAGGTTAACGGCGGGTCGCGGCCACGGCTTGGATCCAGGGGTAAAAACGCGCCTGGAAGCGGCGCAACAGCCAGAAGGCAAAGATGGCAAGACAGGCACTCGAGATGATGGCGGCGATCAGGTGGCCGGTCTGGTAATACGAGCCGTAGGTCTCAGTCAGGCCCCCGAGTCCGGCCTCGCCGATCTCCTGCCCGCTCAAGATCATGCCCACCGCGGCTTGGGCCAAGGCCACCCGAGCGCCGGTGAGGATGTAGGGCATAGCGGCGGGAACGGCGATCTTGCGCAGGCGTTCCACCTCGCTCAGCCCAAACGCCACTCCCACGTCGCGATAGCCGGCCGGCACGTTCTTGATTCCGGCCAAGGTGTTGATCAACAGCGTCCAGATCGAGATGACTACGATGAAGGAGATCCGCGCCCACAGGCCTAATCCGAACCAGATCTCCATCAGGGGCAAAAGCGCGATGGTCGGGGTGGCGTTGGCCAAATTGACAAAGGGGTCGAAAATCCGCTCCACGGTCTTGTACCGCCCCATCAAGATCCCCAGCGTGACCCCAATGCAGGCGGAGATGCAAAAGCCCAGCAGCATCTCCCCCATGCTGTCGAGAAACTTGGCGATCAGCACCCCGTCGGCGATGATGTGGACAAAGTCTTTGATGATCTGCACCGGGTTGGAGATCAGGATCTTATCCATGAAGAGGGATGACAGCTGCCACAGGCTCAAAAAGACCAAGATCGAGCCCAGCTGCCAGTAGAGCGCGCTGCGCATCTTTTGTCGTTCGTGCCGTTCCCGGGCTGCGCGCGCCACGGAGGGATTTAGTGGCGAGGAAGACGGCGTGGCGGTGGTGATGTCGCTCATGACTCCGTTTGCTCCTTTGTTCAAACCCTGGCTGCCGGCGGGAGACCCGCCGGCACCGACGTTAGGAACCGGAACCGCTTTGGAAGACCTTCACCGCCGCCTTCCAGGGCGTGGTGTCCAGCCAGTCGGAGATTGGACGCAGGCCGAGCCCCTTGATGGCTCCCAGCTTCTTGTCCTCGTTGTAGTTCTGCTGGACGATGGCGGTGGTAAAGCCTCCGCCGTCCGACGGCCACGGGTTGGCAGTGGCCAGGGCATCGTGAATCGCCTTGACGGTGGCCGGCGGGTCGGCGTTGTGGGTGTATTCCTCGGCGTAATTGACCCAAGCCTGGGTGTTGGTGTTAAACAGCCGCGCGGCGTGGAGCCAGGCCAAATCCACCGCCTCGGCCAGCGCGGGGTTGCTCTTCAGCCAGTTGGCATTGGCGCCGATGAAGCTGTCCGCCATCCAGGGCGCCAACTTGGAACCGGTGATGAGGATGTGCAGGTTCTTGTCCTGCTGCAGCTTGAGCCAGGCATCGGCATGCACAAAGCCGGCGTCCAGCCGTCCGGTCAACATGGCGTTGACGGTATTGGAGGAGGACTGGGTGAAGACGACGTGAACCTGGTCGGGCGTGAGGCCAGCCTGCTGCAGCAGCGGAGTGAGGAGCACGTCGTCCGGCGAGGTGCTGATCGCCACCCCGATCGACTTGCCCTTCAGCTGTTGGATGCTGGTGATGTTGTTCCCAACCAAGATGTAGTCAACGTGCTCCATCGCCGGGCCAATCAACACCGCCCCCGCATCGACCAGCTGGGGCAAGGTGCCGTCGTCGACCTGAAGCCGCCCGGCCACGGTGGCCAGTGCGGTGGTATTGGAGTTGCCCAGCGTGAAGGTCACGTTGGCCCCCCATTTTTTGAGGTATTGCGTCAAGACATAAATGGTGGTGTCGCCGACGTGGGCATTGCCGGCCGCCATTCCCATTTTTATGGTCAAGCCCTTCAAATTGGGCGTCCCATCGGGATTAAACACCAGATGGGTAGGCGTCGAGGCCTGGGTGGCTTTCGATGGCGCCGCCCCCGAAGCCTGGGCCGGCGGCGAGGCATTGCTACTGCCGCAAGCCGCCAAGGCCGCCCCGCTGATCAGCGTGACCAGGGTGGCCGCTAAAGCTTTCTTCATCGCGCAATGATTCCCCCCTGCCTGATAACTTATGGCGCTTAGGCCTCCCTGGAGATATGGATGCTATGAAATCCAGCCCGTCGAAATTTGGCCCAACAAAGTATCTCCTGGGCAAATATTTATATTCTCTCCTGTTGATGGAAATCCTCCCGGGTTGGCCGGTTTCTAAGACATCTTTTAGGAGCATTTGCGGCTGTTTCATTTCTCTGGCAGGTCTCGGCCTCGAACCATGCGCAAGATTCATGACATCAGGGTGCGCAACATGGCGGGGAAATGCCCCAAAGCGTACCTTGGTTGTCCTCACGGAGCCAACAATTTCTTCCCCCAGCCTTAGTTCGCACCCGAGTTGCATCGGCTAGAATATTGCCGTAGTCTTGAGGGTCGGCGAAAAGCGCCGCCCGACCGAGGAGGAAGACGGGGTTGTGGCAGGCAAGTGCGTGGGAGTGGCTTGGCCCCTTGACCCTGGTGACGGTGTTGGGCCTTGGCCTCTTAGCCCGCCATTGGGCCAGGCGGGTCCTTCCTGGCGAGCTGTTGCGGCTGGGCACTCGCCAGCGCTTCTACCTGGGGGCAGCCTGGGTGAGCCTCTACGTGGGATTTGGCGGACCGCTATCTTATCTCGACCGGTTTTTGTTTTCTGCCCATGCGCTGCAGATCATGCTATTGACCATGGTGGCCGTGCCCTTAGGATGCCTCGGAGTGCCCCCCGTCCTGGCCGCCCAAGCCCTAAAACCGTCGTGGGCGCGGCGCCTTCTGGCCTTCCTGAGCAAACCGCTGTGGGCGATTTTGCTCTTCACCGCCGCCCTGTCCCTGGGCGTGGTCCCTTCCTTGTACGACTGGACCGTCTCCGGCCCGCTGCCGCTTTTCATCAGCCACCTGGTGTTGACCGCCACCGCCTTACTGCTGTGGTGGCCGGTGTTAAGCCCGGTGCCGGGGCTGCCGCGCCTGCACCCCAGCGTGCAGTTGTTGTACCTCTTCTTGGCCGGCATCCCCATGATGCTGCCCCAGGTCTTGATCACCCTCTCCTCGCAGCCGCTCTACCCCGTCTACGCGCAGGTGCCGCGCCTGTATGGGCTCAGCCAGGTGGCCGACCAGCAGCTAGGTGGGGGGTTGATGCTGCTGGGGATGCATCTGGCCTTGGGAGCGGCCTTCGTCGCCGCCTTCGCCGCCTGGATGCGCCGGGAACGCCGGGAGGGCACGCTGCCGACTCCACCGCCCACTCTTTCGGTGATCCGCCCCGACTCCAGCGAACGTCGGGTGGTGCGGCGCAAGCGGGGATGAAAAGGTCGTAAGGACGCACTCCGAACGTGGTCCAAGGTCCGGAAGAAGGGCCCTTTTGGTCTCGGGCTGCCTGGGGATGGCCCACGGAAGTCGACAGGACTCCCGCCTGCCCGGCCAAGCCTCGCCACAGGCCCCCAGCCAGCCCGTTACCCATCCGGCTCCTTTTAAAAGAACAGACTCAGATTGATGGCATGCAGACTGGCCTCGTCTACCAAGATCTCCCGCCGCGCAAGTTTCCAGGTCCCGTTTACCAACCGCAAGCGGTCATCGCGTTGTCCGAAGATGCGGTCGAGATCATGGTTGCTGCCACGGCTTCGCAACACCAGGAAGTAACTGAGAGCGGCGTATTCATCGGTCTCGTCGGTGGGGCGAACCATCACGTTGGTCACAAAGTGACGTTGGCGAGGCTGGTTCTCCTCCACCCATGCCGAACGTACGTAGAGGCGGCGCACCCGCTTTTCTAACGATGCCTTGGTTTCGTCAAAATAGACGGCCACCGAATGCACGTCGTCGCCTTCGCGTCGCTCGCGCGTGACCCGTACCGGCATTCGGTAAACGATGTCATCAGTCAGCAAGTCGAGCCACTCTAGATAACGGTGATGGTCTAGGAGGTATGCCTCGTGGTACAGAAACTCCTCGATTGCGGCCCGTATTTCGAGGTTCATCCTAGATCCCCCTCCCCGTCGGCGCCGTCCGTCAACAGACCAAACCAGTAACGGTGCGTGCTGCGCGATACCGCGTCCACCAGTCCTGGATAGGCCGTCCCCGGCCCCGGAAAACCGGGATCCGGGTCCACCCGGCCCCACCCCATCAGGTAGTTCATGACGTTTTGGTACTGGAGGGTCCTGTCACGCGCCATCCACCCCTGGCTCGCCTGCATCACTCGCGCCCACATCTCGGTGTCGTCCTGCTCGAGTGTGCCCGACGGGCCAAACGAGTCGATGTACCCCTTGTAGGCCGCCTGCTTGTATCCCTCCGGGGCCGCCCGATCGATTAGAAACCACGACCACACCTCCACGTGGCAGGGGTCGATCGGCCTCCACACGCGAAAGTTGAGGAAGTTGTAGAGGTCCCCTTCGGTGCCGTGGAGCGGGCTCACAAAGGATAGCGTGGGAAACACCCCTCCGACGAACACCGAGGCCCGCTGCATCAGGTCGTGTTGCACCGGCGTGAGATGGCGCCGGAAGAGTGGCCACGTCTCTTCTGGCATGCGTTGAAAAGGCCTCTCGGGGATCTCGGTATAGAGCGTCACGTTGACCCCGTGTCCATTCTGCAACACCACCTGATACCCTTTCCGGTCGGCTCCCAGGGTGCGGTTGGGGGTAATGCCCAACTCCACGGTGGATCGGTGTGTGCTCTGCACATGGTAGGGATCGCCGGTAAAGTTTTCGTACAATAGCTTCCAGTTGCCCTCCACCACCCACCGGTGGGGGACACCCCGTACCTCCATTCCCCCAGTTCGCCCCATTATCAGATCGAGGTACCACCTCATGTCGCCCAAGTAGTCCGTCAACGGCGGCGCCGCTGGATCGAGGTTCCCGAAGATCAGTCCCTGATACGCCTGCAGGCGGGGAATCGGCCGCAATCCCCACTCCTCTCGCTTGAGTTCCGGCCCCCACACTTGGTTGGCCAGCGCGACGCCCACCAGTTCCCCATAGTGATTAAAGGTCCATCCATGATAAGGACAGCTAAAGACCTTTTGATTGCCGAAATCGGCGCCACACAAGAGTGTTCCTCGATGGGAGCAGGAGTTTAGGAAAGCCCGCACCACTCCGTCGTCGCCGCGAATTACGATTACCGGATCGTGCACCATCCAGCGGGTAACAAAATCCCCAGGTCGCGGCAGCTCCGACTCATGAGCCAAGAACTGCCAAGTGCGGGCGAAGATTTTCTCCTGTTCGAGGGCGTAGATGTCCGGATCGGTTAGCACCCACCGCGGAAGAAGCCCTCGATCCATTGCCTCGCGAATTGTTCGCAAATGATCCGGTTTGAGACTGCCCATCTCGTTCACCTCCCTGCCCACACAGGAGATACCGACCAGCCTCGGTCTCGCGCCCCCTGCTGCGCCCTTCGATGCGAAGAGGGCGCCCGGGTCGCGTCCCTGTTTTCCCTATCCAGCAGGTAAAACCCTTCAATTCAAATCGAACAACTCCCTGCCGGCCATCGCGTCTCTCGCCCCATCCTTCACTGGGCAGTGAGGTGCCCCACCGCGCGGGCCAGGATCGTCGCGGGATCGGGTGGACTTGCTTCCGCCGCCCACGCCACGTACTGATCCGGTCGGACCAACACCCACTGGTTTGCCCAGCTCTGTAACCTCTCTGGATGCGGTTCCCATACCACCTTGAGCGGGATGCCCAGCCGCTGGGCCGCGCGCTCCCAATCCGTCAACGGGGCTGGATCGCCGGTGGCCACGAGCGTAAAGAAGTTCCCCAATTCCTCGTAAACATTGCGCCCCGAGCTTAAAGCCAGCGGGAAGAGGTGATGGCCAGGGCGCGCCGTGCGGAGGTGCTGACCATAAATGCCGCATCGCCCGCCGGGCGGACCCCAAACCAGCGGCGATCCTTCGTAATGGGGTTCGTAGGCTTGGGGGCTGGGCAAGTTCGACGCCATCCGCGCCCACGCCGCTTCGAACGCCGCAATGTCCCGTTCCGGTGAGTAGGTCTCTAAGAACTTCCGATCCTCCGCGATCGCCCGCGCGATCGCGTCCCCGGTCTCCTGGAAGACCGGTTGGCGCTCGGCGCTATACGATGCCAGCAGCCCTGGCCCTGCCCACCCCCCCAAAGCCGCCGCCAGCTTCCACCCCAGGTTAACCACATCCTCTAACCCGGAATTGAGGCCATATCCCCCATAGGGTGGGTGGCTGTGGGCGGCGTCTCCGGCGATGAACACCCGGCCCTCTTGATAGACTTCTGCCACTTCCACCCGCAGGTCCCAAAACCCCACGTGTTCCATCACGGCGGGAAAATCGAAACCGGCGGCTTGATGGAGGATCTTGACCACCGCCCTGGAATCCTTCTCGGCCTCGGGAAAAGCCGGGGCGTGAAAAAACCACCCCTCCCCCACGTCCACGCGGCCAAAGAATTGCCAATAACCCTTGAACTCCGGGCGCAGGACGCGATACGTGGTGCGGGGCGGAAAGCGCGCCAGGTGTTTGTGAAGGGCCCGAGAACGAAACACCGCCAACACCATCCGTTGGTCGAACCGAGGGCCCCTCCGCCCGATTCCGACCGCCTCGCGAACCAGGGAGTGCGCTCCATCGCAGCCAACCAGGTATTGGCCGGTCACCCATCGAACCGGTTCGGAGTTGTCCATGGGCTCGATGGCCACCGCAACTCCGGTCGGCCCTGCCTTGATCTCCACTGCCCGCCAGCCATACAGACACCGCACGGTCGGCAACAGTTGCGCCCGCTGCCGCAACACCGCCTCAGTAAGGTATTGGGGCAGCCGCTCGTTGGTCTGGAAGTAGAAGTCATTGACCACCTCCCGGCCAGGAGCGGCGTACCAGTACCGGCTCAGGAGGTTACCGTAGGCGGTGATACCCCCAATCGGGTAACCTGGCGGCAGAAGTCGGGCCTTCCGCAACGCCTCGACGCAACCCCAGAAGTAAAAGTGTTCCAGGGTACGCTGGGTAAGATTTTGACCCTTAGGGATGTGATGCATGGCCTCCCGCCGTTCCACCAGCAACACGGGGATGTGGCGTTGACCGAGTTCGACGGCTAATCCAAGCCCGACCGGCCCGCCCCCAATGATGACCACGCCCTCCGGTGAAGACATAGCCATGCGCCGCGCCTCCCCACTGTTCCCCCTGCTTACTCCCACAAGGCGAAGGCAAAACCTGTACCGGTAGCCGCTGGCGAGCGATACGCAGGGACGTAGTCCACTAAGCGAAAGCGACGGTCGTTAAACATCCCGGCCGCTACCAGCCAGTTTCGGATTTCTGAGGTGCCTTGCACCAGCGCCTGCTCCGGCAGACGACAGAGCGCGTCCTCATCGTGGGTCTCCAAGGCCCGCAGCACCGAATGGTCTAAATCCTCGTCCAATGCCACGTGGCTCAAACCACCGGATGCCACCACGGCTACCCGCGTGCTACTTGGCCAACGGCGCAAGGCTTTTCCTAGTGCCCTCCCGAATGCTAGGCACCGAGCAGGGGACGGCTGGTTGGGAGGATAGAAGGTGTTGACCATCACGGGGACCATCGGCAGGTCCGCCCGGGGCGTCAACCGCCGATACAAAAACGAAAAGGCATGGCCCAGGCCGATGTCCGGAGGCCATTGCAGCGACACGGCGACATCGAACCCCTCGGCGATAACGGCGTCAATGAGGTACAGCGCCAATTCGGGGTGGCCCGGATGCGATATCGGTTCGACCGGTTCGGTAGCCAGCTCGACCTGAAGCCAGGCTGGAGCATTGGGACGAAACGGACGGCGCGAAATGGTAGAGGGCCCAGCAAAAATGCAAAACATCGGCTGGTAGGTGGCAGAAAAGAGTTCGTGCTGGTCGTCTCCAATGACCAACACGACATCGGGGCGCGCCGTCTCCAACGCCGCGGCAAGACTCCGAATTGCCACTTGCGCCCGTTCCATCGCCCCTCCGCGAGCCTGGGGCGTGATGCGCTCGGCGATCCCAGCCGGTGCCCTGGCCAGCAGTTCTGAGTAATTCAATGCAGGGTCTTCTTCGTCCTTCCGAACCAACAGGTCCCACTGGTCTACAGGGATATTCAATTGGGGACTGTGACTGGTCCCCACCCCCAACACGATGTCAGCCATGGTACCCCCCTCCTTTAACCCAACTTGTAGCACCAACCCCTGCAGCTCCTAGCCTCGTAGGCAACCGTTACACACTTCTCACATGTTGGATTGCGTTCTTGGCGGTCCCTCAATGACCCCCCACGCGCTCACCGGTGGGGGCCTTTAGCCCATACAATTCAAGCGTGGTGGCTCCTTGGCTTAACCGGTTGAGGTAGTCAGCTTCCTTTCTCGCCCGCTCCAGCGCTTGCTCCCAAACCCGGTGTCGCAACGACTGGGGAACGATCACCACCCCATCCTCGTCCGCTACCACCCAGTCTCCGGCGTGAACGAGCATACCTCCCACCACCGTAGGACCTCCCCGGACCCCGGGTTCATGTTTAGTCGTGTGTAATATGGCCAGTCCTCGGGCAAACACAGGGAACCGACGGTTTCGAAGGGCCTGGACATCTCGGACCGCACCGTCAATGACCAATCCCGCAATTCCTCGCGCTTGGGCGGCAACCGTCATCACTTCGCCCCAGTATCCACCCATGATCCCACCAGCGCTGACGACCAACACACTGCCCGGGGGAGCTTCGAGTATGGCCAGGTGCAGCGCAAGGTTGTCGCCTGCGGCGCAGACCACCGGGAATGCTGCCCCCGCAACAGCCACCCCAGAGATCGAGCGAATGGCGGGGTCCATTGCACAAGGCAGCCCCCCGGCTTCATAAATCGTTGCGCTTCCTAATGCAAGCCACCCCTCAGGGCTATCGGGCCCCCAACTCTCTGGGAAATGCCCAGCAGCATCGCCTGTCTCTGGATGCACCTCCGCCGTACCTCCTTGTCGTCTGATGTCGGGGCACGAGCATCGGTTCCTGTCCCCAGTGCGACCGGATCTGGCCGTTCTCGGTGAGCCCCACTCCTGCAGTCTCGCTAGCTGCAAGTCGCCTCGCCCAACGAGAATCATAATCAACCGAGTTGACGGTGATTTACCATCTTTTCGATAATAGATCTCGCTTTTGGACGTCCCAGTGGCTCGATGACGGCTTACGGGGCATACGGCACAGGGCGCGTGGTGCGCGAGGAGCAAGTTACCTCTGCCACGCGTTCCTGAGAAAGGATAGCACCCGAATCCACACCGCCCAGTGGGTCCAGGTTTAGCCGCCGACTATTCGTGCCGTTGCAAAGTATGGTAGCGGAACTGCTCGCGGGCCTCCCGAAGAGGATATCCCGCTTCCACCGCGCCAATGATACTCCGCTCTGCGGCCTCAATCTCCTGGGCCACCCGCAAGACCTCCACTTCTCTAGATTGAGGCACCACCAGCACCCCGTCGTCGTCGCCAATTACGAGATCTCCCGGTGCGACCTGGACTTCCGCCAGCGCAACCGGCTGGTTTAGGTGAGCCACTTCGACGCGGTCCTTCCCCGTGCGCATATAGTGACCACAGCTGAATATGGGATAATCGAGCTCGCGACTCTTGCGCACATCGCGGCAGACCCCCCAGATCACGGTGCCCGCCACCCGGCGCCGCGAAGCAGTTAACGTTAAGATATCCCCCCAGACCGTGCAGTCGGTGCGCCCCGCGTTGTCCAACACCACCACTGCCCCAGGAGGCACGTCATCGATAAAGTCGCCCACCGTTCCCTTAACCACCCCGCACGGGCGGTATTCGACCGTAAAAGCACGACCAACCATGGCCCAGCCAAATTGCAAAGGCCTCAGGCCATGGCATTGACCGGCAATCCCCAGGCGATCTAGGGCATCGGAAACGGCCGCGATGGGCAGCTGTCGGAATTGCTCTAGCACGTCATCGTGGTTCATGGTTTCTTGCCTCCTTGCGCAACATGCCCTCGTACGCACCCAAGGCTTGGTCGGGAGGGACGCCGCGGCGAATCGCGCTGGCCATCTCCGCCTCCCTGGCGGCAATTCGCTCCGCTGCCGCGAGTACTTCCTCGGCTCGCGCAGCCGGGATAAACACCACCCCGCTGGCGTCGGCCAAGACGTAGTCGCCCGGGGCCACCGCAACGCCAGCACATTGCACCTCAACGTTCACCGCTTCTTGCATGACGCGACCCCGCGCCGTGAACGGCACCGCGCCACGGGCGAAGACCGGAAACTTTAACGCTCGAAATTCATCTACATCCCGACAGGCGCCGTCGATGATCACGCCCTCGACGCCGCGCATCTGTGCGGACACGGCCAAAAGTCCACCCCAAGCCGAAACGTCCAGCCGCCCCCCGTGGTCCACCACGATTACGTCACCCGGTTCCGCCAGGAGGATCGCCCTGATCCCGAGATGTTCGGCCGCCGGAACCGCCCCCACCGGTTTGACCTTGACCGTCACCACGCGCCCCGACAGTCGCGCCCCTTCCCATAGGGGTCGGATGCCAGACGTGGCCCCTCGCAAACCTAGGAGGTCAAGCGCGTCCGAGAGGGCACAAGCATCCAACGATGCCAACCGATCACTGACGTCCGACATTCTGTCTAACCTCGCTTCTTACGCTATTAAGATCGGCCTGTTTCTGAGGGTTTGCCCAACTCAAGATGGACCCGGGCATCCGTTCCCATCGCTCGCCCGCATGGATTTCGCAACCCCACTTCGAGGCTCCCGCCAGCCCAGAAATTAATATAAACTATAAACAGCCATGAGTTTATTGTTTTTGTCGATAATATATACGATTGTTTTGCCCAAACCACTCTGGTTGAGGTGCTCGGAAAGGAGTTGGCAATGTATACGCTCGGCATTGAAGCGTTTCTCGAAATCGCACGGTCGGGAAGCCTCTTGCGCGCGTCGCAGCACTTGCATCTCTCCCAATCCACTGTCAGCCACCGTCTCGAGGAGCTCGAAAAAGAGATGGGAGTCCAACTGATCGATCGGAGGCGGGGCTTGCGGTCCATTCATCTAACTCCGGCAGGACAACGTTTTCTGGCCATTGCCGAACGATGGGATTCGCTTCGTCGAGAGATTCGACAATTTCGCAGTGGGGTGACGCTGTCCCTCTCCATTGGATCGGTGGATAGCGTCAATGCCTTTGTGCTGCCTCCCGTCTACCGGCTACTGCGCCAGCGGGCTCCCTCGATGAAGATTGAATTGCGTACTCAACAATCTGCGGAATTGTATGCGCTCATCGAACATCGTGAGCTGGACGTGGCCTTCGTGCTCCATGAACGATTTGTGCCGAACGTCGTTGTGAAGACCTTTTTTTCCGAACCGCTGGTGCTGATTCGCCCGGTTCGCGAAGGAACCCCAACCGAGCCCGTACATCCGCGGGACCTGAACCCCCGCCACGAACTGTACATCAACTGGGGTCCGCTCTTTCAGTCGTGGCACGAGCAATGGTGGGGTTCCCGGGACGCCCCGTTGGTGGCCTTAGACACGGCACAGCTAATTATGGCCTTTATGACGAGCCGGGACCAATGGGCCATCGTCCCATTATCGATGGCGCGAGCCTTTGAGGCCACCGGCCATTTCACCGTGTTCACCCTTACGGTCCCGCCTCCGGAGCGCACTTGCTACTGGATCGAACATAAATACCCGCGGGCGGGAAGCGAGGAAGGCCTTGCGCTGTTGGCAGAGTGCGCACAAAGCATCCGCGATCAGGGGCGAACCTTTACGACCTTTCTTCCCAGTCCGGGTAGCGGGGACCCTTATTGACGGCTCACCAGGAGAATAACAAGGCGTGCACCGGTTGAGAGTGCCCGGATTACCGTGACCGGATTCTGCTCCAGGGTACGTCACTGAGCCCTATTCTCCGCTCTTCTACCGCATCACGTTCTCCCCCGAGCACCCCGCTGGACCGGTGCGCGGACCCGCGGCGCACGTGCCGTCGCGGCGCCAGTTCCATCTGCACCTATTCCCTCAAGGGTCTGGGCGGCGGTAAACCGAGCACGGCGCCTCCAAGGGCACGGAACGGGCGCATTCGACGCCACGACCTCTGCCATACCCTTCGTCACTGCGAAACTCGCCCGGCCAAGAGAGCTCTTGCGAAGGCACGCGAACATCTCGCTGACCGAAGCTGGTGGGATGCGCATACGGGAGCAGCCAAGTCGGCCGACAAAAACTCTCCACCAGTCGACTCGGCCGCCCCTCACACCTCGTTCTGACTACCTGCTACCTATTTGCCGTCCTGACCACGTACAGCAGCACGGAACAGCGCGGGCTCCGTGCCAACAACGCCCAAGGTTTACGAAGCGATTTCTTCTAGTTCCAAGCGAGGCCGAATTGGACGCCCCATGAAAAGCAGTAACGCGCTGGCGATAGAGCACCCGCCAGCCACGAGAGGGGCTACAGGAGCGTGGCCGGTTTGCATGAAACTGCCAAACAGTATTGGGCCCAGAATCCCTCCCCCGAGAAAGTAAATGCCGTTCACAAAGCCGACACCGCTGCCCCGGGCTCGGGTGGGAAAGGAATCGTTTACGTACCTAATCCATGAACTCAGTGCACCTTGTCCGAAAAAGCCATACCCACCCAACGCGGCCGTTACCCAGCCCGCCTCTCCGCGGATAGCTAGTAACGCCAAGGAGATGCCGCCGAGGAGCGTCCAAAGGATGACTACATTGCGAGGGCCGAAGCGGTCCGTGAGGGATCCTGAAACCAAGGTACCCACCAGAACGGCAAACCCTTCAACCGCCATCGCCAGGGACGCCGCGCCTATCGCCAGATGGTCGAATACGGTCATAAAGGTCACCCCCAGAGCCAGTACCAGAGCCGGACTGAAATTAATCAGGAAACCGGCGATGGTAATGACAATGGTCTGCCGACGGAGGTCGGGGGCGAAAATCTGACGCCATTCGTTATGTGTAGCCTTCTCTTCATCAATCTGAAAGTTGGTCGCCAACCGTTCCCCACGGGCAATGCGGTCGCGGGCCCGTTTCACCGCAATCGCCTCTTGCGAGCGGGCCGGTTCACGCAGCACAAAGGTGGCAACCGCCGCCAGCAGGAGCGGTGAGAAGCACAGATAAAACAACATCCGCCAATTTCCGCTGGGAAGTACCGCAGATCCGATGAGGCTCACCAGAATTGCCCCGCCGGAAAACCCGGCATGGGTAATGGCCAAAAGCGTACCTCGCCAACGAGCCGGGGCCTCTTCGGCGACCAGAACCCCCGCCGGCTGAAGGACCGCAAGACACACCCCGGCCAAGATTCCCACCGCCACATATTGTCCTACGGTCTGGATAAACGCTGTAGCACCGCTGGTTAGGCCGGCGGCCAACAAGGCAAGGAGGAAAGCACGCTTGCGACCTACTCGATCCATCAGAGGCCCCATGAGGATGCTGGCCAGAAAGGTTACCCCGAAGGCACCGCTGAAAACCAGCGCCCCTTGGGCGACGTTCATCTTCAACGCATGGAGGATGAGCGGAAAGGCTACGTTGCGGGCAATGGAGTCAAAGGCTGCCAGAAGGACGCCTAAAGTGCAGATGGCCACCAACGTGGCGACGTAAGACTGGTTCGCCCCCTCCCGAGGGCGTGGAGCCGGACCGGTTTGAGCCACCAAAGTCTCCTCCTTTTTACAAAATTATGATATCATTGAATGAATCTTAGGCCTGCCCGACAAGGAAGCGAGCACCGGTTATCTCTGTCCACCCGGCTGCCTCGCGGTTCCCGGTACGAACCCGAAGACGTGTAAGGTGGCCAGGGGGCGGAGGGACGATCCGCTGGGTCGCCGTCGGGTCCTTGCACTTCCAACGGCGCCGCGATGGTTCCAGCACGTTGCACGCTCGACTTCAAACCGGCTGAGTCCTCGGGGTAGGCGCCAACCCCATCGCCTCCTCGTACGCCCGTCGGACCTCAGGGGGCTGGCCGGCGTAGAAAATGAAGTACTCATCCTCGCCGATCCCCACCCGCCGGCGCCGGCCTTCGAGTTGGCGGAGCCACTCCGCCCGCGGCAGACCCCTCTCATGCAATGGCCGGCGATTGTCCGGCCAACGCACCAGCCGCGCCTTGTCTGGATCTCTCACCACCCCGCTGGGATCCTGACCCCGCGCCACCGCCTCCAGGTCCTGGCGCAAGCGGCGCCGCAGCGCCACGATTCCTACGTCCGAACTTGCAAGACGTTCAGCGGTCCTGTCGGCTATGACCCCCTGACCCACCCAGGCCACGGTATCTTGATTGATAATGTGAGTCGTGATCCACCGGCCGGTCGCGGGGTCCTGGATGGGCGCATACCAATGGGGGATGCGGGTTTGTACGTACGGCTCGCGATCTTGCGGCACCGCCTCCCAAGCCCACACCACGCTCAGCGTACGGTGGTCGTCAACCGGGACGCGATACTCCAGGTGCTCTCCGCCAGGCATGAAAATGTTAGGCATCAGGTGCAGGCGAGGCTGCGACCACACCGGGTCCGCCTCGGTGGTGTCCTCAAGAATCCGCCGGTATCCGAACCCGAACTCCCATTCGAAAACGTCGATCTTAAGATGGGTAGGGGCCCGAAAGTTTCGCCGGCCCGCCTGTCGAGCCGACCAGTTGGCGTGAAGCCATTCGAAATGAACGGGGTCCAGGTCGTTCTCTACTGCTTGCAGCCAATTGCAGGGCACTTCGGCAAAGATGATCTGGGCAAATCCGTTCCGGTAATCGAACAACTCCCATCGCGGCAACTCTGGGCTAGGCAGCGGACCGAGGTAGGCAAAGAGCAGACCGGCCATTTCCCGCACCGGATAGGCGGTGATACGGCACGAATCGCGAAAACGCTGGTTGCGTTCGCCGCGGGTGACATCTTCGAAGGGCTGACTGACGCATGCCCCCGAGACATCATAAGCCCAGCCGTGATAGCTGCAGCGAAGGCCTGCCTCATCGACCCAGCCGTAGCTTAGATCCGCACGTCGATGCGCACATTGGCGCTGCACCAATCCATAATGGCCCTCGCGCGAGCGGAACAACACCAGGTCCTCCCCCAACAGGCGCACTGGCTTCAGATCCTGGCTTTCGAATTCAGTCACAGCGGCGATAGGATGCCAATATCGCCGCAAAAGCTCTCCCATTGGGGTGCCTTTCCCCACCTCGGTGAGCAGTTTGTTACTTTCGGCATCCAACATGACGCGAGACCTCCTTGTGGGTTTCTCAGCCCTCTGTCGCACTCCCGAACACAGCAGGTCAAGGCTGCGGTCCAAGCGCCTTGGCGAACCCCGGTACCACTCGCAGCGGATTATGGTAAAAGATCGCCTGCCGGTCGGCTTCGCTCAGGAATGGGAGCTCCGCAATCACCGGCACCAGGTCATCGGATGTTCGTCCCGTCTCGGGCCGAATCGCCTGCCCGGATCCAGGGGCTTCGGTACCAAAAAGCATTTGGCTGACCCCGCGTTGTTTGATGGCGGCCTCCAGAAAGTGAAGGTCATAGGCGCAACTGTCATAAAACAGGTTTCGACTTAAGTCCTTTTGAGCCAAATGCGGATCAGAAGGGATGAACCGGTTAAGCGCCCCGCCAGCGTGGCAAATAATCACGCGCAGCCGGGGAAACCGCTCAAACACGTCACCATGAGAAATAAACTGACCCGCCAGGTACTGTTCCGTGACAAACCCCAGTTGGTAGTTGTGGGGTACCACCGCGAATCGGGGATCGAGGGAATTGGTGCCGTGGACGATGATAGGGATATCCATATCCTCGCAGGCCTCGTAAAGTGGATACCAGTAGGGCTCATGCATCCCCGGAGTAGTTCGCCTTCCTCCAGGGTCCGGACTCACGTAGGCGGCGACGAAACCGAGTTCGCGAACGCACCGCTCCAACTCGGGCAGGCAGTGGCTGAGATCCTTGGCCTCGCTATTCTGCGGCAACTGGCAGGCTCCTACAAAGCGGTCCGGATAAAAGCGACACTGCTGGGCTATGGTGTCGTTGACATACCGAGTCCACGCCGGTAACAGGTGCGGTTGCATCCAGCCCAGCATCATGAATGGTCTAGGGCCGATAAGCTGGACATCGATGTTCCGGGCATCTAAATAAGCCACATGGCGTGCGGCGGCCTGGCGGAACTCCTCCTCGCTTACCCCGGGTACCGATTGCCCCATGGACAGCGGACTGGGCAAAGCAGTGTTCGAGCCCAACAAGAGAGCAAGACGGTGGCTGGATCCGGGGGGCACTGAAACATGCCCGTGAACGTCGAGTACTTTAAGTCCGTGATACATGGTTTCCTCCTCTTGAAGGTGTTAGGACTGGCTTGCCTATCCGCCTGCACGGACCTGATTCCGTTTTTTCCGAATCAACAGACTAATTATCCCGAGTAGAGCGCATAAGGCGGAACCGTAACGTAGGCATTATCGTCATGCTGTAGTACTTGCTGACGTCCAACCAAGCTGCAAGTCTGGGACAACCGCCTGGTCACACGACAATCATAATCGAAGAAGTAGCCTGTGATTTACTATGTTTTCGATAATAGATTTCGATTTTGGGATTTTCGCTCCGCGCTTGACGTGGGTTTTTGAGGGCTTCGCCACCTGGTCCCGGGGCCAGATCCCGTAGTGAGAAGTTGTCTGACCGCCCTACCGGTCAGGCGCGGGGATCGGCTCCTCCCGCCAGCCGCAAGGCCGGCGTGCGTCTCCGCGCTCCCACCTCGGCGGCGGCCACCGCCCATTCGCTGGACAGGAAGACCGAGCGGTCGGGCTCGAGGGCGATCCGACGATAGCGGCAATCCGGGCCCTCCCAGAGGTTGAGCAGGACCGGTCGGTCTGCTCCTTCCACCCGGCAGCGCCGGCCCTCCGCGGCCTCGCGGAGTTGCAGCCCCACCCCCCAGGTGTCCTGGGAAGGGCCGACCAAGTCCCAGCGGAAGTCCAGACCAAACCACTCCTCCCATCCGCACATCGCGCGCATGAAGGGCAGGATCAGCTCGCGCTGCGACTGATAGCAGCTGAGGGCGCGCCATTTGGCCTCTTTGAGCTCCGGCTCCAGCCGGTGTCGCCACCACCGCCGCTCCCGCAACCGAGACGGGGGCCCCTTGGGAGGCCAGGGAAAGGCGCGGCTGAGCCGGGGCCAGCGCGGCCAGTGGATTAAATAGCCGAGCCAGTTGGCCTCAGGCAGTCCGGCTTTGAGCCACGCCACCTGCGAGAACACCTGGGTGGCCCAGTGATCCGGGTGCTGATCCCACGGATGCGGCACCACCATCGTGCGCGGGCGCACCGCCGCCATCACCGAGGCCAATTGCTCCACCAAGGCAGACCCGGTGTATGGGACCTCCCAGGCCTGGGCCGTCCAATAGGGCACCGCGCTGGCCCCGGTGGTTGGACTGCGCCACGGCCGGTTTTGCCATCGGTCGGTGAGGAGATGGATCAGCCCCCCGTCGGGAAATCCCAAGGCGATGACCCGCTCCTCCTCGACCCCCAGCGCCTGCAAGGCGGCCAGACACTCCGCCTGGCGCTCGTAGCCCAGGTGCAGAAACTCGTGAGGCTGGACCGGCACCCTCAGGTAGTAGCGGACGGCGTTTTCCCGAAACCCATCGCCGAGGGTGACCAACACCACCGTCACCGCCACCCCTCGAGCCCGCCAGCGGGCGATCAGCCCCCCGCAGCCCAAGACCTCGTCATCCGGGTGAGGTGCCACCACCAGGACCGGTCCGGTGTCTCCCCCGCTATTCAATGGATACCAAGAGGTCTCCGGCACTGACGCTCTGCCCGGGGGCCACCGCCACCTGGGCCACCCGCCCGGCCCGGGGGGCGATGATCTCGTTCTCCATCTTCATGGCTTCCAAGATGACCAGCACCTGTCCCGGGGACACCTCCTGTCCGGCCACCACCTTGACCTCCAACACCGCTCCCGGCAACGGGGAAGTCACCTCAACCCGCCCAGGACGCTCGCCCGGGCCACTTTTGGGGGGAGCCTCGGCCGCCCTGGCCGGCGCAGGAGAGGGCGGAGCTTGAGGCCTCGACTCCCCCTCCTCGGGTGCCTCCAGCGCTTCCACCAGCACCTCGAAGACTTGTCCGTTCACGGTGATGCGGTATCGGCGAATTGCCATCCTGACGTCTTTCCTTCTTTCCCTGTGTCCTCTCAGTCCTGCTCCGACGGCAAGGGGCTAATCAAACGTCCATCGCTTGCCGCATCAATCCCTCAGCGCGGGCGCCATCGCCAGGGAGAAGGCCGCGGCCAAGTCTGACGGATCCCCAAGACCACCATCTGGCCAGCCCTCCCGCCCTGTTCGGCCTCAAAGCTGGCCACCGCGGCCGCGATCGCCGCCACCCACTCCGGTTTCAACGGTTCCTCGCCGCTTGGTCGGCTCATCCTCCTGCCTCCTCCCACCCGCCGCCTGGCCGGCTCACAGCGGAATGTTCCCGTGCTTTTTCGGCGGACGCACCTCGTGCTTGTTGTAGAGCGCCATCAGCCCGGCGATCAGCCGGGGGCGGGTCTCGGCCGGGTCGATCACCGCGTCGACGTAGCCGCGCGCGGCCGCCACGTAGGGGTGAGCAAACCGTTCCCGGTATTCCTGGGCCTTTTCGGCGCGCTTTTGGGCCGGGTCGCTGGCCCGGGCGATCTCGTCCCGAAAGATGATGTTGGCCGCCCCTTCCGGTCCCATCACCGCGATCTCGGCGGTGGGCCAGGCAAAGACCAAGTCGGCACCCAGGGAGCGGCTGCACATCGCCAGATACGCCCCGCCGTAGGCCTTGCGCAGGATCACGGTCAGCTTCGGCACCACCGCCTCGGCGTAGGCGTAGAGCACCTTGGCCCCGTGGCGAATGATCCCTCCGTACTCCTGGGCGGTGCCGGGGAGATAGCCAGGGGTGTCGACCAAGGTGACCAGCGGCAGGTTAAAGGCGTCGCAAAGCCGGACAAAGCGGGCCAGCTTGTCCGACCCGTCGATGTCCAAGGTGCCGGCCAGCACCCGCGGCTGATTGGCCAACACCCCGACCGGCCGCCCGCCCAGGCGGGCGAATCCCACCACCACGTTTTCGGCAAAGCCGGGTTGAATCTCCAACCAAGACCCGCGGTCGACCACCGCCTCGATCACTCGCAGGACGTCGTAGGGCTTGGCCGGGTCGATCGGCACCACCTCGCGCAGGCCGGGCTCGATCCGGTTCATCGGGTCGTCGCTCTCCACCACCGGAGGTTCCTCCAGGTGATTGTTGGGTAGGTACGACAACAGGTGGCGGACCAAGCTGAGCGCGCTTTGGTCGTCGCCGGCCACCAGATGGGCCACCCCCGAGCGTTTGAGCTGGGCGTCGGCCCCGCCCAGGGCCTCGGCGCTGACCTTCTCCCCGGTGACCGCCTCGATCACCTGGGGACCGGTGATAAACATCTGCGCGGAGCCGCGGACCATCACGATCAGGTCGGTCAGGGCCGGGGAGTAGACCGCGCCCCCGGCGCTCGGCCCCATGATCACCGTGATCTGCGGGATCACCCCAGAGGCCCAGGTGTTGCGCTTGAAGATCTCGCCGTACCCGTTGAGGCTGTCCACCCCCTCTTGGATGCGGGCGCCCCCGGAGTCGTTGAGCCCGATGATCGGCGCCCCGCTGGCCAGCGCCAAATCTTGCACGCGCTGGATCTTAGCCGCGTGCATCTCCCCCAACGACCCGCCCAAGACGGTGAAGTCCTGCGCGTAGACGTAGACCACCCGCCCGTCGATGCGCCCGTATCCAGTCACCACCCCGTCGGCCGGGGCCTCCACGCCCCCCAGGCCCAGTCCCTGCCCACGGTGGTGAACGTGGGCCCCGATCTCCTCAAAAGTGCCCGGATCGCAGAGGTAGGCGATGCGCTCGCGCGCCGTCCATTTGCGGGCCTGGTGTTGGCGTTCGACCCGCTCGGCGCCCCCCATCGCCTCGATCCGGCGCAACCGCGCCCTCAGTTCCTCCAGTCGTGGGTTGGTCAACCCGCTCCCCCTTCGCCGCTCACCGCAACCAACCGCGGACCGCCATCGCCTCGGCCACCCGCTGCACGGCCACCAAGTAGGCGGCTTGGCGCAGCGGCACCTGATACCGCTCGTGCATCTGGTGCATCTCTGCCATCGCCCGCCGCATGTACTCCTCCAGCCGCCGGTTGACCTCCTCCTCGGTCCAGTAAAACCGGGTCTGGTTCTGCACCCACTCGAAGTAGGAGACGGTCACCCCGCCGGCGTTGCCGAGCACGTCGGGGACCACCATCACCCCTTTGTCGAACAAAATCCGGTCCGCCTCCGGGGTGGTCGGGCCGTTGGCCCCCTCCCCCACGATCCGGGCCCGAATCCGCGGGGCGTTGTCGGCGGTAATCTGATTCTCCAAGGCCGCCGGGAACAGCACGTCCACCGGAAGCTCCAACAGGTCGGGATTGGAGATGGGCTCGGCCTTGGGGTAGCCGACCACGCTGTGGGCCCGGCGCTTGTGGGCCAGCACCTCGGCCACGTCCAGCCCCGCCGGGTTGTAGACCCCGCCCTCCTTGTCGGAGACCGCCACCACCCGCGCCCCCATCTCGTGGGCCAAGAGGGCCGCCACCGAGCCGACGTTGCCAAACCCTTGCACGGCCACCGTGGTCTTGGCAAAATCCAGCCCCATCTCGTGAGCCAACTGGCTGGTGGCAAAGACCAGACCGCGTCCGGTGGCCTCCACCCGTCCCTGCGAGCCCCCGATCACCAACGGCTTGCCGGTTATCAGGCCAAAGGTGTTCTCTCCCCGGATGCGGCTGTACTCGTCCACCATCCAGGCCATGATCTGGGGATTGGTGGAGACGTCGGGCGCCGGGATGTCCTTGTCGGGCCCAATCACCAGCGCGATCGCCCGGATGTACTCCCGGCTGACTCGCTCGATCTCCCGCTCGGAGAGCTTCTCCACATCGACCCGAATCCCGCCCTTGCCCCCGCCGTAGGGCAGGTTGAGCAGGGCGCATTTGACCGTCATCCACATCGACAGCGCCTTGACCTCATCTGCGTTCACGTCGGGATGAAAGCGCAAGCCCCCCTTGCAGGGGCCGAGCGCGTCGTTGTGTTGCGAACGGTAGCCGACCAGGACCTCAAGGTGGCCATCGTCGTGCACGAAGGGCACCGCGACCTCATAAAATCTCAACGGCTGCTTTAAGATGTCGTAGACGGCTTCATCCAACCCCAGGGTGACCACCGCTTCGCGAAAGCTGGCTTGCGCCCGGTGGTAGGGATTCAACGAGGTGTCCGACACCGCACCCCCTCCTCTCCGCGACCAAACGGTCGGACAACCGGACTGGGAACGACCGGCGCCCTCAAAAAAAGCGGAGGGAACCGTTCCCTCGCGCCTTGATGAGGCCTCTTGGACCTGCGATTACTCCTGATATTTTCCCCCTACGGCGCTTTTTAAGACTTCGATCCGCACTTCCTTGGCCACTTCCAGCACCACCCGGTCATCCTTGACCTCGCGCACGGTGCCGATCAGCCCCCCGTTGGTAAACACCCGATCGCCGCGCTTGAGCTCGGCCTGCATCTTCTGGCGCGCCTTTTGTTGACGAGACTGCTGGTAGAACATCCACACCGTCATGGCGACGATCAGGGCAAAAAAGATCCAGTAGACCCCGTTACTGCTTGCGGTGGTCAGCCTCCACGCCCCCCTTTTGCCGACCTTGGGCCGGTCCGGCATAAACACCCTTATTATAGCGAACCCGAGGGCGGGAGGAGGAAAGCGCGCCATCCGAGGCGGAATTTTTTGGGAGCAGGGAGGGCGAGGCAGGACGGCTCGGGTGATCTCCCCGCTCCGAGCCGCGACGGGCATTCGCGGAATGGTCGGAGCTGCTCTCCCCGCGGTCGCCTCCGGAGTTGCCCTCCGCGGGGTTGTGCGAGGAGGGCTGGCCGCCCTCGCCCTGGCTGGCGCCGACGCCCGACTCCTTGCCGGGCGCGCCGGCCTCGGAGGAGCGAGACGCGCCCGGGGAAGGCGCCTTTGCCGGCTGCTGGTTCAAAGAACGCTGTTCGGAGGGGCGTGAGCGCTCGCGCTCGCCGCCGTCCCGACTTTGGGAGGTGCGGGTGGCCGAAGGCTTGGCCCGGTGGGCAGACGACTCCGGGGCGGGGGCGGAGGGCCCCACCAAGTGCTCCAGCTGGTCACCCTGGACCACATTCCAGGAGGGCGGGACCTCGCCGGGGTGGCGCCGCAGCCAAAGCAGGTAGCGGCCGACGCTGACCGGCAATTTCTGCGGGGCGGTCTTGACGGTGGGAGGGAGCGGCCCGGAGACCGTGACCACCGCCACCGGCCAGTGGTACTGCCGCTGCCAGGCCTTCTCGGCCGCCGCCAACTCGGACAGCAGGGGGGTGGCGCTGGTGGTGCCGAGCACCAGGTAAGGGTGGGAAGCGCCGATCAGGCCTTGGCTGACCGCCGCCTGGGTGAGCTGCTGCAGCACGTCCTTGGCCGGCAGGCCAACCACCTGGTGGGCCTTGAGGTACGCCTGGGCGGCTGGTCCAAAAGCCCGCGCCGCCACCACCCGGCCGGTCTTGGAGACCGTCAAATCCACGCCGCTGCCGTCAAAATCGACGCTCACCACCCCGGCCGCCTCGGCCACTCCGGCCGAGAAGATGCGGGGCAGGCTGAGCCCCAACACCGCAGCGGCCGCGGCGACAGCGGCCCAAGAGGCCCAGCGCCCCACCGGCCGCTCCGGCGCCGGCGCGACTTGGTCGCCCACCTGCCACTCGGCCTTCGCCCGCACCCGGCGAAACTCGCCGCCCGGCATCAGCACTATCGCCCAGCCTCGCTGCTTCGAGACCACCAACCCGGTGGCGGCAGCCGGGGGATGCTCCCCGCCCCCGCTTCCCCGGTTGGAGGCCACGCGGCCATCATGGCCTACCATCCGGTCCGTCCTCCATCAGATAAGTCTTGAGATGCGTCAAATCGAAGATCCAAATCAGGGCCGCCGCTATGATATATTTTCGATGGCGTTCCAAGGTTTTCCGGTGTACCGGGATCACTTCTAACAGCCGGCGCATCGGCAGTTCGCTCCGCTCCACCAGGTGGCGGGCCAGCTCTTGGTCCTCGGCCACCCTGCGGGCCACCTCCAAGGCCCGCCGGCGGGCGTCGCGGTGGCGGGGGCCGTGCCGGGCCAGGTCTTCCCAGCTGATCCGAAACTGGGCCAGCCGCCGCCCCAGCTCTTCAATCTCCCAGCGACGTTGGGTCGCCTCCTCGGCGCGACGCCAAGCCGCCTCGGCCGCCGCGTCCAGCGCCGGCAAGGCAACCTCCTCTCCCTCCTCCCCGAGGGTGGCCTCCAGGTCGCTCCACACCACCTCCCGCCCTTGGGCCCGTTCGCGATGGCGAAAGAGGTCGATTAACCTGCGACGGACCACCGTCTCGGCAAAGCGAAGGAAGCTGCCTTGGTCGGAGCGATAGGCGTCGATGGCCTCGTTGAAGGCGGAGAAGGCCACGCTGACCTCTTCGTCCTGGCCGACCACCACGTAGCGGCCGGCGGCTTGGCTGGCCACGCGCAAAATGAACGGCGTGTAGGCTCGGATCAGCTCGTCCCGAGCCTCCCGGTTACCCGCCTGGGCCGCCTCGACAAAGGCCTGCGGCCCGCCTGCGGAGAACCTCGGAATTCCGCCGTCCATGGCCTCCCCGCCCTGCTTATCGTCGGTCTACGGGCTCTTCAAACTGCAGCTGTTGCGGCAAGGATTGGGCCTGGGCGAAATTTGGCGGGGGGACCAGCCCCAGGTGCTCCCAGGCCCGCGAGGTCAGGACCCGCCCGCGCGGGGTGCGCTGGAGAAAGCCTTGTTGCAACAGATAGGGTTCGACCACGTCCTCGACCGTCCCCACGTCCTCGCCCACCGCCGCCGCCAGGGTCTCCAGCCCCACCGGTCCCCCTTGGTAGCTCTCCGCCATCAGGCGCAGGATGCGCCGGTCGGTCTGGTCCAAGCCGTGCGGGTCCACTGCCAAAAGCTCGAGGCCGGCCTCCACCACCTCCTGGGTCAGCCGCCCTTCGCCCCGCACCTCGGCAAAGTCGCGCAGCCGACGCAGAAGTCGGTTGGCGATCCGCGGAGTGCCCCGGCTGCGCCGGGCGATCTCCCGGGCCGCCTCCCGCTCCACCTGACATTGCAAGACGCTGGCGGAGCGCAGGACGATCGCCTCCAGCTCCTCCGGCCGGTAGAAGTCGAGGTGAATCAGCACCCCGAAGCGGTCGCGGAGCGGAGAGGCGATCAGCCCCGGGCGGGTGGTGGCCCCGATCAAGGTAAAGCGCGGCAGGTCCAACCGCAGCGAGCGGGCCCCCGGCCCCTTGCCCAAGATGAGGTCGAGGGCAAAGTCCTCCATCGCCGGGTAGAGCACCTCTTCCACCTGGCGGCTCAACCGGTGCACCTCGTCGATGAACAAAACCTCCCGGTCCTCCAGATTGGTGAGGATGGAGGCCAGGTCTCCCGGCCGCTCGATGGCCGGACCGGAGGTAAAGCGGATGTTGACCCCGAGTTCGTTGGCGATGATGTGGGCCAAGGTGGTCTTGCCCAGCCCCGGAGGGCCGTAGAGGAGCACATGGTCCAGCGCCTCCCCGCGCTGGGCTGCGGCTTGGATGAAGATGCCCAGCCGCTCCTTGACCCGCTCCTGCCCGATGTACTCGTGCAGCCGCTTGGGTCGCAGCGTCAACTCGAGGTCGCCGTCCAACCGCTGACCGGCCACGATTCGCTCCTCGGCCACGCCCTATCCCCCCGTCCGCTTCAGATGTTGGTCGAGGCGGCGCAGCGCCTCCCGGATCCGCTGGGGCAAAGGCAGCTCGGCCGCCACCTCGGCCAAGGCGGCCTTGGCCTCCTCAGGCCGGTAGCCTAGCCCGGTCAAGGCCAGCAAGGCCTCGTCCTCCCCGCTGGCAACCCCGCTGCTCTCCCGGGCCGGCTCTCGCCCTTTCCAGCGCGAGCCCAACTCCAGTTGCAGGCGCTGGGCCAACTTGGTGCCCACCCCGGGGACGGCGCGGATGCGCTCCCACTCCCCGCGCCGGACCGCCTCCTCCAGCTCGGGCACCGAAAACTGCCCCATCACCTGCAGGGCCAACTTGGGGCCGACCCCGCTGACGCTGATTAAGTCGAGAAAACACCGGCGCTCCTCCGGCGAGGAGAACCCCACCAGGCGCCATTCCTCCTCGCGCACCAGAAGGTGGGTGTACAGGTGGACCCGCTCCCCCACCCCAGGCAGCGCCGAGGCGGTGCGGGCGGAGAGGTGAACCAGGTAGCCGACGCCCCCGACGTTGACCACGCACTGGTCGGATTCCTTGTGGCTGACGGTACCGCTGAGCTCGGCGATCATCGTTCGATGGCCTCCCGATAGCGGAAGTGGGTGTAGGCGGCCAAGGCCACCGCCAAGGCGTCGGCCACGTCGTCCGGGCGGGGCGGTTCGGGAAGGCCCAACAGGCGGGTGACCATCCGCTGGATCTGCCCCTTCTCCGCCCGCCCGTAGCCGGCCACCGCCTCCTTGACCTCGGCCGGGGTGAGCTCCAAGGGCTCGATCCCGGCCTCGGCCAGGGCCAACAAGGTGACTCCGCGAGCTTGTCCGACCGAGAGCGCGGTGGGGGCGTTGTGGCCGAAGAACAGTTGTTCCACGGCGGCGCGGTCGGGGCGCATGCGGTCAATCAGTTCCGAAAGTTCCCGATATATCATCGCCAGTCGCGCTCCGGCGGGCAGGCGGGCGGGGGTGCGAATCGCTCCGTAGGCCTCGGCCACCGGATTTTGTCGCTCCCCGCTCACCACCGCCCAACCGACGATGGCGGTGCCGGGGTCGATCCCCAGCACCCGCATCGGTCTCGATGGCACGGAGGGCTCACTCCTCCCCGTCCGGCAACTCGGCGTTGGTGTACACC
>JAIMAE010000383.1 GCA_023512105.1 Bacillota bacterium | reverse complement strand
ATCCCGTTGTGGACCATCTTGACAAAATGACCGGCGCCGACGGGACCGACGTGTAAAAACCCAGCCTCCGGAGCCAGTGCCGCGAAGAGCGGGTGCAATCGGCGGACCACCGCGGGATCCCCGCCGACCATCAGGCAATACCCTTGACTGCGTCCCCAGATTCCCCCGGAGGTTCCGGCGTCCACCAGCTGAATCCCGCGTTCGGCCAAGCGCTTGGCCCGGACCACGGTATCCCGGAAGTAGGAGTTGCCGCCGTCGACCACCGCGTCCCCACTGGCCAGGTGGTCGGCCAGGGTGAAGAGCACCGTCTCGGTGGGCTCTCCTGCCGGGACCATCACCCAGATCGCGCGGGGCGGCGTCAAGGTTTCCACCAGGGCGGGCAGGCTTTCCACCGCCCCTCCCCCAACTTCCACAGCCCGTTGGCGGGCTGCGCCGTCGGGGTCAAAACCGACGACCGCATGTCCGTGTTCGACCAGACGGGCCAGCATGTTCAGACCCATCCGCCCAAGCCCCACCATGCCAAGTTGCATGCCTTCTCCTCCCTTCGTTGCGATGGACCCCAAGGCCAATCGGCTTAGGCCGTTACAGGCGCCGGAGCGACTCCGTCAAGGCCTCGATTTGGTCGCGGGGGTGCTGTTGGAGGGCGAAGCTCACCACCCGGCGGCCGTGGCGAGCCAGCGCCGCCAAGTCGCCGGCGGCCTGGGCTCGTAAGACGGTGGAAAAATCCCAGGGCATCTCTGGGATGGGCAGCGCAGGGGGGGCGTCGTCCACCAACTGGATGAACAGTCCGGCCGCGGGCCCGCCCTTGTGGAGTTGGCCGGTGCTGTGCAAGAAGCGAGGGCCAAAGCCCACCGTCACCGCCCGACGGGTCTTGCGGGCCAGCACTTCCCTAAGTCGCTCTAAGATCCGCCAATGCTCGGCCGAGGGGTCGAGGTAGGCCATTACGGCCACGTAGGCGGAGGCCGAAAGGTCGGTCAAGGCCGCCGACCACACGTCCTGGAGTCCGGAAGTCGGCCGGGTCGGCAAATTGTGCCAGCGCACGGAGAGGGCCTGGATGACCATGTCGGCTTCCGGCAGCGGCAAGCGTCCCTCGTC
>JAIMAE010000007.1 GCA_023512105.1 Bacillota bacterium | reverse complement strand
TGCGACGCCCGTTCCGACAAAGTCCGCGAGAACATCTGCTGTAGCGGTCGCAAGTAGGCGGCCAGACCGACCATGGTCCCGACCACCACCCCCACCGCCAGCCCGGTCTGATTGGCCACCAGCGCCGCCTGCAGAAGGTAAAACTTGCCCACAAACCCCGCAGTGAGCGGAATCCCCGCCAGAGAGAGCATCACCACCACAAACAACGCCGCGGCCCAAGGTTGTTGATAGGCTAGGCCTTTGAGGTCGTCCAGGCTCACGCCTTCGCCCTCGCCTTCTAGCAGCCGAATCAGCGCAAACGCGCCAATCGCGGCCAGCCCGTAGGGGAAGAGGTAGAAGAGGGTGGCCATCGCCCCCAGGAAGTTGTGGGCGGCGATCCCCACCAACAGAAATCCGGCGTGGCCGATCCCGGAGTAGGCCAACAGGCGCTTGAGGTCGCGTTGAGGTAAGGCCAAGAGGTTGCCGACGATCATGGTCAACACCGCCAGATACCCCAGGAGCGGACTCCACCAGTCTGCCGAGGGATAAAAACCGAAGGCTAACAGCCTGAGGATGGCCGCCGCCGCGCCCGCCTTGGTCCCGAAGGCCATCAGGTTGGTCACCGGAGTCGGCGATCCTTCATAGACGTCAGGCACCCACATGTGAAACGGCACCATCGCCACCTTGAACCCGAGACCAACCAAGATCAGGAGCAGGCCGATCCCGTACAGGCCAAACCCACCCACCGGAAGGCTGGGATAGCGCAAGAAGAGCAGGGTTCCGGTGGCCCCAAACACCAAGGCCATGCCGAAGAGGAGGATGCCTGAGGAGAAGGCGCCGAGCAGTAGGTACTTCAATCCGGCCTCGCCACCCCAGGCCGTGCGTTCGCTGGCGGCCAGCACGTAGAGCGGCAAAGAGAGTACCTCCACGCCCAAAAAGAGCCAGATCAGGTCGGCGGCCTCCGCCACCATCATCATCCCCAGGACCGACACCGCCACCAAGGCCGGAAACTCCTCCCCGTAGCGCGGAGCGTTCCAGGCCAAGAGCAAGCTGGAGACTCCAGCCGCCAGCACCAGCAGGTCCACCATCAGGCTGAAGGGGTCGGCGATCACGAACCCGCCCACCAAGAGGCTGGGATTGAGCGACCACAAGGCGACGCTCTCGACCCCCGCCGCCACCAGCAACACCAGGGTGACCCAATAGGCGCCATTGCGCCAGCGGGGAAAGGCCAAGGTGGCCAGCAAGCTGAGCAAGGCGCCGCCGGCAACCAACATCTTGGGCAACAGGTAGACCATCAGTGCACTCCTCCTCGTCCCGCCACCAGCCCCACGGCTTGATACAAGGTCGGGGCCGCGCGGGAGGTGATGGACGCCGGCCACACCCCCAAAAGCAGCACCAACAGCGCCAGCGGCAGGGCAAACGCCAACTGCCAAGACCGCAGGTCAGATCCGGTCGGCGGCGGTTTGGGTGGTCCCTGCATGGCGCCCTGGAAGAGCCGCAACATGTACCAGGCCGCCACCACCAGGACGATCACCGCCACCACCGCGTAGCCTACGGCATTGGTCACCAGCCCCTGCAGGATCAGGTACTCGCCCACGAACCCGGGCAGGCCGGGCAGGCCGAGCACGGCCAGGGCGAAGAAGAGAAAGTAGGCCGACAGGCGAGGCAGATGCCGATTGTATCCGCCCAGCTGAGAGAGGTCGCGGGTGCCGAGGGTCTCTTCCAGCCATCCCAGGATGACAAACAGGCCTCCCATCATCACCCCATGGGCGACCATCTGGAAGGTGGCCCCGAGCACGCCGGCTTGGGTGAGCGAGAAGATCCCCAAGGCGATCATCCCCAGATGGGACATCGAGGCATAGGCGGCCACCATCTTGACGTCCCGCTGCCGCAGGGCCATCAGCGCCCCGTAGACCAGGTCCACCACCGCCCAGGTCAGCAAGAGGGTGCGGATTGGACCCAGGGCGGGGCCAAACAGGGGCAGGAAGACCCGAAGTAGCCCGTAGACGCCGGCTTTGGACAGCACTCCGGCCAACAGCGCGGTCACCGGAGCGGGAGCTTCCCCATAGGCCTCCGGCATCCAGCCGTGGAGCGGCCATAACGGCGCCTTAATCGCGAAGGCGATCAGGAAGGCCGCCATCATCCACCCCACCGCGCCCACCGGCCAGGTGGTGTGGGCCAGCACCCCGATCTCAAAACTGTAGGTGCCAGTTGCCTCGGCGTGGTAGACAGCGGCGGCGACGATCCCCACCAACATGAACAGGCTTCCCACCAGGTTCATGATCAGCCACTTCAGCGCCGCCGCCCGCCCGCGCGGCCCAGGCTCGGTGGTCAACAGGAAGAAGATGGGGACCAGCACCGCCTCCCAGAAGATGTAGAAGACAAACAGGTTAAGGGCCAAAAACAGCCCGATGCTGGCAAACTCCAAAAACAAGATCCAGAAGAAGTAGGCTCGTCCCCGCCGGGCCGGGGAGGCGAGGATGGCCGCGGCGGTCAGCACCGCGGTCAGGCCCAACAAGAAGAGCGAGAGCCCGTCCACCCCGAGGTGAAAGTCGATGCCCCAATCGCCAATCCAGGGCCAGTCCAGCGAGGGCAACCCGCCGGCCGCCAGCACCGCCACCCACACCGCCAAGGTGGCCAGCGATCCGACCAGCGCTCCTGCTTTGGCCGCTCCCCGCGGCAGTAGCCAGATGACTCCGCTCATTCCCAAAGGAACGAGCAACAACGCCCAAACCATGCCACTCCTCCTCCGCCCGCGGCTAGACCCGGATCAGATAATAGGCCAACAGCGCCCCCACCCCGACCAGAATGGACAGGCCATACCGGCGCACATAACCCGATTCCAAGGGCCGCAAGTCCTCTGCCCACCCCAAGACGCCCTGTCCCAAGCGGCCGACCGCCCCCAGCACGGCAGGCTCGACCACTGCGCGCAGGTATTCCCCAGTCGCCTTCAGCGGCTCGACCACGGCCCAGCTCCAGGCCGTATCCATCCCCCAAGCCGCCAGCATCCACCGGCCGGGCGCGCGGTCGATTCCGGCCTTGGCCTCAAGATGGCGCACGCCGTACAACCGCCAGGCCACCACCGCCCCGACCACCGCCAACCCCACCGTGAGCACGGTGGTAAAGAGCGGTCCCTCTTGCAATCCCGCGCTGCTCGCCCCGGGCCAGGCGGCGAAGGTGGGCCCAAGCCAGCGGTCCAGCGGCTCCGCCAAGGCCCCGCCCAGGATGGCCAAGACCGCCAACAGCACCACCGGCACCGTCATCACCCCGGGGGCCTCGTGAGCGTGGGCGTGCAGATGGGCGTCCCGCACCGGGCCGGTGAAGGTGAGGAAGAAGGCGCGGAACATGTAAAACGCGGTCATCCCGGCGGTAAGCACGCCCACCCCCCACAAGACCCAGTGCCCTTGGTTGAAGGCCTGTCCCAAGATGGCCTCCTTGCTAAAGTACCCCGAGAACGGAGGGATGCCGGCGATGGCCAGGCACCCGACCAAAAAGGCGGCCATCGTCCAGGGCAGCTTGCTCCCCAATCCCCCCATCCGGCCAAGGTCCTGCTCGCCTCCCAGGGCGTGAATCACCGAGCCGGCCGCCAAGAAGAGCAGGGCCTTGAAAAAGGCGTGGGTGAGAAAGTGAAAGACGCCAGCCGCCAGCGCCCCCACCCCGACGCCTAAAAACATGTAACCCAGCTGACTTAAGGTGGAATAGGCCAATACCTTCTTGATGTCCTGTTGGAAGAAGGCAATGCTGGCCGCGAAGATGGCGGTAAACGCCCCGATGTCCCCGATTAACCCCTGGATGGCTGGGGCCAGGTGGAGCAGCGGATAGATGCGAACCATCAGGTAGACCCCTGCCGTGACCATGGTGGCGGCGTGGATCAAGGCCGAGACCGGGGTCGGGCCTTCCATGGCGTCGGCCAACCACATGTGGAGGGGAAACTGGGCCGACTTGGCCATCGCCCCGACGTAGAGCAAGAACGCCGTCCACTCAAAGAAGGGCGAGCCCACCGGGGCATGGCTGAAGGCGGCGAACAACCCCGGGTAGGAGACAGTGTGGTAGCGCAGGTAGAGCAGGACCAGTCCCAGCAGGATCCCGACATCGCCCAGGGTATTCATCACAAACGCCTTCTTGGCCGCCGCCACCGCCGAAGGACGCTCGTACCAAAACCCGATTAGGAAGTAGGAGGCCAACCCGACCAGGGCCCAACCGATCAAAAGCACCACCAAGTTGCCGGCCAGCACCAGCAACAACATGGCGAAGATGAAAAAGTTGAGAAAGGCAAAGTAGCGGGCCTCCCCGGGGTCCTCCCCCATGTAGCCGATGGAGTAGACGTGGATCAAGAACCCCACCCCGGTGATAACCAGAAGCCACACCCCCGACAGCGGGTCCAAGAAGAGCTGCCAGGGGACTGCCGGTCCAAACCCGGTGACGAAGGGGAAGAGGGTCTCGCTCCAGGCCCGCGCCGCAGGCGCCAGCGAGGCCAGGTGGCCCACCTCGCCCACCCCGAGGGCAAAGCTGACCAGGATCAGCAAACTGGCCCAGACCCCCACCCATCGCTTGGGCAGGTATCCTCCCAACGCCGCGATACTGACCGCTCCCAGAAGCGGTGGCCACAACACTGCACTGATCGACTGCATTTTACGTCCCTTCTCTCGACGCCTTGGGCTATCCTCTCAGCCGCGACACTTCATCGATGTTGAGGCGATGCCGGCGATGGTAGACCGACACGATGATGGCCAGGCCAATCCCGACCTCCGCCGCCGCGGTGGCGATGATCAGAAAGGCCATGGCCTGGCCGCTCACCGCGTGGTAGTGGCGGGCGTAGGCGATGAAGGCCAGCGCCGCCGCGTTCCACATCATTTCCGCGGCCATGAACATGATCAGCGGATTGCGCCGCGTCAGCACCCCGATCGCGCCGACGGCAAAGATGGCCACCGCCACCGCCACCGCCACCGCCACCGCCCAAGTGGTCACCGTCACGGGGTCCCGCCTCCTTTCACGGCTTTCCTGGCTTCTTCTTCCGAGGGCGCGGAGGCGCGAACCTCCTCCGCCGTCCGGTTGGCCCGCACCGCTCGGTTTAACACCAACACCCCCAAAGAGGCCGTCAGCAACATCATCCCCACCGCCAACAGGTAGAGAAATCCGTTGCCCCACAGCGCCTGCCCGAGGTCCTGCAGCGTTCCCAGGCCGGGCGCGGGCGCGGCCTCTGGTCTTGTCCCGGCTTGCCCGAGGACCAATATCAGGACGATCCCAATCGCCACCGAAAGTCCTCCGGCCCACCAACGCTGACCGGACAAGATTTCCGGGGCTTCCTGTTCCTCCTTGCCGGCCGTGAGCAAGGTGATCACAAACAGGAACAGCACCATGATCGCTCCGGCGTAGACGATGACCTGCGCCACCGCCAAAAACTCTGCCGAGAGCATCAGGTACAGCACCGCCAAGGCCAGGATGTTGATGATGAGCAGGATGGCGCTGTGCACCGGCTGGCGAACGGCCACCACTCCCACCGCGGCGGCCACCGCTACTAAGCCCACCAAATAAAACCCGAACACGCGACTCCCTCTTTTCCCGCCTACTTCCGCACCGGCGGATGCAACAGTTCTTCCTTGTCGGCGATCATGTCCAGCCGGCTGTAGGCCGCAAGTTCGTTAAATGGCGTCAGCCGCACGGCGTTGGTGGGGCAGGCCTCTTCGCACATACCGCAGAAGATGCAGCGAATGAGGTCGACCTCGTAGTCCACGCTGTAGCGGTCCGTCCACGAGATGTTTTTGCCCGGTTCGGCTTCGGCGGCCACCACCCGGATCGCATTGGCCGGGCAGACGGCCTCGCAGAGGCCGCAACCGACGCACAGCTCGTGCCCGTCTTCATCGCGGGCCAACATGTGCTTGCCGCGAAAACGCGGAGCGTATTCGCGCCGTTTTTCCGGATAGGCGATGGTATCCCGCGGCTCGGTCAACGCCCGCAGGGTCGTGCCCAGCCCTTTGGCCAAGGCCTTCACCGTCTTGAACATCCCTGCCTCCCTCCCTTACCTGCCCCATGCGAGGCTTCGTGGACGCTTGCCGCCAGGGTCACAGCACGCCGCTGACAAAGGCGGCGGTCCCCAGCACGTACAGAAACGAAACCGGCAACAGCACCTTCCACCCGAAGGACATCAACTTGTCGTACCGAAAGCGGGGCAAGGTGGCCCGGATCCAGATGAACAGGAAGATGACGATGCCGACTTTGATGAAGAACCAAATGATCGGCGGCAGAAACGACGGTCCCAGCCATCCTCCGAAAAACAGGGTGACCCAAAGGCCGCTGACGGTGATCATGTTGATGTACTCCGCCACGTAGTACAGGGCAAACCGCATCCCCGAGTACTCGGTGTGATAGCCTGCGACCAGTTCCGACTCTGCTTCCGGCAGGTCAAACGGGGTCCGGTTGGTCTCCGCCACCATGGTGACGAAGAAGACCAGCAGCGGCACGATCTGGGGCAGCCAGAACCAGCCGTGGCGAGCCTGGGCCAAGACAATCCCTTCCAGGTTGGCGGTGTGGGCCAACATGAGCACCCCCATCACCGAAAGCCCCATGGCCAGCTCGTAAGAGATGATCTGGGCGGTGGCGCGGATGCCCCCAAGCAGGGAGTACTTGTTCTGGGAGGCCCAGCCCCCGAGCACAATCCCGTAGATGCCAAGCGAACTGAAGGCAAAGGCGATTAAGAGCCCAATCGAGGGGTTGGCGATGTCGAGGTTCACCGTGGTTCCAAAGACGTGGACCGGCGCCCCGAACGGGATCACGGCGTCGACGGCCAGAGCGGCAAAGGCGGAGATGACCGGCGCAATCCGGTAGACCACCGGGTCGGCCTGAGCCGGCATCAAGTCCTCTTTCAACATCATCTTGATGGCGTCGGCAATCGGCTGCAAAAGTCCTCCTGGCCCCACCCGGTTGGGTCCTAAGCGCAGCTGGAAAAATCCCAAAAGCCGCCGCTCCAGCAACATCGTGTAGGCAAAGCCACCCATCAAGATGGCGATCAACAGGATGATCTTGACGATGAGCAAGATGATTTGGATCACCGGCGCTCCACCTCCACCCGGGGAATGACCGATGCCGGTCCTTCGCCGATCTGATTGACCGGCGCCTCGGCAGCGCCCAGCGGCAGAATCAGCATTCCTGGAGCGGCGGCCGCGCTCGGGCGCACCGTCACCGTCCAGCGCCGACCGAAGCGCTCAATGCCCAGCTCTCCGCCGTCCTCCCCAATGCCCCACGCCGCCGCATCGACCGGGTGGATCTCGCCGAGCAAGGAGGGTCGGCGCGGCCGCAAATTCTCGGAGGGATAGCCCCCGACGAAGACCTCCGGCTCCCCCCAGACGTACAAGTCGCCGGCGGTCGGCTCCGGCCGCGGCAACCGCGCAGGAGCTGTGGGCTCTCCTTCCCGCGGCAAAAGCCCGCCTTCCGCGCCCAGGTAGGGGTTCCACTCCGGAGGCGTCCACGGCTGGCGCAATGCCCGCGCCAGCGCCGTCAACAGGCTTTTTACCGGCCGGGCCTCTCCCGGCGGCGGCACCGCCTCGGCCACCGAGCGGAGGCGCCCTTCAAGATTGGCCCAGGTCCCCGGCTCCTCCGACCAGCCCGCTCCCGGCAGCCAGAGCTCAAACCGCTCGGAGCCTTCGGGCGGAAACAGGCCCTCGAAGACGGCGTGTTCAACCCGCTCCAGGGCCTGAGCGGCTAAGGCGTAGTCGGGGATCTCGCGGAGGAGATCCGCTCCCAACACCCACAGCAGTCGGACTTCGCCGCGGACGGTCGCCTGCAACAGGTCTTCTAAGGCACCCCAACGGGCGGGAATGCCGGCCCACTCAAAGCCGCGCAGGTTGGGCGGCCCGAAGGTGGGCAAGACGCGGGTCCCCTTCTCGCCCCGGAGGCGAGTCAAGACGCCCAACACCGCCTCCATCCATGGCTCCTTGCCGTCCCAGAGCAGGACTAGGTGTTGGCTGTCCAACAGGGTGGCGGCCAGCGCGCGGGCGCCTTCCGGATCGCGCGGCTGCCAACCTTCCAGGGACTCGGTGAGCAGGCGCAGCCCCTCGTCGTCGGGGCGCTGGCTGAAAAGGCCCCAGGCCACCGTGGCCGCCATCTCCTGCGGTCCCACCCGCAACTCGCGGAGAGGCAGGGTGGGCCGGGACAGCGGACGCACTCCCACCCCCCAGCGGACCAACTGCGGGTCGCGCCGCCAGCGCTCGCGCAATTTGAGATAGAGGACGGGAGCCGCCCGGTAGGGATCGGAGCCCAGCAAGACCACCGCGTCGGCCACCCCGATGTCGTCGTAGGTGCCGTTTAAGGCCAAGGGGAGATACCCCTTCACGGTCTGGCTCACCGCCAGCCGCACCCCTTCGCCCAAGACGCTCTCCGCGAAGTGGCGCAGGTAGAAGGCGTCCTCGGCGCTGTGTTGGCCCCCCACCACCACTCCGATCGCCGCCGCGCCGTGCTGTTCGCGAACCGTCCGCACCAAGTTGGCCAGGTGGCGAACCGCCGCGACTTCGGGCACCACCCGCCCGGCCACCCGCGCGCTGAGAAGACGGGAAGGCGCCACCGCAAAGTCGTAGCCAAACCGACCGCGGTCGCACAGCCAGCCCCAGTCGTGCTCGGGAATCGGGCGCCCTTCCACCCGAACCACGTGCTCCTCGCGGGCCGTGACGGTAACCGGACACCCCACCGGGCAATGCGGGCAGACCGACGGGTGGCGCTCCTGGTTCCAAGGACGGGCCTTGAACCGGTAGGCCGCCGAGGTGAGCGCTCCGACCGGGCAGAGGTCGATGATGTTCCCGGAGAACCGGCTGTCCACCGGACGGTCATCGACCGGGGCCACCACCGTCTCTACGCCCCGCCCCTTCAACATCAGCTGCGGCTCCCCTACGTACTCCCCCAAGAAGCGCACGCAGCGCTGGCAGAGCACGCACCGTTCCTGGTCGATTAAGATGAGCTCGCTCACCGGGGCATCTTTGAGGCGCTCCAGCTTGGCCTCGGCGAAGCGCCCGGCCGGAGGACCGTAGCGGAACGTGTAATCTTGCAGATGACACTCGCCGCCTTTGTCGCAAACCGGGCAATCCAGCGGATGGTTGATCAGCAAAAACTCCAAAATGCCTCGGCGCCCTTTCTCCACCGCGGGGCCTTTGGTGTGGACCACCATGCCCTCGGCCACCGGGGTGGTGCAGCCGGTGACCAGCTTTGGCATCTTCTCGACTTGCACCAGGCACATCCGACACGCCCCGAGCGGTCCCAAGGCCTGGTGGTAACAGTAGATAGGCACCTCAATGCCGAGCTTCTCGGCGGCGTCGACAATCATCGTGCCTTCCGGCACGGTGACCGTCTGGCCGTCAATGGTTAATCGGATCATACCGCTTCGCCCCCAACGGACAGCCGTGCTCGCGCACGTGCGCCTCAAATTCATCCCGGAAATGGCGGATGGCGCTGACCATAAAGCCCAACGAGGCGTCGCCCAAGGGGCAAAGGCACTTGCCGCCGATGTTGTCGGCTACGTCCAGCAACACCTCGAGGTCGCCCTGGCTGCCCTCCCCGCTCTCCAAGCGCTCAAGGATGTTGGTCATCCAGTAGGTGCCTTCGCGACAGGGCGTACACTTGCCGCAGGACTCCACCCGGTAGAACTTGACCAGGCGGTGGGCCGCCCAGACCATGCAGGTCTCGTCGTTCATCACGATGCATCCGCCGGAACCCAACATCGAGCCGGCCGCGATCATCGACTCGTAATCCAACGGAGTGTCGATCTGGTCCGGAGTCAAAAGCGGCACCGAGCTGCCGCCGGGGATGATCGCCTTCAATTTGCCCGGCCACACGCCGCCGGCGTACTCCTCGATCAAGGTGCGCAGGGGGGTGGCCAGCGGCACTTCGTAGTTGCCAGGCCGCCGCACATGTCCGCTGACCGACATGATCTTGATCCCGGGGCTCTTCTCGGTACCCATGCTCCGGTACCAGTCGGCTCCTTTTTCGACCAACACCGGCACGTTAGCGATTGTCTCCACATTGTTGACGATGGTCGGCATCCCGTACAACCCGGCCACCGCCGGGAAGGGAGGCTTTAAGCGCGGTTGGCCGCGCTTTCCTTCCAGCGACTCCAACAGCGCCGACTCCTCGCCGCAGATGTAGGCGCCAGCGCCCCGATAGAGGTGGATGTGCAACGAAAACCCGCTGTCGAGGATGTTGTCCCCCAGGTAGCCGTGCGCATAAGCCTCGCGAATAGCCCGCGCCAGCTGTTCGGAACCGCGAAGGAACTCGCCCCGGCAGTAGATGTAGGCGTCATGCGAGCCGATCGCGTACGAGGAGATGATCATGCCCTCGATGAGCTGGTGGGGGTTATGTTCGATCAGCTCCCGGTCCTTAAACGTTCCCGGTTCCGCCTCGTCGGAGTTGACCACCAGGTAGCGCGGCCGGCCATCGTTGGGCAGAAAGCTCCACTTCATCCCGGTGGGGAACCCAGCGCCTCCCCGGCCTCGCAGCCCTGAGGCCTTGACCAGTTCCAAAACCGCCTCGGGGGTAAAATCCCGCAAGGCGCGGCGCAGGCTCTGATAGCCCCCGTGGGCCTCGTAGACGGCGATCTGGTCGATGTCCGGAACCTCGCGATGGCGCAGGAGGTAGTGGGTGTTCAGTTCCGCCATCTCACTTCTCCCCCTCTCCCAAGAGCCGTTGATACTCCTCAGGCGGCACCGGTCCCATGTACCGCAGGTTGACCTGGGCCACCGGGGCCAGGTCGCAGGCGGCCAGACATTCCGCCTCCATCAACGAGTACTTGCCATCCGGGGTGGTCTGACCTTGGCGAATCCCAAGGTGCTCCTCCAGGCGGTGCATCAAGGCGTCGGCCCCTTTCAGCGCGCAGGAGAGCCCCACGCAGACGTGGACCACCCGTTCCCCCACCGGCCGTTTGTAGAACAGGGAATAGAACGAGGCCACCGATTCGACGGTCGTCACCGGCAGATTCAGGAGGGTGGCTACGTCGGCCAGGGTCTCCGGAGACAGCCATCCCTCCTCGGCCTGGATGCGGTGCAACAGCGGCAACAAGGCCGAGTTCCCTTGGGGAAACTGCTGGCGAATCTCCTCCACCCATTGGCGCCAATGCGGCTTCATTTGTCGACATCTCCCAGCATGATATCGATGCTGCCGATGGTGGTGATGACGTCCGCCACCAACCCGTCCCGGCACATCAACGGCAAGGTCTGCAAGTTGTAGAAGGACGGGGTCCGCGCCCGCCAGCGATAGGGGCGAGGGCCGCCATCCGATACCAAGTAATACCCCATCTCTCCGCGCGGCCCTTCCACCGCCTGGTACACCTCGCCGCGCGGGACCGAGAACCCTTCGGTCACCAACTTGAACTGATGGATTAAGGCCTCCATGTTTCCGTAGATCTCATCCCGGGGCGGAAGCGCCACCTTCCGGTCGCTGGTGGTGTACGGGCCGTGGGGGGTGATCTTCTCCAACGCCTGCTCCATGATCTTGTGGCTCTCGTACATCTCTTCCACCCGCACCCAAAAACGGGCCAGGGCATCTCCTTCGGTGCGCGTGGGCACCTCGAACTCAAATTCCTCATACGAGGAGTACGGCTCGTCCTTGCGCAGGTCGCGGGCCACCCCGGTGGCGCGCAGGATGGGGCCGGTCACCGAGTAGGCGTAGCACTGCTCGCGGCTGACCACCGCCACCCCTTGCAGCCGCTCGAGAATCAACGGATTGTCTTCAAAAAGGTTGCGGTACATCTTCATCCAACGGGGGAATTCCTTCAGGAAGTCGCGGACCTTCTCATGAAACCCGTCCGGCAGGTCGTAGGCCAACCCCCCCACTCGAAAGTAGCTAGGGTTCATGCGTACCCCGGTGGTGGCCTCGATGATGTCGAGCAAGACCTCGCGCTCGCGCATGGTGTAGAAGAAGAGGCTCATCGCCCCCAGGTCCATGACGTGGGTCCCCAGCCAGACCAAGTGGCTGGCAATCCGGGTCAATTCGGCAAACAAGACGCGAATGTATTGGGCCCGCTTGGGCACCTCCAGGTTCATCAACTTCTCTACCGCCAACACGTAGGCCAGGTTGTTGCTCATCGGCGACAGGTAATCCAGTCGGTCGGTCACGGTGTTGGCTTGCTGCCAGGTCAAACTCTCGGCCGTCTTCTCGAACCCGGTGTGCAGGTATCCAATCACCGGCTCGGCGTCTACCACCCGCTCGCCGTCGAGGGTCAGCCGAACCCGCAGCACCCCGTGGGTGCTGGGGTGCTGGGGCCCCAGGTTGATCACCATGGTCTCCTCGGACAGCTCGGGGCCGGCCTCCGCCCCGCGGACAAAGGGAGAATCCGGGGGCATCTCCCCGGCCTTGGCTTCCGGGCCTAGGCTCGCCATCTCGCACCTCCGATATCAATCGATCCGGGTTCCGCGCAGAGGATAATCCTTGCGCAAAGGGTGCCCCTCCCAGTCATCAGGCATGTAGATGCGGGTAAGGTTGGGGTGCCCGGCGAAGCGAATCCCTAAGAGGTCGTACGCCTCCCGCTCCGGCCAGTCCGCCCCTGGCCATATCGGGGTGACGCTGGCAACCTCCTCCTCTTCGCCCACCCGACATTTCACCCTAAGGCGCGCCCGCCGCTCGGGATGGTAAAGGTGGTACACCACCTCGAAGCGCGGACGATCCGGATGGTAGTCGACCCCGGCGACGTCGATGCACATCCGGTAGCCCTCTTCATCGCGCAGGTAGAGCGCCACCGCCCGCACCGCGTCTTTGGGGATCAGGCAGGTGGGCTGGTCGACCGCCTCCACGCGCGTGATCGCTCCGGGAAACCGCGTCTCCAGGCGATCCAGGATTTCCGGATCCGCGCTCATGCCCCCTGGGCCTCCCGGACCATCCGGGCCTCCAACTCCTTGTACTTCGGCGGAAGTCCTTGGGCGATCTTCTCCTGCAACTTTAAGATCCCGTACATCAACGCCTCCGGGTTGGGCGGGCAGCCCGGCACGTAGACATCGACCGGCACGATGTGGTCCACCCCTTGGATGATGGCGTAGTTGTCAAACACGCCCCCGGACGACGCGCAGGCCCCCATCGAGATCACCCATTTGGGCTCCGGCATCTGCTCCCAGATGGTGCGCAGCACCGGCGCCATCTTTTGGGTCACCCGCCCGGCCACGATCATCAGGTCAGCCTGGCGCGGCGAGGCCCGAAACACCTCGGAGCCAAAGCGGGCCAAGTCGTAACGGGAGTTGGTGACGCTCATCATCTCGATGGCGCAGCAGGCAAGCCCGAAGGTGGCCGGCCACAGAGACGACTTCTGGGCCCAGCGGGCCATCTTCTCCACGCTGGTGAGCAGGATCGACCGCTCCATCTCTTTCTGTTCGTCGCTCAATGCCACTGAAATCCCCCCTTCTTCCACAAATAGGCGAAGGTTACCGCCACCACCGCCAGGAAGGCCAAAGCGTGCCAGAAGCCGGCCTTGCCCAGCAGGGTCAGGCTGGTGGCCCAGGGATACAGGGCCATCACCGCCACGTCAAAGATCATGAACAACATCGCGACTCGGTAAAACCGCACCGAGAAGTACCGCACCGGGGCCTCCGGGACGATCCCCGACTCATAGGTCTCTCGCTTCAGTCCGCCGGGCGCCTTCGGCCCCAGGCGCTCTGAGGCAAACGACATCGAAAAGGCCACCAGGAAGCAAACCACCAGATAGACCAACAGGGCTTGATATTCGCCGATCATCCGCCCACCCCCACCCTTCTAGGGGTTGAAGTCCTTGTTCGCGTTTTCACATACCCGCCCGAAACCCATCGTTTCGCCCTTCATACGTATTGTATCCCATTCAATCCCAAAATCCTAGCCGCCGGCCAGGGTAAGTGGTGGCAGAGGTATCCCCGGGATCAGGTGATAAACCCCACACACCGCGATTTTCGGCTACGCCCCAGGGCGCCTTTCCGTACCGCCACGGCTACTTCGGCGGTTCCATCACCGCCTTCGCAGGCCAAACGCGCCGATTGACCCGGCGCCGAGCGCCATGGCTGGCCAAGATGTGGGAGAGCCCGGCAAAGGCCGGCCGGCGGGCTTCCAACCCCTGGACGTCCAAGTCGCCCGTCTCGTGCAGATGACGTCAAATCCAGCTTCCCTTAAGGCCGGAAAAGGTGTTGGTCGCTCTCGGAGACCTAGGACGCCCCATGGTTCTGATAGGCGCGCCGGCTCCCGCCCTTGCCGCAGGCGAACGGTGGAATGAAGAAGACCGCCGACCGACTTCGCCCGTGCCGAGAAGTCGCCGGGTGGCACACAGAGGGATGCCGGCCGTCATGAGCATTCACAGGTCGCCGTCCGGCGACAAAGGTCAAAACCCAAAATCATTGGCGGTCTGCGTCGCGACCTTCTCAAGGTACCTTTCCCCAACCACGCGGCGCGGTCTCCCCCCGTCTGGCCGCAACCCCCAGTCCCAGCCCTACGGCCGTCACCGCCGCTGCGGTAGCCAGCCAAACCCGTTCCCCCGCCACCACCATCAACCGGTAGTCGTGAGCCCCGGACAGCTCCCATCCCCAGGCTATGGTTCCCGCCAGGGCCACCGCCACCACCGCCAACTCCCCCCGCGCCACCGCCCAGCCCAGCCAAATCGCCACCCACCCCAGCGCCGCCATCGCCACTCCGTAGCTCCCCAGCCAGCCGGTGACCGGGGCAAAGTCACCGCCCAACACGGCATTGACCAGCACCGAGCCATAACCCCGCAAGAGGACCAGGCCCGCACCGGCCAGCACCCCGTAGACCCCAAGCGCTCGCCCGAGCCAGGGTAGACTTTGCCTCGGCGACCCAGAGAGCGCAGCGCTGAGCAACACCGTCGCCACGCCTCCGGCCACGTAAGGGAGGCTGTGAGCCACGGTGGCCATGCCGCCGTACTGCCCCGCCTCGGCCGCCGGCAGGGTAATTCGGGCCCACACGCCATCTAAGGTCTGACCCAGCGTCAATACCAGAGAGGCCAACACCGCCCCCACCGCCTGGCGGGCATCGCCCGCTCCATCCCAGCCTTGGGTGTTGGCGCCCGCGGCCAGGCGGCGCGCCACACCATAGGTCAGCGCTTGTCCGGCCAAGACGCCCCCGGCCAAGCTCACCCGGGGGTGGCCCGAGGCCGTCACCGCCCACGCCACCCCCAGGGACCACACCGCCCCAACCGCCGCCACCGCAGCCACTGCCCGGTACCGGCGCAGGCGTTCGAGCCGTCCTACATAGACGGCGGCAGCCATTCCAGGGGCGACCGACGCCCCGAGCAACGCGGCCCCGAGCGCCGAAAGGTCCAGAGACGGCACCGTCGCCATCCAGGCCGCCCCTGCTCCTCCCACCCCCAACCCGGCCAGCCAAATCACCGGCTCGCGCAGTTGCGACCCAGAGCGGATCGCCAGCCAGGGGATGACCCCGACCGGAATGAACAGCCACTGCCAGACCTTCAGCCAGGCCCCGATCATGCCGTAGCCCACGGGACCCAACCCGTGGGCTAACAAGGTGGAGAAGGCGTAATTCCCTGCCCCGCTGACCAAAAGGGCGGCACCCATCCAGCCTTGGTCAGCCCAAAAGCGGTACTCCTCGCGCCTTATGAAAGCGGCCTCTCATGCGCCTCTTCCTCTGGCTTGAGCCCCCGATCGACCAGCCAGGCGAAAAGGGCCGGGACCACCAACATGCCACAGAAGAGCGCCAATGCCAATCCCATCCGCCGAATTCACTCCCATCACGCGGCGTTGCAGCCTGAAACCGCTTTAAAAAGTTGCCTCCGCCCTGATCCTACGCCCGAAGTTCTCCTCCGCGCAAGCGTCCAGCGAAGAAAGCGCCCCGCCATCGGGCAGGCAATCGCGTATAATCCATACAGAGGCAACCCCACTGACGGGAAGGAGTCATTCATGGCAGCCTGTGTACGCATGCGGGTGACCGCCAACGCCACCCTTTCGATGCCGGCCCAAACGGCCGCCCACAACTACGACGTGGCTGGAGCCATCAATCGCTGGGGCTGGGTGGTGCACGGCAACCCTCCGCCTGGCGGACTGGCCGACGACCTTCCTTTGCAGTGGCTGGTCACCACCTTGGACCACGCCTTGCGCCGGTATGTCACCGAGGAAGCCTCGGCACCCTTGCGGATGTTGTTGCCCCAGCTCTTGATCAACGTCTCCCGGCAATACCGACAAATTTGGGGGCAGCGAGAAGAGTCGCCGGTGGCCAGTTTGGCGGTGGTCCGGATCGAGGACGACCAAGTGGAGTATGGCGTCTTCGGCGATTGTTTCATCCTGGTCGAAGATGGCGTCTCCGGCAAGGAGCGGTGGCTGCGGCCGGGAGAGCCGGCCCGCTTCGAGGCCGACCATCGGGTGCCGCTGTGGTTTTCCGCCTCGCGCGGCATTCTGCGCCCGAAAAGCCACGCCTTGGCCATGGTCCTGGCCTCCCGCAGTCTGGAGGAGGTCTGGCGCGAGGCGGGAGGGGAAGCCAGCGGCCACGCCTTGTTGGCTGCCTTGCGCCAAGAGGGGTTACATCCCCTGGTGGGGCGGCTGGTCCGGGCCTGGCCCGAGAGTCGTCCGCGCCCGGCCTTGGCCTGCACCTACCTGCGGGTCGACCCCGTCCCCACCCCCTGGTAGAGTTAAGGGGTGCTACCGTCCTGGCCTTCCATCTGCAGGGCCAGTTTCAACACCCGCCGCATTCGGTGGTTGACCGCCGATTTGGACAGGGGGGGCTTCAACGCTCGCCCGATCTCCCGCAGCGACCAGTCGGGGTGTTGCATCCGCATCAGCGCCACCACGGTCAGGCTGGACGGCAGCGTGGCCCAGAGGTCTGAGTGGTACAGGCGCGTCAAGAGCTGCGCCTGATCCCATCCCGAAATCACCGTGCGGTGCAGGTTGGCGGTCTCTGAGTTGACCAGCCGGTTGATCCGGTTCTTCATCGCCTTCAGGGCGTCGAGATTCTCCATCTCCAGCACCGCCTCGTGCGCCCCGATCGCGGCCAAAAAGCGGATGATGGCGCGCCGGCCCTTCAGGTACAGGGCGTGGCCTCCCCGCCGGGGTACCACTTTGGCGCGAATGCGCACCGCGGCCAGGGCGGTGGTCAGCCAGGCGGCCTGCACGTCGTCGCCCACCCCAATCTCCAGGTGCGATCCCCGGTCCGGGGCGGTAAGGCTCCCGTACGCCAAAAAGGCCCCTAGGAGATATTCCTGGGGACAGCGTCCGAGGCATTGCTCGGGAGCAAACGGCAGCGGGCGAGCCTGGATCCGGAAGGGTCCGCGTCGCCGCGCCCGGTCGATCTCCAGCCGCGGTTCGCATCCCAGCCTGCGCAGCAGGCGAAACGCCCGGCGGGCCACCGCCGCCGTGTTCAGGGTCAGGACAAAGGGTTGGCTGGCCTCCCGGGGACCGGACATTCCCCAGCACTCAGCGGCCATGCACAAGGGATCCTCGGGCAGTCGCTTTTGGCCAAGCCGGGTCTTCAGCTGCCGGGCATAGCTGAAATTTACCATGTTCTCGGCCCATGCGAGATCCCCGGCCGTTCCGGGTGTCCGCGCAGCCGTCCCTCCAATATCCAGGCGTCCAGCCGATGTCCCTCCGCCCAGTGGGGCCGAAAGCGGACCAGCACCCTCAGCAACGTGCGGGCCAACTTGGCCGGGTCGTGGCGCACCACCCCATCGGCTTCCACCTGGATTAAGTCGGCCGCAATCAAAGCTGGCCGGCGGGGGAAGCTGCCATCTTGCCCCCAGGAGACCGGCTCGGCGCCCTCTTGTCGGTAGCGGGCCTCCACCGCCGGGGGAATCGGAGCACGGTTGACCAGGACCACGTCCACCACCGAGCCCCCCGCGTGTTCCTCCACCGCCCGGACGTGGTCGAAGACCGAGTAGCCGCTGGTCTCGCCGGGCTGGGTCATCGCGTTGGCCACCAGCACCCGCAGGGCCCGACTGCGCCGGATCGCCTCGGCAATCGGGCGAACCAGGAGGTTGGGGATCACCGAGGTGTACAGGCTGCCCGGACCGAGCACGATCAGGTCCGCCTCCTCCAGCGCCTCGATCGCCTCCGCCAGCGGAGTGGCGTCTTCCGGCTCCAGCCAGACCCGCTCAATGCGGGCCGGCGCCTGGCCCACCTGGCTCTCCCCCTCTAACACTCGGCCGTCGACCAGCCTCGCCCGCAGTTCCACCCGGTCCAAGGTGGCCGGCAGAACCCGGCCCCGGACCGCCAGCACCCGGCTCGACTCGCGCAGCCCGGTCACGAAGTCCCCGGTGGCCTTTTCCATCGCCGCCAGAAATAGATTGCCAAAGGAATGGCCGGCCAGCTCCCCGCTTTCAAACCGGTACTGAAAAAGTTCAGCCATCAACGACTCGGTGTCCGCCAGCGCCACCATGCAGTTGCGGAGGTCGCCGGGGGGCAGCATCCCCAGGTCGTCCCGCAGCCGACCGGAACTGCCGCCGTCATCGGCGACGGTGACGATGGCGGTCAGATTGGCGGTGTACTCCTTCAATCCCCGCAGCACCGCAGGCATCCCGGTGCCCCCGCCCAGTGCCACCACCCGCGGCCCTCGTAGCAGGTAGCGCCTGGCGTAGACCACGCCCGGCCAATGCCCCCAACCAACGACTTCCTGCAGGGACCGCCACAAGCCGAACCCCGCCCCGGCCACGGTGAGCAGGCTGGCGGCGCCGAGCAGCCCGGCGGGGATCCGCAGCCTGCCCTCGAGAGCCAGCGCCGCCCCAAGCCCCATCCATCCCAGGGCGACCAAGACCAGGTAACGTTTCAATTTGAGCCCCGGTAGGAGATAGCGCCACATCGTGTTCCCCTTATGACCCGTTGACCAGTTCCCGGTGTTCCACCTTTACCGGTTGGCCTCGACTTTTTAGGTATTGCGCCAAGGCATTGGCGAACACCACCGAGCGATGCTGTCCGCCGGTACAGCCTACGGCCACGGTCAGCGAAGGTTTCCCTTCCTGCTGATATTGGGGCAGCAGAAAGTCGATCAGGCTCTCGAAACGGGCCAGGGTTTCTCTAGCCACCGGCCAGCGCAGCACCCACTCCCGCACCTCGGGGTCGTTGCCGCTCTTCGGGCGCAGGCCCTCCACGTAGTGCGGATTGGGAAGAAACCGAACGTCAAGCACCATATCCGCATCTTTGGGCAGCCCGTGCTTAAATCCGAAGGAGACCAGCCGCACCGTCAAGGCCCCGGCCTCCTGGTCGAGTCGGAAGAGTTCCGCCAGGCGCTGGCGCAACTGCATCGGTTTCATCTCCGAGGTGTTGATCACCACGTCGGCTCGCCCGCGCAATCCCTCCAAGGCCTTGCGCTCTTGGCGGATGGCCTCGATCAGACTCAACTGGGCCTCCAGGGGATGGCGCCGTCGCGTCTCCTTGTAGCGCCGGATCTGGACTTCCTCGTCGACCTCGAGGAAGACCACCTGGTAGCGCACGCCCTCGCTGTCCAGTTCGTGCAGGAAGGCCTCCAGTTCGCGAAAGAAGATCCCCCCGCGCACGTCTAAGACCAGGGCCGCCCCCCGGACCTCCGGGCTTCTTTGAATCAACTCGAAAAACTTCGGAATCAAGGACGGGGGCAGGTTGTCCACACAAAAATAGCCCAAGTCTTCAAAGGCGCGCATCGCCTCAGAGCGGCCCGCTCCAGACAATCCGGTGATGATCACCAATCGCGCACTCATGATGGTCCTCCTGGCCCAAGGTCTCTCAAAACCGCCCTGGACCACCTGATAACCAAGGGCTACGCCACACCACGTAGCCGGCCGTCAACAGGATGCCGAGCAAAAAGGCCACCGCAAACCATCGCTCCATCCGGGCCTCTCGCCGCCGCCGATGGCGCTCCGCCCGACTTAGGGGTTGGTGGGGAGACTTGTCCTGAGCCACCGTGTTCTCCTCCCCCCTAACCATACCGCACCCGGCGGCCGACCGTCACCTCGCTGGGCTCCTTTGCTCCTCCCCGTGGCCAGCCGCGAGGCTGCGCAGGAGGCGCCGGCGGGCCGCTCGCTCTTCCCACAGCTCCTGGGGGTGGGTGACCAAGCTCAAGCGAAACCGGCTGCCCGGCCCAAGCTCGGCCAACAGTCCAAAATCTAGGGGGTCGACCACAAAGGGCATCGGATAACCCCCGGTGGTCTGGCGCTCCGGACCTAAAATCAGATACTGTCCCGCCCCGTCCACCTCGACCACCCCGCGCACGGTGGGCCGCGACGGCATCGCCCATCCGCCTTCGTAAAGGCGCGGCCCATCGGCCACCACCCCCATGCGGCTGAAGCGCCGGACGGTGAGCGCCACTCCCAAGGCCTCCCGGGCTCGCAGCCGTTCGAAATCGGGGCCCGGCCAGACCCGAAGCGTCGGTTCGGCGGGATAGCGGGGCCAATGCTGGGGGGCCAGCCCCTCGGCGCCATCCGGCGGGGCCTGGCCAGGAACGGCGACCAGCAGCACCTCGCCCGGCCGGGGAGGGCGGTACCACCCTGCTTCGGCCATGGTCAGGGCCTGCGAACGAGAACCCCACCAGCGAGGAGCCCACCAGCCTCCGCTCACCGCCACCAGGTAGTGTTGCCCCGGCCCATCCGCCACCTCCAGCACGCCTCCCGCCCACAACCGGTGGGGCTGATAAAAAGCCAGGGGGACGCCGGCGAACCACACCGGACGAGGAGATCCGGCCAGCACGATGGTCATCGGATGGCGAATGCGGGCGGCAAATCCCCCGCCAATCCCCTCCAGCACCGCGGCCTCCTCCGGGTTCCCGGCCAGTCGGTTGGCCAGGGCAAACGCCCAGGGGTCCAAGGCCCCGGAGGGAAAGACGCCCCGCGCCTGATGGCCCACGCGACCGCCGTCCTGCACGCTCAGGACGCCCCGGACCACCAGCCACTCAAGCACGGCGCACGACAAAGCGCACCCGGTCGCCCGGCGCTAAGACCAACGCGTCGCGCGCCTCGGCAAACGGGTCTGGCAACAACCGAGCCGCGGTGTGGCCGATCCAGTGCCAGCCTCCCGGGCTCGCGGTGGGATAGACCGCGGTCATCCCTTCGGCGATGGCCACCGCGCCGGCGGCCATCCGGGGTCGGGAGGGCGAGCGGCGGGGCAGGCGCAGACGGGGGTCTAACTCGATCAGGTAGGCAAATCCGGGCAAAAATCCCATCCAGCCCACCCGGTACTCGCGCTGGGCATGCAGCTCGCACACCTCCGCGGTGGAGAGGCCGGTCAGGGACGCCACCGCATCCAAGTCCGGTCCGTCATAGGTCACCGGGATCTCCCACAGGCGCTCGGCCGGAGGCTCGGCAGGCTCCCGCACCGCCTCCCCCAGCGCCTCGGCGATCTGCCGCCCCAGCGCCTCGCGCTCGGCCGTGTTCAGGTCGGCGGGAAGGAAGCCGACCACCGAGCATTGGCCGAGAATGAAGTCGCGCAGTGGAGGCGGCGGATGCTTGGCCCAGGCTTGGTAGATCCGCCACAACCCCCGGGTGATGGCCGGACTCGGCTCCGGCCATTCCCACAAGATGGCCTCCGGACCGTATGGCTGCCAGTGGGGATGGCCAGGCTCAACCCGCAACCCAGGAATGGACGCTCACCCCCCGCTCCTCCAACGCCTGGCGGATGGCCTTGGCCATCGCCAACGCCTCCGGAGTGTCCCCGTGCAGGCAGAGCGAGTCTACCGCGAGGGGCAGGCGATGGCCCCCCTGGGTGATCACCACCCCCTCGGTGGCCAGCCTCACCGCCTGCTCGACCGCCTCCTCCAGCGAACGCAGCGCGCCCGGCTGACCGCGCGGCACCAGCCGCCCGTCGTCCAGGTACCCCCGGTCGCAGAAGCCCTCCCGGATCACGGTGAATCCGGCGGCTTGAAACCACGCCACCGCCGGGGTGTTGGCCTGCACCATCACCGCTTTCGGTCCGGACAGCCGGGTCAGCACGGCCTCCAGAACCTGCTGCCACCTCCGGTCCCAGTTGACGTCGTGATAGAGGGTGCCGTGAGGCTTGACGTAGGCCAGGGGAACCCCCTGGGCGCGGCAGATCGCGTCCAACGCCCCGATCTGGGCCACCAGCTCCGCCACCATCTCCCCGGGGTCGCCTTCCCACCGCCGGCGGCCAAAACCCCTGACATCGGGATAGGAGACGTGAGCCCCTACGGCCACCCCATGGCGCCGCGCCGCCTCGACGGTTTGCCACATCACCGCCGGGTCGCCGGCGTGACCTCCGGTGGCGACGCTGGCCGAAGTCAGGTAGGGCATGAGTTGGGCGTCGTCTCCCAGGCGCCACACCCCATACCCTTCGCCTACGTCGGCATTTAGATCCACGGCGCACCTCCTCCTTCGAGCAGGTAGCGAATGGCCCGAGCCGCTCCGTCCTCTTCCACCGAGGCCGTCACCACGTCGGCGGCGGCTCGCACCGCCGGCGGACTCTGGCCCATGGCCACCCCGAGCCCCGCCCAGGTCAGCATGTCGATGTCGTTCTCGGCATCCCCAATGGCGACCACCGCCTCCCGGGGAATCCCCATGCGGGTGGCCACCTCGGCCAACGCCCGGCCCTTGCCGGCGTCTTCGGGCACCATCTCCAGGTAGTCGGCCTGCGACTTCATGAAGCGGACCGGCAGGCCGGCAAATTCGGGCTCGATAGCCCGGCGAAATTGGTCCAGGCGGTCGGGATCGCCTTGAATCAAGATCTTAATCGGAGGCTCCGGCCAAGCCGTGATCTCCGCCGGCGCCCGCACCCAGGCCGGGATCTTGTTTTTCTGCACGTATTGGCGCACCCGTAAGTCTTCGCGGGTGACCCACAGCTCCTCCCCCACGTAGACCTGGCAGAGAAGCTGCCACTCGGTGGCCAAGGCCACCAGGCGACGCGCCGCCCCGTCGTGCAGGTGGAGGCGAAACCAGCGGATGCGTTCCGGGACCGCCACCACCTCGGCCCCGTTGTAGGCGATAAGCGGCCCGGGGCGAAGCTCCAACGCCTGCCAGTGGGGCAAAGCAGAGGCCACCGCCCGGCCGGTGGCCAGGATCACCTGAATCCCCCGGCCCTGCGCCTGGGCCACCGCCGTCCGCAAGTTGGGCGAGACACCGGTGCCTCGCCGCCCGTCGATCGCGGTGCCGTCGAGGTCGAGCGCAATTAAAGCGATAGGACGCGTGATAAGAGCCAATGTATAACCCCCGATATGATCGCGATGGCGACGGCGCCCCAAATCGCCGGCCAAAACCCGGGCACCACAAACCCCGGCACCAACAGGGAAACCAGCTTTAACATCAAGCCGTTGATCACCCATCCAAACAGGCCGAGGGTGAGGAGGTTGAGCGGCAAGGCCAACAACCGGACGACCGGCCGCACCACCAGGTTGACCAACCCCAGGATCACCGCCGCCCACAGCACGGTGGCCCACGAGCTGGCCTGAATTCCCAAAGGGAGCCGGGTGACGACCCACAGCGAAATGGCCGCGGCCAGCCCGCGGACCAGGATCCGTCTCATGAGGCCCCCACTTCCTCCCCCGCCGGCTTGCCGAGGTACTCCTTGACCGCCTCAGCCGCCCGCGTGGTCATCCCTGGGAGCCGGGCGATCTCCTCCACCGAAGCCTGGGCAATCGCGCCTAAGTCGCCGAAATGGCGCAACAGGATCTTCTTGCGCTTGGGGCCAATCCCGGGAATCTCGTCCAGCAGCGAGCGCAGGTTGCGCCGGGTGCGGAGCTGACGATGAAACCCGATGGCAAACCGGTGGGCCTCGTCGCGGATGTGCTGCAACAGCTTTAACCCCGGAGAGTCCCGGTCCAACACGATCGGCCCTTCCCGCCCCGGTTCAAACAGCCACTCGTGCTCCTTGGCCAGCCCAAACAGGGGCAGCTGGCTCAGCCCCAGTTCGTCCAACACCCGCTTGGCATACCCAACCTGGCCCTTGCCGCCGTCGACGATGACCAGGTCGGGGGTTTCGGAAAACCGCTGATAGCGGGGGTCGGAAGCCTCGGTTGGCGGCTCGGCCAGGTAGCGGAAGCGGCGCCGCATCACCTCGGCCATCGAAGCGAAGTCGTTCGGCCCCTCCACGGTCTGAATGCGAAAGCGCCGGTATTGCGACTTGTCGGGTCGACCGTCGCGAAAGACCACCATCGAGGCCACCGACTCGGTGCCCTGGGTGTTGGAGATGTCGTAACACTCGATCCGCCGCGGTCGGGCCGGCAACCCCAGCACGTGCTGGAGCACCAACAGCGCCTCCTCCCGATCGGCCTCCCGCGCCGACCGTCGGCGCGCCGCCTCATCCCGAATCAGTTCGGCGTTTTGCCGGACCATCCGGATCAGCTCCAGCTTTTGCCCCCGCCGGGGCACCCGCCACTGGGCCCGACTTCCCCGACGCTCGCTGAGCCAGGCGTTTAAGGCCGCCCCTTCCTCCGGCTCCACCGGCAGCAGGATCTCGGGGGGAATGTCGGTGGTCCGGCTATAGTACTGCAACAGCAATGAGCGAGCGATGGCTTCCTCTGCCACCCCCTCCACCCCTTCCAGGGTCAGCGACTCCCGCCCCTTGAGCCGCCCCTCGCGGACCGCAAAGACCTGGACAAAGGCCTCTCCGTCCGCCACCGCCCAATGCACCGCGTCCAGGTTTTGTCCGGCGGCGTTGGCCACCTTTTGTTGGGCCCGAATCTCCTCCAGCGCCCGAATCTGGTCCCGAAGCTCGGCCGCCCGCTCAAAGCGCAGTGCCTCGGCCTCCTCGGCCAGCCGGGCCTTGAGGTCGCGCAGGACTTGGTCGGTGCGCCCTTCCAGGAACCATTCGACTTCGGTCATCATCGCCCGGTAGGCGTCGCGGTCCACATAGCCTTGGCACGGCGCCTGGCAGCGCTTGATGTAGTACTCCAGGCACGGCCGCGACTGGTTCTTGAACTTTTGGTTGGTACAGTTGCGGATGGGGAAGATCTTGCGCAACAGCCGGATGGTGTCGCGCACCGACTGGGCTCGCGTGTAGGGCCCGAAATACCGACTGCCGTCCTTGGCCGGCCGGCGGGCGACCAGCAGGCGGGGAAAATCCTCCTCCCAGGTCAGGCGCAGGTAAGGGTAGGCCTTGTCGTCCTTGAGGCGGATGTTGTACCGCGGCTGGTGCTGCTTGACCAAGGTGGCCTCCAAGATCAAGGCCTCGACCTCGGTGTCGGTGGCGATCAGCTCAATATCTTCCACGTGGCGCATCAGCGCCGCCACCTTCGGACTTTGGCGGGACGAGTCGTGAAAGTAGCTGCGCACGCGGTTTTTTAAGTTGACCGCCTTGCCCACGTAGAGGATGACCCCTGCGTGGTCCTTCATCAAGTAGACTCCAGGGCGTTCGGGCAAGTTTTTAAGCCGTTCGGTCAAAAGCGGCAAGGCCTTCTCCACGCCCTTTGCCTCCCCCCAGGTCATCTGGCCACCCGCGCCTCCTCGCGCTCGAGGTGGCGCCGCAGAAACTGGCCGGTGTACGATTGCCCGCAGGCCATCACCGTCTCCGGCGGCCCCTCGGCCACCAGACGCCCTCCGGCGTCTCCTCCCTCAGGCCCGAGATCGATGATCCAGTCGGCCTGTTTCACAACGTCCAGATTATGCTCGATGACCAGCACCGTATCCCCTTGCTCGACCAGATGCTGGAGGACCTCCAACAACTTCCGGATGTCGTCGGGGTGAAGTCCGGTGGTGGGCTCGTCCAAGATGTAGAGGGTCCGCCCGTCGGATCGGCGGGACAACTCAGTGGCCAACTTCACCCGCTGCGCCTCGCCTCCCGACAAGGTGGTAGCCGGCTGGCCCAGCCGAATGTAGCCCAGGCCCACGCGCTGCAAGGTCTCCAACTTGCGCAACAGCCTGGGGTGATTGCGAAAGAAGAGCACCGCCTCGTCCACTGTCATGTCCAGGACGTCGGCGATGTTCTTCCCTCGGTACTGCACCTCTAAGGTCTCCCGGCTGTAGCGCCGTCCCTTGCAGACTTCGCAGGGCACGTAGACGTCTGGCAAAAAGTGCATCTCGATCTTGAGAATCCCGTCGCCCCGGCAGGCCTCGCAGCGTCCGCCGCGCACGTTGAAGGAAAAGCGCCCCGGCGCGTAACCGCGCACCTTGGCCTCGTTGGTGTGGGCAAAGACCTCGCGAACCAAGTCGAAGGCTCCGGTGTAGGTGGCCGGGTTGGAGCGCGGGGTGCGCCCGATCGGACTTTGGTCGATCGCGATCACCTTGTCCAGCCACTCGGTGCCCAAGATGGCCGCGTGCTGCCCGACCCGCCGCCGTCGGGCCCCGTTTAAGCGCACCTCCAGCTCTTTGAGCAAGATGTCGTTGACCAAGGTCGATTTTCCGGAGCCGGACACCCCGGTGACCACCACAAACAGGCCCAGGGGAATGCGGACGGTCAAGTCCTTGAGGTTGTGCTCGCGCGCTCCTTCCACCGTAAGCCAGCGCTCCCCGGGCGAGCGGCGGCGGGCCGGTACCGGAATGGCCTCGAGGCCCGCCAAGTAGCGGCCGGTCAGGCTCTGGGGATGGCGCATCACCTCCAGCGGGGTGCCGGCGGCCACCACCTCGCCGCCGTAGATCCCCGGACCCGGCCCGATGTCGATCAGGTAGTCGGCCTCCAGCATGGTCTCCTCGTCGTGCTCGACCACGATCACGGTGTTGCCGAGGTCGCGAAGGCGCTTTAGGGTGCGAATCAGTTTGACGTTGTCGCGCTGGTGCAACCCGATCGAAGGTTCGTCGAGGATGTAGAGCACGCCCACCAGCGACGACCCGATCTGGGTGGCCAGGCGGATCCGCTGCGCCTCCCCGCCGGAGAGGGAGGCCGCCGAACGGGCCAGGGTGAGGTAGCCCAAGCCCACGTCAACCAAAAACCCCAGCCGCTCGGACAGCTCCTTCAAAACCGGGCGGGCGATGTAGGCCTCCCGCTCGCTGAGGCTGAGTTGACCGAGAAATTCGCGCGCAGCTTGGATGGAAAGCTCGGTGAGGTCGGCGATGGACAGCCCGCCCACCGTCACCGCCAGCACTTCCGGCTTCAGGCGCTTGCCCCCGCAGGCGGTGCAGACTCGGGAGGTCATGTACTCCTCCACCTCCGCCCGCGCGCTGTCGCTCCCCGCCTCCCGGTAGCGCCGCTCCAGGATCGGGATCACCCCTTGGTAGCGCACCGTCATCGGCCGGTGGTGGTGATGGTGGCGAAACCCTCCTTCCTCCGGAAACGGCACCGGCTCCTGGTAGCCGTAGAGGACAATCGCCTTGGCCGCCTCCGGCAAGAGCTGCCATGGCACGTCAATCGAATACCCGGCCTGTCGCATCACCGTCTCCAACAGGTCGGAGTAAAAACGGCTGGGCGCGCGGTAGAAGGGGGCCACCGCGCCTTGGCGGATGCTCAGAGTCGGGTCGGGGACGATCAAGGCCGGGTCCAGTTCCAACTTGTACCCCAACCCGGTGCATTCCGGACAGGCCCCGTAGGGGGCGTTGAAGGAAAACATCCGAGGGCTTAGCTCTTCCAAGGAGATGCCGCACTCCGGGCAGGCCAGCTCGCGGGAGAAGACCTCAGCCTCGGCTTGGTCGGGCTCCCCCACCTCGACCACGCCCCCGGAGACGGCCAGCGCCTGTTCCAAGGACTCGGCCAGGCGCTGCCGCCCTTCCGGCCTCACCACCACCCGGTCCACCACCACCGAGATGGTGTGCTTGAGATTCTTCTCCAGCTTGGGCGGGGCCTCCAGTTCCACCAGCGCCCCGTCGACCCGGGCCCGGGTGAAGCCCCGGCGCCGCAAATCGGTCAAGAGCTTGTCGTGCGTGCCCTTGCGGCCGCGAACCATGGGGGCCCGAATCTCCAAGCGGGTGCCGGAAGGCTTGTCCAGCACCCGATCCACCATCTGCTCCACCGTCTGTTGGTGGATCTCGCGCCCGCAAGATGGACAGTGGGGACGTCCCACCCGGGCGTAGAGCAGGCGCAGGTAGTCGTAGATCTCGGTCACCGTCCCCACCGTGCTGCGCGGGTTGTGGCTGGTGGTCTTTTGGTCGATGGAGATGGCCGGCGACAGCCCTTCGATCGCGTCCACGTCCGGCTTGTGCATCTGCCCCAAAAACTGCCGGGCATAGGCCGAGAGCGACTCCACGTAGCGACGCTGCCCTTCGGCGTAGATGGTGTCAAACGCCAGCGAAGACTTGCCGGACCCGGAGACGCCGGTGATGACCACCAGCTGGTCGCGGGGAATTTCCAATGAAATGTTCTTCAAGTTGTGCTGCCGGGCACCCACGACCCGGATCACCGGTTTAGCCATGCTTCTTCCGTCGCCCTCCCGCCACCGCCTTGACCGGGCGTTCCGCCTCCAATTCCAACAGCATGTCTCGCAGCATCGCTGCCCGTTCAAATTCCCAGTTGCGGCTGGCCTCTTTCATCTCCTTGCGCAGCTGGTTGGCTAGCTTAATCCGCTCCCGGGGACTCAACTCGGAGAAGGAGCGCTTGGAGGGGCCGGTCTCCTCCACCGCTCGCGTGGCTTGAATCACGTCGCGGATCGCCTTCTTCACCGTGGTCGGCACGATCCCGTGGGCTTGGTTGTAGCGCTGCTGGATCTGCCGCCGCCGCTCGGTCTCCCGAATCGCCGCCTGCATCGACTGGGTGACCTGATCCGCGTACATGATCACCGTGCCGGCCACGTTGCGGGCGGCTCGCCCGATGGTCTGGATCAGGGAGGTCTCCGAACGCAGGTAGCCTTCCTTGTCGGCGTCCAAGATCGCCACCAGGCCCACCTCGGGCAGGTCCAGCCCCTCCCGCAGCAGGTTGATGCCGACCAGGACGTCGAACTCGCCCAGCCGCAAATCCCGCAGGATGGCCATTCGCTCCAAGGCGTCGATGTCCGAGTGCAGGTAGCGCACCCGCACCCCGGCCTCGCGCAGGTAGTCGGTGAGGTCCTCGGCCATTTTTTTGGTCAGCGTGGTCACCAACACCCTGAGCCCCACCTTGACCCGCTCCCGAATCTCGGCCAGCAGGTCGTCGATCTGGCCGTGGGTCGGTCGCACCTCCACCACCGGGTCGAGCAACCCGGTGGGGCGGACGATTTGCTCGACCACCTTGCCTGCCACTGAGAGCTCGTACGGCCCCGGAGTCGCCGAGACGTAAATCACCTGGCCCACCCGGGCCTCGAACTCCTCAAAGGTCAGCGGCCGGTTGTCGTAGGCCGAGGGCAGGCGGAAGCCGTACTCCACCAAATTGTCCTTGCGCGATTTGTCCCCGGCGTACATCCCGCGAATCTGGGGCACCGCCACGTGCGATTCGTCGATGATGGTCAAAAAGTCCTCGGGAAAGAAATCCAGCAAGGTAAACGGGGGCTCGCCCGGCTTGCGCCCGGTAAAGTGGCGGGAGTAGTTCTCAATCCCGGAGCAAAAGCCCACTTCCTCCAACATCTCCAGGTCGTACAGGGTGCGCTGCTCCAGGCGCTGGGCCTCCAGGTCCTTGCCCTGTTGGCGCAACTCCTGGAGGCGCTCGGCCAACTCGGCGCGAATGCTGGCCAGGGCCGGAGCCAGCCGGCCAGGCCCCATCACGTAGTGGGAGGCGGGGTAGATGGCGACGTGTTCGCGTTCGCCCAACACCTCCCCGGTCAAGGGGTCAAACTCGCGCAGGCGCTCGATCTCGTCCCCGAACAGCTCCACCCGAATCGCCTGTTCGCTCTGGTTGGCAGGGAAGACCTCGATCACGTCCCCGCGGACCCGGAAGGTGCCGCGAATGAAGTTGACGTCGTTGCGGGTGTACTGGATCTCCACCAGCTTGCGCAGGATCGCCTGTCGATCCCGCTCCTGGCCCACCCGCAGGGAGAGGACCAAGGTCCGGTAATCCTCCGGAGAACCCAACCCGTAGATGCAGGAGACGCTGGCCACCACCACCACGTCCCGCCGCTCGAGCAAAGACGAGGTCGCCGAGTGGCGCAACTTGTCGATCTCGTCGTTGATCTGCGAGTCCTTCTCAATGTAGAGGTCGGTCTGGGGCACGTAGGCCTCCGGCTGGTAGTAATCGTAGTAGCTCACGAAGTACTCCACCGCGTTGTGCGGAAAGAAGGCCTTAAGCTCCCCAGCCAACTGCGCGGCCAGCGTCTTGTTGGGCGCCAAGACCAGGGTCGGCCGGTTGACGGCCGCGATCACGTTGGCCATGGTAAAGGTCTTGCCCGACCCCGTGACCCCCAGCAACACCTGGCGCGCAATCCCCTGGTTTAGCCCCGCAACCAGCTCCGCAATCGCCTTGGGTTGGTCCCCGGTCGGGGCATAGGGACTCACCAACTGAAACCGTCCCGGTGTGGCCACGGCTCCCCTCCTCGTCTGCAACGCCCGCGCCGATAAATCTTGATCCAATTATAACACCAGGGTTAAACGACCCGAGCTTGCTCCGCGCCGAGCCGCTCCCGGGCAAAAAAGCCTTCTCGGTCGGCCCCGGCTTGCGGTAAGATTCGACCCGAGAGGCGCGGGGCCGAATAGCCGGCCATCTCGCCTGCTCCCAGCTGCGAAGATAGGAGGCCGCCATGCAATCCACCTCGGTTCCGACCCAAGACCGCACCTTGTTCCGCCTACTCTGGTCCGTCGTCTTTGGGGCCATCGTCGGCGGCATGAACTCCACCCTGGTCGCCACCGTCTTGCCGGCCTTGGTGCACGCCTTCCACCAGCCCTACGACGTGGCCCAGTGGCTGGCCTCGATCTACACCTTGGTTCAGGCCGTCTTGGTGTTACCAATGGGAAGGTTGTCGGACCAGATCGGTCAGGCCCGAGTCTTCCGGATCGGGGTCTGGTTGTTTTTCGTCACCTCGGCGGCCGCGGCCCTGGCCCCCTCGTTTCCGCTGCTGCTCGGGCTAAGGGCGCTGCAGGCAGTGGCGGGCTCGATGATCATGGCCTCGGTGCCGGCCTGGCTGGCGCTGCGCTATCCCCCCGACCAGCGGGGCCGGGCCTTGGGCACCTTTGCCATGGCGGTCTACATCGGGCTGTCGTTCGGGCCGTTGGTCGGGGGATTCTTAGTCGCCCGCTGGGGATGGCCTGGAGCCTTTTGGATCAACCTGCCCTTGTTGGCCGCCTCGCTGCTCCTCTTGCCGCGGTCCCATCCCGCCCCGGCAAGCCAACCGGTGCGAGTGGACGGCTGGGGCAGTGCACTGTTGGCTGTGACCTTGGGCGGGGGACTGCTGGGATGGAGTCAGGGCTTGGGCCAGGGTTGGACGATGGCGGCGATCGGCGAAGTCGTCGCCTCGGCGGTGGCCGGCATTCTGTTCGTCCGCCTGGAGCTCGGCCATCCCGACCCGCTGCTGGACGTCCGCCTGTTTGCGCATCCCGCCGTGCGCAACGGGAATCTCGCCGTCTTGCTCAATTACGTGGCCATGTTCTTCTTCTATCTCCTGGTCCCCGCCTGGCTGGCGGAGACGGCCCACGTGGGTTTAAGCCGGATCGGGCTGATGATGACGGTGACGCCGGTGGTGATGCTGGGCATCTCCCGCTGGGCCGGCGGGTGGTCAGACCGCCGGGGCACCCGCCTCCCCACCACCCTGGGGCTGTTGATCTTCGCCGCCGGATTGGGGTGGATCGCGCATTGGCCGGACCGCCCGCTCTGGCTCCTGGTCCCGCCCCTGCTCACCATCGGCATCGGCCTCGGCCTGTTTACCGCCCCGATTCAAAGCGCGGTACTGGGGGCCACCCCGCGCCACCGCCAGGGGATGATGGCAGGAACCCTCGGAGCCGTCCGCTACGTCGGCCAGGCCCTGGGCGTGGCCATCGCCGGCGCCCTGTACACCGCCTGGTCTAAGCCGCCGGGCAGTGGGGCAGGAGCGTTTTCGGCGGTGTTGATGGTGGCCACCGGGCTGGCCTTGCTAGGCGCCTGGGCCGCCTACCGCACCACTCCGGGGAGGTTAGCCAGCCGACCGTTGGCCGAGGCCGCGGGGGATTGAAGGCGCGGGGTTACACTCGAAGAAAGCGTCGGACCGCGACCAAACTGCCCGCCAGTCCGATGGCCAACCCGCCGGCCAAGGTCACCGCCACCGCGTGGCTCAGGGCGGCGGCCGGCGGGACCAAGGGCCAAAACGGGAGCGCTCGGGCGGCGGCGTTGGAGACCCAGCTGTAGCCCACGCCGGTGGCCAGGTCGGCCAACACCGCCCCGATCACTCCCAGGGCCACCCCTTCCAGCAAAAAGGGCCAACGAATAAACCAGTCGGTGGCGCCGACCAGTTTCATGACCTGAATCTCCCGGCGACGGGCGAAGACGGCCAGGCGGATGGTGTTCATGATGATGACCACCGTGGCCAGTCCCAACAAGCCCTCGATCACGTAACCGGCCCAGGCCACGATGCGCGCCGTCTCGGCCAGGCGCTGGGCCACCTGGCCCTGGTAGACCACGTTCTCCACGATCGGTTGGGCCTGAAATCGCTGGACCAGACCGGGAATCTCGCTGACCTGCCGGATGTAGACGTCGTAGCCGTCCAGCAGTGGGTTGGATTGGCTGATCAGCGCCACCAAATCCTTTTCCTGGGGAAACTCCGCCTTCAGCTGGTCCGCCGCCTGCTGCTTGGTGAAGAAGGTGATTTGGCGCACGTCCGGCCATCCCTGGGCCGCCTTTAACAACGCCATCTCCTGCTCCCGGGTGGCGTTGGCATGGACAAAGACCCGAATCTCGACTTGGCTTTGCAAGACGCTGGTGATGTGGTTGAGGTTGAGCGACAACACCAAAAAGAAGGCCAGCACAAACAGGGAGAGGGCCACGGTGGAGACCGAGGCCACCGTCATCCAGCCGTTCTTCCAGAGATTTTGCCCCGCCTCTTTAAGCCAATAGGCTACCGTCCGGGGTTTGACCACTGTTATCCCCTCCCCAAAAACCCGCTAAGCGCCGGTCATGGCGCGACGTGGTAGGCGCCGCGCAAGTCGTCGCGCACCAAGCGGCCGTGGTCAAAGGCGATCACCCGCCGGCGCAGCTGGTTGACCAGCTCCTTGGCGTGGGTGGCCATGATCACGGTGGCGCCGCGGCGGTTGACCTCGACGAAGATGCGCAGGATATCCTGAGCGGTGTCGGGATCCAGGTTGCCGGTAGGTTCGTCGGCGATGAGATACGGCGGGTTGTTGGCCAGGGCTCGGGCAATCCCCACCCGTTGCTGTTCTCCCCCGGAAAGCTGTTCCGGGTAGAAGTCGTGGCGTCCGCTGAGGCCCACCAACTCCAACAGTTGCGGCACCCGTTTCTTAATCTCCCGGGGGCTGGCCTCTACTACCTCCATGGCAAAGGCCACGTTTTGATAGACCGTGCGGTTGGGCAACAGCTTGACGTCCTGAAAGACCACCCCTAGCTGGCGCCGCAGCCGCGGCACCTCCGAGGGCCGCATGGTGTTCAGGCAAAAATTCTCCACCCACACCGTCCCCTGGGTAGGCACCTCCTCCCGGTAGAGGAGGCGGATCACGCTCGACTTGCCGGCCCCCGAAGGGCCGACGATGAACACAAACTCTCCGCGGTGGATGACCAGACTGACGTCGTGCAACGCCTGATGTCCGTTGGGATAGCGTTTGCTGACGTGCTCGAGACGAATCATGGGGCCTCCCCCTTACGACCTGTATCCTACTACATACGACATCACCTCCCTAGATTCCTGCCCGCTCGTCCCGCTTCCCCCCGGCCAGCCTCAAACCGACTGGCGCATCGCGTACAGGAAGACAAAATAGGAGAAGGCCACCACCACCAAACTCAACCAGAGGCTAAAACGCAGGCTGGCGTCGTACAGACCGTGCAGGGCGGCCATGCCCAACCACCCGCTGAAGGCCATCCCGACTTGGCGCCGGCGCGCCGCCACCGCCAACATCCAGGCCAGGGTAGCGGCCCAAATCGCGTGCAGAAACGGGGTGTACAAAGCCCGGGTCAGTGCGGTGACCACCCCCACCCCGCCCACGTGTTGGGAGATGTCGAGAAAGATCCCCCGCTCGACGTAGTCGATGTTTTCGATCGCGGAGAAGCCCAATCCGGTCATGATCCCAATCATGAGATAGCTCATCGGCCGAGGATCCCGGCGTCGCAGCCGGTCCCACCCCAACACCCCGAGCACCCACACCTGCTTGGCGGCCTCCTCGACCAGCCCGACAAAGAGAATGCTGCCGGTGGCGGCCAGGGCAAAGTGCCGACTTTGAATCCAGGCCCCGGCCCCCATGCCCAAGGCCAGGCTCTCGCCCGCCGCAGCCAGCCCCGCCCCAAAAGTCCCGGCAAAGAGGTAGGCCAAAAGGTCGACAAACAGGGCCGAAGGACCCAGCTTGACGTGGGCCAGGCGCCGGAAGAGAAAGAACCAAAACAAGGAGAAGTAAATCATCATCCCTTCCACCACGTTGAAGTGGAAGGCTTCCAGAAGCATGGGAACCACCGCCAGGAGCAAAAGGCCCCAGTAGTGGCGGGAGAAGATCTCAAACCACCCTCGCGGCGGCCCCTCCGCCCGCTCCCCGACCCCGTCCGGGCCCGGGGCGCCAAACCATCGGTCCATTGCCTCGACCTCCTCATCCACCCGCCGTCGTCTGCACTCCTTCCCAATATAACCCAAAGGAATGGGCTCCCCATCCTCGAGGTCGCCGGCCGGGCGCAAAGGTGGTATGCTCCAAAGAGAAGCACGTTCGCTGGAGTTTTGCGGTTCGCAGGAAGGGGTCACGCCGTGGAAGTGGTGAAAATTACGCCGCGCGGGTACTGTTACGGGGTGGTGGACGCCATTACCTTGGCCAAGCGGGTGGCCAAAGACCCTAACCTCCCCCGCCCGATCGTGGTCCTGGGCCAGATCGTGCACAACCGCCATGTGGTCGACGAGTTGGCCGAACTTGGCATCCTCACCGTGGAAGGCGCCAAGAGCCGACTCGAGCTCTTGGACGAGGTGCCGCCGGGGGCCACGCTCATCTTCACCGCCCACGGGATCAGCCCGCAGGTGGTGGCCGAGGCCCGGCGCCGCGGGTTTCACGTGGTGGACGCCACCTGTCCCGACGTGGCCAAGACCCACCGGCTAATCGCCGAAAAGATTGCCGCCGGCTATTCCGTCATCTACATTGGCCAACCCGGCCACCCCGAACCGGAGGGCGCAATGGGCGAGGCTCCGCCCGAGCGCATCCGCTTAGTCTCCCGCCCCGAAGACGTCGACCGGCTGGACTTTGCGCCCGACCTACCCTTGGTGGTGACCACCCAGACCACCTTGAGCCAGTGGGACACCCAGGCGGTAGTGGAGGCGATTTTGCGCCGCTACCCCAAGGCCGAGGTGTACAACGAGATCTGCCGTGCCACCCAGGATCGTCAGGAGGCAGCCGTGCGCTTTGCCCGCGACGTCGACCTGGTGGTGGTGGTGGGCGATCCCCGCAGCAACAACACCAACCGACTGGTGGAAGTGGTGCAGACGGTGGCCAAAAAGCCGGCGGTGCGGGTCGAGCGCGCGGAAGACCTGAACCCGGCTTGGTTCGTCGGGGTGCGCCGGGTCGGGGTAACCGCCGGCTCCTCCACCCCCACCCACGTCACCCGGGCCGTCATTGCCCGCCTGGAGGCCATGCGGCCGGAGGAGGCCTCCTAGGCGCGCATCCCAGCTCCTCGCCGCCGGCAACATGTCGGCAACAACTTTGGGAAAAACTAGGACCACCGCATGGACGCTCTTGCGGCTCCAACGGAAGATTATGCGGCGAGGAAGGTGAAGGGATGTCTGAAGATGCTGTGGCGAGCACTCCTGCCGCCCATCGCAACGCCTGGATCTGGGTGGGAGTGGTGCTGCTACTGGCGGTGGCCTACATCCATCTTGCCCTGATGACGCGAGTGGAGGGGTTCAACCGGTTCCTGGCCGGCCTGTTTGGGATAGACGCCGCCTTGGCCGTGGTGGCCGCGGTGGCCCTTTTGGCCGGCAAGCGCTTTGGAGTGTGGGCGGGAGTGGTGGCATCCGGTGGCGCGGCGGTAATCCGGATCGCCATGGACCTCTCACCCAGCTTTGCCCGTTGGGTCTTGCGCCCTCCGGGGCCGATCCGCGGCCTTCCCTTGCACGCACTGCCCGGCCAGCTGGCCGTGCACGGGGCGGCTCCGCTCTCCCACGCGCTGCCAATCTGGGTCTCCACGCCCACCCTGGCCACGATCTCGATTCTCATCGAACTGGCCTTCGTGGCCGTGGTCTGGGTGGCCCGGTTCAATCCTTAGTCGTCGTCCGGATGTAGGACGCGCCAGATCAGCGGCTCTAACCAAGGCGGGCGGGGCTCGGCGTCCTCCGCCGGGGCGGTCGTCCAAAGCGAGACCACCGTCACCAGGCCGCGCCCCCCCAGCCGGTACTCCACCGTCAGCTCGTAGCTGGCCGTACCTTGGGTTCCGACCACCGTCCAGCGGGCCGGCCAGAGCGGCAGGCCGTAGGAATCCACCACCCGCGAGACCACCTGCTCCCCGTCCCAGTAGCCCTCCCAGTTCGCGGAAACCAAAAGCCTCCACGCCCCAGGTTCCTGGGCAGGGCGGCCTCCCTCCCCAAAGCGGGACTCCAGTCCCGTCATGGCCCGCTCTCTCCGGCGGATGGCAACTCGAGCAGCCGCGGAGGACCCAGCCAAAACCCCTGTCCGGCGTCGACCCCGAGCTGACGGGCGACTCGAAACTCGGCCTCGGTCTCGATGCCCTCCGCCACCACCCGAGTGCCGTAGCGGTGTGCCCAGGTGGTAAGGGCCGCCACCAGTGCGGGGGCGGGGCCCCCGATGGGCTCCTGGGCCAGGCGGCGCGTCAACTCCCGGTCCAGCTTGATCCACTCCGGCCGGCTGATCACCATGCGCAAGAGGTCGCCGTCGCCCCGCCCGAGGTCGTCCTGGGCCCAGGCCAAGTCGGGATAGGTGCGGCGCAGACGCTCCCAGTGGGGGTAGCGCAGCGCCCCCCGCTCCCCGATCTCCATCACCAAGCACCGCCGCGGCACTGCGGTCTCCAAGGCGCGCAGCGCCCGACGGAATCCCGCCGGGCGAGCCAAGGTCGCGGCTTTGACGTTGACGAAAAGCCGCCGGGTCTCCAGCCACCCCCCCAACTGCGCGAGCGACTGGGCCAACGCCTGCAGGGCCGCCAAGTCGGCCCCGACTTCGTCCTCCAGCAGCCGAGCGAGGCGAAACCAGCGGCGAGGAGCCAGGGGATGTGGACCCCGCCGAGGTCGGGCCAGGGCCTCGAAGCCGATGGGATTGCCGGAGGCAAGCTCCACGATCGGTTGCAGGGCGAACTGAAAGCTGGTCCCGTCGGTCACGCTTGCCTCCAGCGGCGGCAAGGGGGCCGGTGCTTCCAGATCGCGCACCGCCGCCCAATATCCCACCACCTGGGAGCCCACCGCAATCGGGATTATCTCCTCTTCCGCCCACCAGCGCTCGCCGTCCGCCCGCTGGTTTTCCAGCGCCCCGCGCCAGGTTTTGCCCTTTTGAAGCCTAGCCCAAAGGCGCCGGTAGACCGGCGGGGGGGTGGCCCCGGCGCCGTTGATCCGGGGATTTTGACCCAAAAGCTCCTCTCGCCCTCGCCCCACCAACGCCTGGTAGGCCGGGTTGACGGCCACGATTTCCCCTCGGCGGTTGACCAACACCGCCGCCGTCGACCAGCCCGCCCACAGCGCCTCCGCCGCCTCGGCAAGCCATCCCAATTCCGCCGCCGGAGGCCAAGATGGTCGGCGGGGGCGGGCCCGGGGCGGAGGGGCAAGCGGCTGGTCCATCTTTTGTTGCGGACCCACCAGGTGATTCTTCCCCTGCCGTTTGGCCAAGAGCAGGCGGTCGTCGGCGCGCTGCACCAGATCCTCCCCTATCGGCCCCATCATCCACCCGGCCGACACCCCGAGACGATATCGGCGCCGCCCGACCCGGTAGCTCTCTTGGGTTAATCGGCGATGCAGCGCATCCACAAAGCGTTGACAAGATTCCAGGCTTTGAAAGTCGGGCCCGAGACAGCACAGCAAGAATTCATCCCCGCCTAAGCGGACCAAAAGGCTTAGCTCATCCACCACCTCGTGGACCCGGGCTGCCGCCTGGCGGAGGATGGTGTCGCCGGCCCAGTGGCCGAAGGTGTCATTAAACCATTTGAAATCATCGAGGTCAAACACCATCACCAGCCCTTCGCTCGCCGGAGGAATCTGCCTGAGCCAGGCCTCGTATCCGCGCCGGGTGGCCGCCCCGGTCAGCGCGTCCACCTGGGATTGGCGCACCGCCTCGGCCCACAGCGCCTCCACGGTAGCCGCCAGCGCCGCATACAGGCGTTGAGCAGCTCCCCCGGCGGCCGGTGCGCTGAGAGCCGGCCCCGCCTCTTCCATCAACAGCCGATATAGTTCCAAGACCTCCGCCGGCGAAAGCTCCGCTTCCCCTTCGCCTGCAGGCACCCCTTGGCCGGCAATCCAGGCTTCCAACACCCGCCGGGCGGCCGCCTCCCGCCGTTCCCGCACCGACTCCGGCAAGCCGGCCAGCCAGCGCCGGAGGGTCCCTAGGTAGACCCGCGTCCACTCTCCTCCCGCCTCGGAATCCAACGCACTCCTTGGCACCGTTTCCGGCTCCATCGCTCCCTCCTTGAGCCTGTTCACGTCGGCAAGAGACTCTATCACAAACCCATCATCATTACTAATCTGTATGTCCTTTTTTCGACTATGTTCGTCAATATTTGTTTCACGGCCCTCTTGATGCGTCTCGGATCGCGAGTACGTGCGCAAACACGAATCGCCTCATTATCCCTGCGCAGGGCTCCGCAAGGATATGTCTACAAGATCCGAGTATTTTCGACATTAGATCCTATCACGGCATTCAGTTCGGATGTTATAATGATCCGAACTTCCTAAGCGAAGAGAAGGAACTAGGCACAGAGAACCCTCGACAGGAAAGGAAGTGTAGGCTTATCGTTGCCTGGCATCAGCTCCGGGAGTTTATGGAATGGAGCCCAGAGGAGGCGGAGATCTTAGCCGCCATCGACTGGAATCGGGTGGCGGAGTTGGTGGTGCCGCGGTTTTACGCCAAGGTGAAGGCGGTATCCGCCCTCGACGGGATCGTGCGCGACGCCACCAGCTACGAGCGCTTGGAGCGCTCCCTGGCGGAGTACTTGCGCAGCTTAAGGCGCCCCTTGGACGACCCGAGCCTGCCCGAAGAACTGGAACGCATCGCCGCCGCCCACGTGCGGGTTGGGCTGTCCCCCGACTGGTACCTCGCGGCCTACCGACTGATCTGGGCGGAGGCCGCTCACACCATCGACCAAGCGTGGCCCCAAGACGCCGAAAAGCGCAGCCGAGCCTATGAGGCCGCCTCTAAGCGCCTGATGGCCGACATGGTGACCGTCATCACCCGTTACCAAGAGATGCTGGACGCCGAGCTCGACGCCCTGATGGGATCGCTGAGCGGGCAATCCGACGCCATCCGCGACGCCACGGAACTGATCCGCAATCTGGCCCGCCAAACCAACCTCCTGGCCCTCAACGCGGCCATTGAGGCGGCGCGGGCGGGAGAGGCGGGGCGCGGCTTTGCCGTGGTGGCCGACGAGGTGAAAAAGCTCTCCGAGGGCTCGGAGGTCGCCACCCGGCGAATTACCGAGTCGTTGGCCGAGTTCTCCCAACAGCTTTCCGCGTTGGACCGGGTGCGCCGGCGACAGACCCGCCGCCTGGCCCTCGGTCGCCTGGAGCCGGCCTGATCTCCATCCCAGCGGGAGGGGGCCGGCCTCCTCCCGCTTTTTTTCAGGGAATCTCCATCCCCTAGAGCAAAAGGCTCAACGCGCCCTCCGTCACCTGGTCGCTTCCCAACTCGACCCGGCGATGGATAATTTGCCACTTCCCATCAGCCTGAGCCAGCTCGTCGGTGCGCCGAAATCCCAGCACCCCGCCCCGCCCCTGCGACACCGACCACTGCCACAAGAGTACGGTGGTCTTGACCCGCCAGCGACCCGAGGCCAGAGGTTCCGCCATCAGGTTGCCGACCAGGCGGGTGGTCAGATGCCGGGGGCGCTCGCTCCAAGCCAAGCCATCCAAAAGCCGTTGCACCCGGATCCCCAGCGCCAGGCGGTCGTCGGCAATCAAGGGATGGTACGTCAGCTGCTCGCCCTGGGGCTCATGGAAGCGCACCTCCGTCAACCACACCTCGTAGCGGGCGTCCGGGTGGAAGCGCTCCAACCATGCCTGCCATCGCCCCTGGTCCAACAACTCGGCTTCCTCGTAGTACCAACTGGCCCACTCCATCGCTTCTCCTCCTCGGGCAGGTTACCCCTGAAGACACCGCCACCAGGTCTGCAGAAAGGTCCGGGCGTTGTCCTCGTTGATCAGCCCCTGGCTGATCTCCCCAGGCGGCTGGCCTGGGCCACCCCCCGGCAATGGCGGTTTGGGCGCCATCTCCAAGCTCAGGGACAGGCCATCCCCCGCCGGGTCGGCCGCCGCGCGGCCAATCCCTTCCCACACCGCCACGTCATCTTGTTCCACCATTCCGCTGGGGCCAAAGGAGAGCCGATACGCCTGCACCGACAAGGCCTTGAAGGAATCCGGAGCCTGGCGGGGGACCAGACACCAACTCAGCACCTCGGTTTGCTCTGGCGACTGCGGGTTCCAGGTGCGGACGGTCCAAAAGCGCACCAGCGGCCCTTCGCGCTCCCACTGGCGCACCGTGGTGTGAATGGAGGCGTTAGGAAAAAGGTTGCCCAAGGCCGTGCGCACCCGGCGAAAGAGGGCGGCTTGTTCCGGAAGGTAAGAGGCCTCAAACCGCTCGGCCAGGGCCGGCGGCACCCCAGGCCAGGGGGCGCCGTCCGCCAAATAGGCGAAATTGGCCGTGTGCCCCAAGCCGGGAATGCGCACCGAAAACCCCTGGTCGTGCAACCGGGCGCTGGTGGGAAGGTATCCCCCTTGGGCGGCGAACCGGTGGGTAAACAAGGTGTGGTAGCTGTCGCCGGCAAAGTTTTCGCTGGGGACCTTCCAGTTGGTGGCGATGAGCCAACGGTCAGGGCCCGAGGCCACCTCCATCTCCATCCCCCCGGGCTGAAACCAAAAATCCAAGTACCAGCGAAAATCCCCCAAACCCTCGGCCAACGGCGGGGCCTCGGGATCGAGGTTGGCAAAGCAAAATCCCCGATATCGCTCTACCCGCACCAGGTGTGCGGAGTTAGGCAACGCCGCGCCGGCGTACAGCCGCTCCCGAAAGGGCACTCCAATCAGGGCGCCATCGAGGTCGTAGGTCCAGCCGTGATAAGGGCAGCTAAAGGCTCGCACCGCTCCCTGCCAGTAGCCGGTCAGCTCGGCGCCGCGATGCACGCACTGGTTGAGCATCCCCCGAATCTGGCCGTCCTTGCCGCGGACGATTAAAACCGACAGCCCGCCTATCCGCCGCCGGACGAAGCACCCGGGGGCGGGAAGTTCGCTCTCGTGGGCCACCAAAAGCCACCGCCGGGAAAAGATGCGGGCTTGTTCCTGGGCCCAAAGTTCCGGCGAGCGATAGATGACCTGCGGCACCCGGCCCTGGGCCAGCTCCTCTCCAATTGCGTCCCATGGCGTCTTTGCGCCCATCGCCACCCTCCTTAATCGACATGTCTACACCAATAAAGCAAAAAGCCCCGAGGGATTCTACCCATCGGAGCTGATCGCCACCAAATTTCAAGGGCTGGCACGGCCCGGGATCCCAGGGGGTCTCCCCCCAGTAGCCCGGGTGCGGAGGTGGGGGACGGCCGTGTGC
>JAIMAE010000143.1 GCA_023512105.1 Bacillota bacterium | reverse complement strand
CGCCGACAACCTAGGAAAACGCATTGATGCGATGCACCGTCTAAACGCTCACCCCGGCGGCGGTCTGCAACGGGTGCCACGCCCGGCCTGCGGCCAAGCCGGCAAGGTGAAGAGGACGGTGTGCGAAAGGAGAACAAGATGGCGGAGATCGTCACCGGCTTGGCTTCATCGCACAGCCCGCAACTCAGCATCGCCCCCGAACTCTGGTCAGATCTGGGGGAGCTGGATCGGCGCAATCCCACGGTACCCTACGACCGCTTGCTGGCCCAAAACCAAGACCGCTTGGCCCAAGCCGTCACCCTGGAGCAGTGGCAGGCCAAATACCAGGCCTGTCAGGACGCCATCGCCCGCCTGGGTCGCCACCTGACCGAGGCGGCCGTCGATGCGGTGGTGGTGGTAGGAGACGACCAAGGTGAGCTCTGGGGACCGGAAGGGCAGCCTGCCTTGGCCATCTTCTCGGGCGAGGTGATCTGGGACATCCCGATTCCCCCCGAGCAGGTCGCCCCCGCCTACCGTCCCGGACTCTGGGCCTGGCACAACCAGGCACCTGACCCCTATCCGGCTTTGCCCGCCTTGGCCCGTCACTTGGTGGCTCATCTCAGCCGCCTGGATTTTGACGTCACCCAGTTCTCGCAGCAGCTTCCCGGTCGTCCCCTGAGCCATTCTTTTACGTTTGTGCGGCGGCGCCTGGGCCTGCCCTCCCACATCCCCATCCTCCCGGTGGTGGTCAACGCGCACGTCTCTCCTAACCAACCTTCCCCGCAGCGCTGTTGGCAGCTGGGCCAAGCCCTCCGATCCGGCATCCGCTCCTGGCCAGAGGCCAAGCGCATCGCCCTGGTGGCCACCGGCGGATTGACCCATTGGGGAATCGATGAAGGGCTAGACCATCAGGTGTTGGACGCCATCCTCCAGGGACGGCCAGAATCCCTGCGGTCGCTCGACCCGTCCCTGCTCGCGGCCGGCACCTCGGAACTTAGGGCCTGGATCACCATCGCATCCGCCCTGGCCGACTATTCGCCCCAACTGGTGGACTATGTCCCTGCCTACCGGTCACTGGCCGGAACTGGGGTCGGAATGGGCTTTATGGTCTGGCAGCCGGCGTAATCCAGAACGAAAGGCGAACCCGGGTTCCTCCGGGTTCGCCTTCAAGGCGCCGATGGGCAGGCCCCAACCGGTCCATTTGCGAAAGTGGCAGACCTGACAGAACCCAGGTCTCAATTTGTGTGAACACTCAGCAGGGAGGCAGGGTCAAGATTATAGTACGTGGACAACCACTCCGCTTTGCGGTTCGCCACTGTTTTTCTGTCCCTATCAGCCAAGAATAAATAGGGATCTCCTCGTTCTCGAAACTGCTGTAAAAGACAGTTGACCACCTCGACGCGTTCTTGGTTCCAAAACCGCTCCATCGGATGGCAGGGTACGCCGCCAAGTTGCCTTCAACCCCACACCCAAAGGTTGCCTGGGCCATGGTGGTCAGTGCAGCAGATGATGCCAGGCGTCCATCCGCTGCAGCACCCGGATGTCTCATACATTGTCCAGCAACGTTGGCCACCGGGGCATCGGAGGGGTCTACGGCCTCATAACAGGTATCCCCGTTGGGCGTCCGGTAAGTGTACAAGATGTGGTCCCAATGAGCTCGAGGTATAGCCGCGACAAGGTCTGGGCTGTGAGTGGTTATCAACAGTTTGTTCTGAGCGTGGTGTCAACAGTTGCCCGATTTACTTGACAAATCCGGACACCTGTTGTTCGTGCCGCCCCTGCAGGGGAATGATCCGCTGGCTGGCGCGTGAGGATGGCGGATCACCCGCAGGGAGTCGTCTTGCGGCTCTCGGCCCAGGGGCCTGCGCCACTCCCGCAAAACCAGCACCAGTGCCACCACCGGGACCGACCGCTGGGGCCGGCCCCAGCGCCTGGGGCCGCCGGGGCGTCCCGCTGTCCGGTTAGCCCCGCGCCGTGGCCTTATCCGGCCACCGGAAGCCCTTTCGACTTCGCGGCTGCGCCACCCTTACGGGCGCTTCGGAGGTCGGCGGCCTGCCGTTCGTCGGGCGTAGGATACCGGAACGACCGGTCCCATTTCTTTTTGAGATTGAAGGCCGCCACGACATTCGCATCGCCTGTCCAGCCACAGTGCCCACAGTGGAACCGGCTGGGATAGCCGTGCCCATCGGGGGAGAACCTCTCCCCTAAGTGGCTACACTGAGGACAGACTTGACTCGTCCAGGCGGGGTTTCGCTCAACCACGAGCATGCCTTCCCGCAAAGCCAGATCGCGCACATGCCGCAGAACCTGCCCGCGTAACCAGTAGGTCCGTTTCCGGTTGGTTCGGCGACTCCACGAGAGGCCGCGTTTCGGGCGATAGGAGCGCAAATACTCAAACACCAGGACCGAAATCCCGGTGGCGACGGCCCAGGCCACAATAGCCGAAGCCACTTGCCAGGCCGTCGTGTTGTCCAGGTTGCGGATGTATTCCCATAAAAATCGGTTGCTATGCTCCCCCTTGACCGGTTTGCCGGCCTGTCGTTGTTTGCGGGCCACCTTTTGCAACGCTTTCTCCCGCTTGGCGTTTTCTCGGGCATGCCAAACCGTTTTGACCCCTTGGCACGATTGGCCTTCCCAGGCTGCGGCCACAGCGGAATCCGCGTTCAAATCGACGGTTCCCACGCGCAGGCAAGGATTGTGAATGCGTTGCTCTTCGGCTGTGCCGGCCACGGCCACCCATTTTTCAAACGGGACGTGCAGCCAAAAACCATCCGGCTGATGCACCAGGGTCGGCGACTGCGCGACCCACAGCCGAGGGCGCAAAGCGTTGCGTTCGTCGGTTGTTCGCTGGGTACGGCCCTCTGCCCGCATCCGGTCGTTCTGGTCCTGGCGAGTGCGGCGAATGCGGTCTTTTTCGGCGGCCGAAGCGGCCAAAAGGTCCCTCGCATTAGGCGGGGCGGAAACCGGCAGATTCATCCACCGCCACCGGCCGCCGTCAAAGAGTTTCAACCGCAGGAATCCCTGCCGAAAATCCGCCATGTTCACCCGGTACACCCCATTGTAGAACGTGGGGTGGGACCTCTGACGCGGCGGTTTCGGCACCCTCCCCCGTTTCTGAGGGGCCGTGGCTCCCCACCGCGTCAAATGGGACACATAGGACCGCACCGCACCGATGGCGGCGTTGATCACAGCCCGGCGAACTGCCACGGGCAACCCCGGTACCGCCTCCTGGATATTCCAGCCGGGCAGCGGAGTAGGGTGTGTCTCGGTAGACACCGTTTGGGTCTCAGCCCAGGTTAGCAACGCTTTGTTGTTCGGGGTTTCCGCCACCATGTCCATGTGCAATAGAAAAAATTCCAGATAAAAGGCCTCCGCACGATCCCACCACATCCCTGTGGCTTCCAAAGCAGCTAGTTTGCCGGAGTTCGTCTCAGGACGCACCTTCAGACGAACGGTGCGGGAGACCTTCATCCATTTCAAGCGCCTCCACCTCCTTCATCGCCGTTTTGACTTTTCGGCGGAATTTTTTTAGAGATCGTGCTCCGTATAGCCGCGCGGCGAATACCGCAACAATCGCCAGCATGTCTTGGACCAGTTCTTGGGCAGCATCCGTCGCCACCGGGCCATTAAGCACGTCCACTCGAACCCCATAAGCGGCCAGAGCTTCTTCGATGTAGGCAAAGCCAAACCGGGCCAGCCGGTCCTTATATTCGACCAGCACCACATCGACCCGGCCCTCCTGGGCCAGACGGAAGATCCGCCGAAGGCCCCGGCGTTCTTCGTTGAGTCCAGAGGCTTGTTCCGTGATGGCGGTGATGACGTCATATCCGCGCATCCGGGCGGCTTCCAGCAACCGTTCCTTCTGCCGGTTCAGATTGCCGGTTTCGGCTTGCTTTGCCGAGGAAACGCGGGCATAAAGAATACAGCGCGGTGCAGCGTTCCGCCGCTTGCGGAGTAGAGCATCAATTTCCCGTTGAAAGAATCGGCGCTGGCCATTCGGAAGCCGGATGGGATGCAAGAGGCCAGCTTCTTCCCAACGGTAGATGGTACGAACATTGACGCCCCAACGACGAGCAACGTGCCCGGTGGAATGTTCCTGGTTCATATTTCCAATTTACAGAAGGTGTCAGGACGAAGAACGAAGCTCGGTGACTTCGTCCATCCATTCCACCAACACCGGAAACAAGGCCGGATGAAGGTAGCGCTCAGGCTCCTCCAAGAGCTTCATGGGAAAGTCTTCGAAGTGCAGCGCATCGATTAACGCCATAGCGTATAAGGTGCCGTCGGACAGGGTGTAGGACTCCATCGGCACCTGAGCCGCCTTAACCGTGAACTGTTCCTCGCCGGTCAGCAGGAAGCTGTGGTCTGGCTGCCGCCAAACCGCCAGGTTGCCCAACCATGGAACCACCATCCGTAGCAGTGACTCAAATTGCTTTCGAGATGACTCCTCCCGCAAAATCTGATCGAGGCGTTGAGCCAGATTTGCCCCATAAGGGTTTAGTTGGGGATAGGGCACCGGTTGAGAGGCCACGTGCATCCATGAGGGGTGAAGGTCAAAGCAGGCAATTCCGCGAATGGCGGTAAACAAATCCGGTACCATCAGGGTGAGTCGCCCAATTAAAAGGTCGTAAGGAGAAAATAACTGGTGCCGGTCGAGCGGCGGCACCGCTTCGATCACCTCACGTTGCGGGTCAGAAAGCAGCTCTTTTCCGGAGGTCACCTCGGTATGGACTTTTCCCGGTCCGCCATTTCCATCCCAAAAAATCGTTTCCTGAGTGATCCAATCTGGGAACTCCGTCCCTTTGGCTGGGGCATATTCCGCAGCTCTCCGAAAACCGCTCGCTCTTGAACTCGGGTAGGAGTCAGCCGAAAAAGTCCGGTGCTTTCCGTAACCTCCCGCTCCAAGCCAATGGAGACCTCATACAGAACCTTGTGAGCCTCCGGGCGGGATTCGCCAGCGCCATCCTCCGGGTTAACACGCAGTCGAATCGGAGTCTCTAATTCCACTGCCACTCGAGTTTGTGGACGCTCCTCCGGTGCCTCTAACCAAACCCCCCGGTTGGCAATCGAGGCCCACCCCCGTTGGTACAACGCGGCGGATTCAAGACCGTAAGTTACCATGTGATTTAAGAATACTAAGGCCGAAAATAGATTGGACTTGCCGGCGGCGTTCGGCCCGACCACTACCGTTTAGGGATGAAAATGCACCGTCTGACAGCGAATGCTTCGGAAGTTCTCAAGAGACAGCGAGCGACTCATGGTAGGCTCTCCCCTCCCAGCCTTCCATGCCAGGCATCTGTTCGCGAGACGCGATTTAAAATCCTGCAATGGACGAGATGAGGTTCCTTTTGCCTGTAGACCAGCCCGACATTAATAAAAAGCAGCCTCGGCATCTTATCCGAAGCTGCTCATCCACTCTGAGGTGGAAAAGATCACTTTACGCAGAATGGCGAGAGATCTTTTCCGCCTCTACCGGCGGCTCGGCCTTCGCCCCGCGGGCCACCACGGCCGCGCCGGCCAGAAAGCCCCCCAGAAAGACCACCAACGCGGCTGCCACGGCGGCCACGATAGCGGTCGCCGGGTCTTGGAGCGAGTAGATTTGCAACATCTCCGACAAGGGAAGCGGTGGGAACAACATGGCGATCATCTCCTTTCCCCGTTGCTCCGCCTAATATGGAACTCCCGATTACTTAAGACAACTTCCGCTTCCCTTTTAGAGTACCACGTAATTGCAGTAAATGAAGTGACAATTTGTTTATGGCATGGAATCGGCTCTGCTTATGCCTTACCCAAGCGTTGCCGCAACACCTCGCGCGCCAGAGCGGCTCCGTCGTCCATCCCAAAGGTGCCCAACAGCAGTAGGATCCCTCCTGGCACCAGGCGTTCGACCCCGCGGGCAATCGCCTCCGGCAGTTCGCGAAAGCATTCCACCGCCAGCCCCTCCTGGTCCGCCGCCTGGAGGAAGCTTTGCAGCTCCTCCGGCCGCACGCGGTAGTCCGCGGCCAAATGTGACACCTGGCTTTCGCTCAACGTCACGATCAAGGGAGCGAAGCCAAGGCGCCGGTCCCACTCGGCCAAGGCTAGGGCGATGTCTCGGTTGACTTGCTCTCCGCGGTTTCCCCGCAGGGCATTGACCACCACCAGCGGCTTTCCCCATCGGCGCATCGTCTCCAGCACGGCGTCGTAGCTGGCACGGTTCATGGCCACGTCGTTGACCACCGTGTAGGGACCCTCCCGGTAGGCCTCCAAGCGGCGGACCGGGGGCTTGGCCTGGGCCAGTGCGGCAATCGCCTTCGGCATCGGCACGCCCAGCGACAGTGCCGCTCCCACCGCGGCCAAGGCGTTGTACACGTTATGGCGACCGGGCAGGGACAAGCACACCGGATAGGGGCCGCGGCCACCCGCTGAGGCCTCTTCCCCAAGCCAGCCATCTACCAACAGCTCAAACCGACTTTGGGTGTCATCTTCTTCCAAGTGCACGGCGTTCAGCTCCCCCTGGGTTTGCACCCCGTAGCGGATGGTGCGCACCGCGGTCGGGACGGCAAACGTCCGCACCTCGGGATCGTCTTGGTTGAGCACCGCCACCCCCCCGGGGGGCAGTCCGGACACCAAGCCCTCCTTGGCCGCTCGGTACTCCGCAAACGTTCGGTGAAAATCTAGATGGTCGGGACTGAGGTTGGTGACCACGGCGGTGCGAAACTGCAGGGTAGCGATGCGCTCAAGGGCCACGGCGTGAGAGGAGACCTCCATCACCGCATGGCGTATCCCCCGGCCCCGAACCTCAGCCAGGAAGCGATGGAGCTCGGGAGCCTCCGGGGTGGTCATCAGCGGACGGAAAATCCGCGCGCCGCCCCGCACCTCGGCCGTACTCCAGTAACCCAC
>JAIMAE010000382.1 GCA_023512105.1 Bacillota bacterium | reverse complement strand
TGTCGACCAGTAAGCTGGCAATCCCACCGATCATCGACCGCCGGGCTTCTGGAGAGAGCTGTTCGCCTCCAGAGGCCCGGGTCACGGAAGTAGCCATCAGAACTTCCTCCTTTAAGCGCCGAGGCATTGCCTCGACGGTAGTCATCCATCGGGTCCTCCGGCAGGAGAGCCCTGCCGCGCCGATCCCCCAAGAGGGAGGACCGCGTTCGGCCATCCTCATCGCCCTCACTCCTCGCTGGCACGCGGCGGCACCAACACCGCCCCCTGGCTCAACGGTCGAGCCAACTGGCGGTAGATGGCCAACCACCCGCGTTCGGAACTGGGAAATTGGGCAGGCTCCTCCAGCCGCCGCCGTTGCAACTCTTCCTCCGAGACCTCCAGTTCGACCACTCGCCGCTCGACGTCGACGGTAATCCAATCCCCGTCCCGCACCAGCCCAATCGGCCCGCCCCCGTGGGCCTCCGGGGAGACCTCTTTGACCACCAAACCCTGGTTGGAAAGGCCGGACTCCTGGCCGTCGGTGACGACCGCCACCTGCTCCAGCAATCCCGCCCCCTCCAGGGCGAAGATGAAGTTGGAGGCCAGCGCCATGCCGGGCGTCCCTTTGGGGCCCAGCCCACGCAGCACCACCACCTCACCCGGCCGGACCTCGCCCCGATGCACGGCGGCAATCCCGGCATCGGTGCTCTCAAACACGTGAGCCGGCCCCCGGAAGTACAGGCGCCGCCCCGCCAAGTCCACTGGCAGCTTGACCACGCCACACTCCGGCGCCAAGGATCCGCGCACCAACACGATCGCCGGATGGCGGGCATAGGGCCGGTCGAGCGGCCGGATCACCTCGTCGTCCCGCACCTGGACGGCGGGTAACAGCTCGCGCCAGCGCTGCCCGGAGACGGTCACGGCATCGAGGCGGAGCAGCGGTTGCAACTGGCGCAGCACGGCCAAGGCGCCTCCCGCCTGCTCGAAATCCTCGATAAAGAAGGGGCCATTCGGCCGTACCGCCGTCAGCTGCGGCACCTGGTCGCCCAAGGTTTCGAACAGCCGGTAGACGTCGACCGCCACCTCCCCTTCCTCGGCGATGGCCTGCAGATGCTTGATGGT
>JAIMAE010000142.1 GCA_023512105.1 Bacillota bacterium | reverse complement strand
CGGGAGAAAGTTGAGGAAGCGGTAGCCCGGGGAAAGATCGGCGGGCAGGGGATTGGCCGCTTGGGTCGGGCTGGGAAGTATCGAGCCGGCCAGTGCCGTCAAGACCAAGGCGAGCCAGGCCAAAAGCCGCCGGCTCCAGGGAGACTTCGGCACTGCAGTCGGTGTCGTGTACACAAAGTTCCCTCCTTATGGTAATGACAGGTGACTGAGTTTAGCACCTATCTTTCCGTAGGACCCCGAGAGTCGTGTGGAGGCCCCGGCAGAACAATTGGTGCTACGAATTAAATGTTGTGAACAAGTCTGGAAACTCCTTTTTTGCGGCCGAAGATTTTGGTGACCGCCGCGTTTTGCTTGGCGTTTTGGAACGTAAAGAGGGGATGCCGGTGAAAAGACGGTGGGCGATGGTGGCGTCCGCGGTGGCGATGGTGACGGCGGCAAGCGGGTGCGGCGCAGCCCGAGGCGGACTGCCTGCCACAAGGGAGATCACTGCCGCCCGGGCCCCGGCGGCAAACTCCCCCAGCCACAACCCAAGGACGCACGGCGATTTTTCCGCCCCGGGGCCGGCGACCGGCACCCCCGGGGCATCCCCGCCAGCAGCGGTCTACGCACCTTTGACCCCGCCTGAGCCGGCGCCTACCCCGTCCCAGGTGCTGCTCCAGGCGGTCACTGGCCTCTCGAATCGGGTAACTGCTCCCTTGGTCGTTCCCTCCGCGATTCCCACGCCGGTTGCCCCTCCGGGGAAGACTGCGGTAGCGGTTCAAGCCACAATCCTTGGGCGGACAAGCTATCAGGTCTGCCTCGGGTTCGTCGCCCATCGCGGCCAGGCTTTGACCTCGGACGGTGGGGAGCCGCTGTTTTGTTACCGCGTTAGCAACTGGCCCACCGGAAAGGCGGCGGTGGCAGCCGTGGAGGCGAGTCAGCCGCCGAAGCCAGACCCCCGAATAACCCCGGCCCAACTCATCACCTTGGGAGGGGTCACCGGGCGCCTTTACCCCGCTCCCTCGGGGGTGGTGGTGGAGATGCGCATCGCCGGGTTTACGGTGGAGGTGGAGGGCAGCCGCCAGCCAGTCTTGGCCGCGGCCGGTCTTCTTGCCGCCCTTCCGGCTCAAGCGTGGCCCCAGGGGACCGGGTGGCTTTGGGCCTCCAACCAGGGGACGGTCACGATGAGCTGGGCCGACGGCTCGTTGCAAGAGACGGCCCAGAGCGCTGCGTTGCCGGCAGCTGGGCTGGTCCGGATGGCGGGATCCCTCCGTCCTCTTGCTCGGTAACTCCGCCGCCCAGAGGGGAGCCGATGTCCTCTTTGCATACATAATAGGAATGTATATCTTCACATGGATGCATTAAGAGTATAATCAAGCCGATCGCCAAAGCAGGAGCGTTGGCGACGGATGGATGCCGGTGGGTGTGATTCAGAGCAAGAGACCTGAAGGGGAGGAATTTGCATTGAGTGAGACATTGACCGCTGCCTCGTTGCCCCGCATCGGCGAACCGGCTCCCGATTTTGAGGCCAAGAGCACCCAGGGAGTGATCCGCCTGTCCCAGTTCCGCGGCCAGTGGGTGATGCTGTTCTCCCATCCGGCAGACTTCACGCCGGTCTGCACCACTGAGATCAGCGAGTTTGCCCGCCGCCACGAGGAGTTTCGCCGCCGGGGGGTGCAGCTGATAGGCCTTTCGGTGGACAGCGTGCCCTCCCACCTGGCCTGGACCCGGGATATGCAGGAGCGGTTGGGTCAGCCGGTGCCCTTTCCCATCGTCGCCGACCTCGACATGTCGGTAAGCCGCCGCTATGGGATGATCCACCCCGGCGAGTCGGACACCGCCACCGTGCGCGCGGTCTTTTTCATCGACGACCAGGGGATCATTCGCGCCCTGCTCTACTATCCGTTGAGTCTCGGGCGTTCGGTGGACGAGCTGTTGCGGGTCATCGACGGACTGCAGGTGGCGGCGCGACACCGAGTCGCCACGCCGGTGGACTGGAAGCCGGGTCAGCCGGTGGTGGTGCCGGCGCCGACTACCGACCGGGAAATCTTAAGTCCGGACCAGGCGGCGGCCCAAGGAATGGAGTACCTCACCTGGTACCTGCGCAAGCGCCCGCTTCCCTAACCGCCCTGCTTACGTTGCTTGCACAGGCGCAGCCCGCGAGCTGGGGCTGCGCCTGATTTGGTACGCCCGGCATGGACAGAACCTCACGACCACGGATGCCCGCAGCTGTCGGGTATCCAGCAGGGTTTGGACCCGGAGGCAGGGGGCCCGGGGCTTGTCGGCGGGGCCGACATCTGGCCAGACCTTCGCCGCGGTGTAAGTGAACAAGACGCAGCCGCACCCGTATTTGCCGTCGCTACAACGGTTGTAGGCAAATCCGCGTGCCGTAGGTCCTCCTCGTTCTCCGCAACTCGCCTCCTGCCCCCAGGCTCGGATCGGGGAGGTTGCCGGAGGCGACCCGTGGCCGAAGGGTCGTCCGAACCGTGAAGAAGGCCGGACGGCACAAGGGATCCTGGATGCTACGGCCATACGGGGAAGCCGTGTGGGATTGGTCAGTCTCCGCGGTGGATAAGTGATTGCGGTCCTGAGTGACCGGACCGGAGGAATGGCCACTGGATTCATTCCCGAACCGTTGGCATCCTAGGGATTGGCGTGTTTGGAAACGTTCCGGAATAGGCTTTCGGCTCCTCGCGATTCGATCTCTGTGGAAAGAGTCGCCTGTCCGGAGCTGCTTGCCTCCCGCCGCAGGACTGCTGATAGACGGGCGGGGCTGTGTCGCAAAGCCCTGGTGATTGATAAGGGGAGTCCGCTTGGTGGGGAGGCCTTTCGGAAAAGCCGATGCTAAGATTGGCTCTTGTCCAAACTTGGTGTGGTTCACCGCTGCGCCGGGGAGAGCGTCACGGCCCTCGACGCCGAGACCGCCTAGACTCAAGGGATCCGGCGTACCTCGTTCGAGGATGTCCGGGGCTTGCACCATAGCCTGTGCCGGGATTGACACGCGTATATTCCCGGTTTTCGGCCGCTGCGCGGCCTGGGCGGGGATTGACTCCCATCATACGTGGACAAGAGCCAAATAAAGGTAGACCCCACAACGCCCCGGAGAGCTGGCGGCATCCGAGCAAAAGCACGAGGCAGACCTCGCTGCCTGCTGGGCGCAAGGGCTTGCTCCGACCAACGACGGGGGGCTTATCGGTCGTACAGGCGGCGGTAGACGGCTTCCGGAATCCAGCGATGGCCAAAGCCACGCACCCGAATTTCGGAACCGGTGTCTTGATAGACGATGCGCAAATCCGCGGAATGGCGGCGTGCGCGGCGGCTTTGGAAGTGGTAGGATCGCCACCCGGCCAGATTGCCGCGCAGGGCTTGTCCGAGGTTGCGTTGCTGCACAATCAACGCGAGGGCGTGTTCGACATGGACCATCGCGCGGGAGAAATCGGTCTCCTGGGGAAAGGCATAGGCCGTCAGGACAACGTCGTCTACCAGCGCGTCCGGGTCCATGGCGATGCCGGGAATGGCGGCGAGGCGCCGAATCCAGGCCGCCAGCATCGCGTCAGGAATGGCCATCCAACAGCTCGCGGATCCGCTCGCGCCGTTGTGCGAGGCGGGTCAGGGCCGACTGCTCCAAGGCGTCTCCCGTGAGCCACTGCTGGAGGGACTCGCGCCGGGCAAACAGCGCCTCGACCTGGGCTTGCTCCAATTCCGCCTCCAGGTGATCCAGATACTCCAGAAGCGCCGTGTAGGCCTCCGGCTGGAGCAGGACAGCTGCCGTGCGGTTGCGGTCCACCACCTCGAGGGCCAGCTTGTGGCTGAGCGCCTTACGCCAGGCGGTCGAGCGCCCCAACTGCGTGACGGTGACGCGGCTGTCCAAGTCAAAGCCGTGGCGGATTTGGTCCACTCGCTCGTCCGCGCGGGGTCGCGTCATTTGGATCGCCTCCCAGTAGGAATCCTGATGCCTATTCCGCTTCTAGCGTACCACAAAGCACACGGCACTACACAGCAATTCGTGTACGAAACTACGTATCCCTCTCTCGGGTACACCGCGTTCGGCGCGCCTGCGGTCTCGCCATGCACGGACCCGCGTCGTACCACCGGCAGAGAACATGCCGGCAGAAGGCTGCCCCTTGGACAGGCGTCCACCAGCGCAGGGTCGCGTCCCGCAAAAACGGCGCGGCTTCGTGAGGACGGTGGGCCAATGGATCGCCAACACGGCACCCCACCGCGTGGGCTCCTTCACCAAGGCGGGGCTGGCGTGGTCGACCGCATCCCCCATCCATTGCGACGCCACTTGGCGAAGGCGCTTCCAAGTTTCGCGATTTCGCGTGACACCAATTGCATGCAACCTCCTGGTTTGGAGCCTTGATACCCAAGCGGCGTCGCCACCTCGTAATAGTCGGTGCCATTGACAGTCACGGGGGCGCTCGCCGTCCCTCGCATGGTCGTTGACCCCGTCTGCAACGCCGCCCAGTACTTCCAGTCGTCATGTGGTGGTGGCGCCGACGTTGGCCGTCGCGAGGTCCGGCGTGGAGGAGATGCAACTGGGTCGGCTCCCCGTCACAGCACCGCTCCCGCGTTGGGATTGAAGAGGTGCTGGCCGTCCGGCGCATTTCTGGCCGGGGTCGGCATATTGGGCACGCCTTCGGTGTACGGTGCCGTCGCCTGTGGCTGCTCCCCGGTAATGAGGTAGCTCGGCGGGCAGCGTGGGCGGCGGGACCGCGAGGGCCAGTCCTACCACGTCCCCGTAGTTCGCCTCCACCTTAGGGTGCCGACGTGGCGACAATGGCCCGCAATTCACAGCCTCCGCCTGGACGAGGGCGTCGCGGCGCTCGGATTGAACCATGAACGGATTCCTAACGCCAGCTCCAAGCAAACATGCGCGCATCGAAGCCTGGCACAGCGTCTTGGAGGCGGAGTGTCTGGACAACCCGGTTTTTGGGACCTTCGCCGAGGCGTATGCGACGGTGGCGCAAAAACCTACCTGACTGGACCTCCGCGGGTCCGACGCGCTTCCAGCGGAGGTGGATCAGGAGCTTTTTGGGCCATTGCCCGAGCCGCCGGCGACCGTTTGAGGAGAGCGACGGAGCAGGAGCCGAGTGGGACTCTTCATAGGGTTTTATCACCTAACGGAGTGGTACTGGACTAGCTCGGAGTGGCGGCAAGGTCTTTCGCCCCTTGGTACAATTGACCCGCATTGCCGGGGGGCATTACCTGGGCGTGGTGGCCTGGGCGGGGCGACGGGTCTGCGGTCCCCGCAGACCTCCTTCGGCGTTCCGGCAAGCGAGACCGGATGGCTTGTGCTTGGGCAACGGGATGATAAGATGAGGCCGTAAGAGATCCACCACCCCTTTTAACCCGTCCTAATGGGTCATCCGGCATCGGGATGGTGGTGCCTAAGCCAGATGGTATAAAATATGTCGGACGAGGAGTTGGAGAGATGGCGGAAAAAGTGCATATGACCTTTGCCTGTGCCCCCTACGACCGCATGGCGGCGTTGCAGACCGGGGCAATCGAGCCGGCGGGAATTCACCTCACCTATCTTGCCCAGCCGGTTGAGGAGACGTTCTGGCGGCAGCTTCGTCACGAAGAATTCGAGGCCTCAGAGATCTCCTTCTCCTCCTTTTTGATCGCCAAGGCCCGTGGCAAGCCCGACCTCATTGCCATTCCGGTGTTTCCCTCCCGGTCCTTCCGCCACTCAGCCATCTTCATCAACGTCGACTCGGGGATTCGCAAACCCCAAGACTTGATCGGCAAGCGGGTGGGTGTGCCCGAGTACCAGCTGACGGCCTGCCTGTGGGCCCGCGGGATCTTAGAAGACGAGTACGGGGTGCGCCCGGAGGAGATCGAGTGGTTTACCGGGGGGGAGGAGCGCCCAGACCGGGAAGAGAAGTTGCCGGTGGCCCCGCCCGGGATCCGCATCCAACCCATTGGTCCGGGCCGCACCTTGAGCCAGATGTTGCTCGACGGCGAGATCGACGCCGTCATCGCGCCCCGGGCGCCCTCGACCATGCGCCATCCCTCCGGCCGGGTGCGGCGGCTGTTTGAGAACTACCAGGAACTCGAAGAGGCCTACTTCCGCAAGACCGGCATCTTCCCCATCATGCACACGGTGGCCTTGAAGCGTTCCTTCTACGAGCAGTACCCGTGGGCGGCGCAGAACCTTTACAAGGCGTGCGTGGAAGCCAAGGCGATGGCCATGGAGCAGATTCGCTCCACCGAGGCGCTCGTCACCTCCTATCCCTGGCAGATTCCCGCCATCGAGCGCACCGTCGAAGTGATGGGAGAAGACTGGTGGCCATACGGCATCGAGCCCAACCGCAAGGCGATCGAGACGGCGATTCGCTACTCGGTGCGGCAGGGGCTGATTCCCCGGGCCTTTTCTCTCGAAGAGCTGTTTGCCCCCAACACCTTTGACCAGTATGTGATCTAAAACCACTGACCCTGGGGGAAGGGAGGAGCGAACATGACCTTTTTGGTCATCGTGGAGAAAGTCAAGGACTATCCCGAAGAGGTGCTGACTCGGCACCGGGCTTTCTTGAGCGAGAACCGCAAGCTCGGCAAGGTGATCCAAAACGGTCCCTTTGGGGACGGCAGCGGGGGAGCTTACACGGTGGCCGCCGAGAGCATCGAAGAGGCGGAGCGGTTTACCGATCGGGATCCGCTCAAGCAGGCGGGCGACTACGCGCGGTACGTGATCCACCCGTGGTTGCTCAACCCCTAAGTCGCCGCCTACATATTCCTCACGCAGCAAGGGAGAGTCTGAAGGAAGGAGGCCAGGCGGGCGATGGACACCACCAAGACCCAAGGGGCTGAGGCGCGGTTAGCGGCGTTTTACGAGGCGATTCGCCCGTTGCAGCTCAGTCCGCTGTGGACGGTGCTGTACGGGGTGGTGACGCGGGA
>JAIMAE010000141.1 GCA_023512105.1 Bacillota bacterium | reverse complement strand
GCGTCCACCTGCGCCCCGTAGGCCGGAAAGTGTCCGAGAAAGGCCAGGGCCTCGCCCCACCGGCCCTCCTCCACCACCCGCCGGCCGGCACCGCTCCTCACTTGCCGGACACCTCGACGGCGCGGTCGGCGCCGCCGGGGGAGGAGCCCACTCGTAGCCGTCGCCGGTCGCGCACGCCCCCGAGCAGCCCCTGAGGCCGCGCCACCATGATCACCACCAACAGGAGCCCGTAGATAATCAGCTCAAACAGGGTGGGGTTGAGCTGGGGAAAGACGGCGCTGACCTGCGTCAGCCCCTGGGTCAGCCCGCTGACCACCACCGCTCCCAACGCCGCTCCCCACAGATTGTCGATCCCCCCAATCGAGGCCATCAGCAGAAACTGCACCGAGGCGGCGACGCTGAAAGGGTCGGCGGCCACGTAGCTGACGTACGGCGCGTACAACGTCCCCGCCAAGGCGGCCAAACCGGCGCTGATGGCAAACACCTGCACTTTGTAGGGAAGGGCCCTGACCCCCAGGGCGGCGGCGGCCGATTCGTCGTCGCGAATGCCGGCTAACGCGTATCCCCCCGGACCGCGGAGCATTTGGGCCATCACCGCCATCGCCGCCCAGAGGACAAGCCAGACCAACCAGGCGTAGGCCCACCCCGGCAGGGACCACCCAAAGAGGCTGAGGGGGGGAATCCCCGAGATGCCGATGGCCCCGCCGGTCAAGTGAGACTGGGACATGACGGCATTGGCGATGTAGCCGATGGAGACGGTGGCCAGAGCCAGAAAATGGCCTTGCAGGCGGAAGATGATCCGGCCCAGGACGACGGCCACCGCCACCGCCAGGCTCACCCCGACCAACATGGCGGGGAAGAATGCCCAATGCGAGCGCACGGTCAAGATCGCCACCGCATAGGCGCCGATCCCGTAGAAGGCGGCCTGACCCAGGGAGGGTTGACCGGTGTATCCCATCAACAGCACCAGACCCAAGGCCACCAGGCCGGCCAAGCCGGTGAAGACCCAAAAGCTGAGGTTGGCGGGACCTAAGGCGAACGGCACCAATAGGCTGATTCCCACCGCGACCCAGGCGCCCCCTTTTGACCTCATGACGCCCTCCGGATGAACAGGCCCTGCGGGCGCCAGAGCAGGACGACCAGCATGGCCACCAGCGCCCCCGCCGTCTCGTACGCGCTCGACCCGAAGGTCCCCAAGAAGGATTCCACCAATCCCAACGCCAGTCCCCCGCCGACCGCCCACAGCGGATCGCCCAGCCCGCCGACGATGGCGGCGCTGAACCCGTTAATCGTCCAGGTGACATCGGAGCCGAAGTCCATCCCGGTCATGGGGGTGACCAGGTAGCCTACCAAACCGCCCACCCCGCCGGCGATGGCAAACGCGATGGTGGCCATCCGGCGCGGGTCCATGCCGAACAGGCGAGCACTGGCGGGATTGGCCGCGCAGGCTCGCAAGGCCATGCCCCAGATGGTGCGCCTGAGCAACCATTGCACCGCCAACACCACCACCGCTCCCAACCCGGCCATCAGCGCCTGCTCCGGCAGCACCACCACATTGGCTAGGTGCCACGCCTGTTGTCCTATCGGCGCCGAGAAGCTGAGCGGCTGGTCCCCGAACAGGGCAAGAAAGACGCCTTCCAGCACGATCCCGATGCCTACGGTCACGATCAAGGCCGCCGTCTCCCCGTGCTGGCGGACTGAGACCGCCACCCTCCCCACGGCCACGCCCAGCCCCATGGCGGTGAGGACGGATGCCACCAAGGCCAAAATGCTCGACCAGCCGAGGTCGGAGACCAGCCATGCGCTGAAGAGACCGCCCCACACCACAAACGACCCTTGAGCGAAGTTTAACACCCCGGCGACTTGGTAGATGACCACAAATCCCAAGGCCACCAGCCCGAAGATCACCCCCAAGGCAACGCCGGTGATCAATGCCTGTCCGATTGCCGTGGCCAGAAGCCTCACCTCATCTCTCGCGTTGGGTTACAGTGCCTGGGAAGATCGCCCGAGATAGGCTTCCTCCAGCGCGCCGCTGGCATCGAGGTCGCGGCGGCTTCCCGAGGCGACCACCCGGCCCGACTGCAGGACGTAGGCCCAATCGGCGACGTCCAAAGCCGCTTCGGCGTTCTGCTCGACCAGTAAGACCGTCATGCCCGCCCGCACCGTGCTCTCCAGCCGCCCAAACAGCTCTTCGACCACCAGCGGGGCCAACCCCACCGAAGGCTCGTCCAAGGCCAACAGTTTGGGGTTGGTGGCCAAGGCCCGGGCCAGGGCCAACATCTGTTGCTCCCCGCCGCTCATCGTCTCGGCCCGGTGGCGCCAGTGGCGTCGCAGAGCCGGGAACTGGTCTAAAAGCTGCTCAATCCGGGCCTGGTAGGCCTCCGGCAGGCGGGAGCGGAAGCGTTGCCGCGGCCCCAAAACCGGATAGACCGCCAAGGTGAGGTGCTCCGCCACCGTGAGGCCCGGCCAGAGCTGGCGCCCTTCCGGAACCACCGCCAATCCCTGGCGTGAGCGCTCCTCTACCGGCCCGCTCAGGATCTCCCCCTCCCAGCGCACCACACCCGCCACCGGCCGCACCAAGCCGGCGATCACCCGGATCACGGTGGTTTTCCCGGCCCCGTTGGCCCCGAGCAGCGCCGTGATCTTGTTTTCCGCCACCTCAAGGTTGACGTCCTGCAAGGCCCAGATGGCGTCGCCGTAGCGGACCGTCACCCCTTCGAGCTGCAACATCGGCGTCTACCCCTCTCCCCTTACCCGGTCTCGGCGTGGCCGCGGCCCAGGTAGGCCTTGCGCACCTCGGGGTTTTGACGTACCTCGTCCCAGGTGCCCACCGCGATCACCTGACCAAAGTTGAGCACCGTGACCCGGTCGGCCAAAGCCTCCACCAGCGACATGTGGTGCTCCACCAAGAGGACCCCCACTCCTCGCTGGCGCAGGCGGTCGATCGCGCTTATCAGCGGCGCCGCCTCCTGGGCGTGCAGGCCCGCGCCGGGCTCGTCAAGCAGCACCACCGTGGGCCGGGCCGCCATCACCCGCACCAGCCCCAGGAGTCGCAGTTTGCCGAAGGGCAGGCGGGAGACCGGCACGTCTCGGTCCTCCAGCAACCCCACCTCGGCCAACAGCCGTTCGGCCTCCTCCTGGCTGCGCCGGACCATCTCCCGCACCCAGCGCGGCTTGGTCAAAGGCTGGGACAAGCCGTGGGGCAGGTGAAGATGGGCCCCTAGAACCACGTTCTCGAGAACGGTGAGGCGCCCAAACCCACGGACATCTTGGAAGGTCCGCACCAAGCCGCGCCGGACCCGCTCCGGCGCGGTAAGGTGCTCGATACGCTCCCCTTGCAGCCAAATCCGCCCCGCTTGGGCCGGCAAAAATCCCGAGACCACGTTGATCAGGGTCGACTTGCCGGCCCCGTTGGGACCGATCAAGGCCTGGACGTGACCCAACGGCACCTCCAGGCTGACCTGGTCCAATGCCTTCAGGCCTCCAAAATCCCGGGTAACCTGTTCTACGACGAGACCCTGGGCGGCTATTGACATGCGGTGGCCACGGCCTCCCCGTTGACAATTCGAGCCATCACGACATCCGAGACCTGAAGCCCGACGTGGTTGTCCGGGGTAAACTTCCAGGTCCCATTCAGGGCGGAATAGGTGAGATTGTTCAACTGGGCGTCGATGCTGCCCGGGGTCAGCGCCCCCTGCTGCATCACGTGGATCAACATCGCCGCGGCGTCGTGGCCTAAGCCAGCCAACTCGCCCAGCGGTTGGTGGTAGGTCTGCTGATAGGCCTGGGCGAAGGCCAAAAGCTCCTGGGGATGCGGCGTGAACTTAGGCAGGTGCTGCAACATCACCGAGGGAGTGGCCGCCACCAGCATCCCGTTGGCGTCGCTTCCCACCTCCTTCAAGAACGTGGGGTCGGCATTGGCCGCGGAAGCTAAAAGCGGAATTTTCAGACCTAGTTGGTGGTACTCCTTGACCACGATCGCCGGTGCCGTCCCCACGCCCCAATACACGATCGCCTGCGCCGGCGAACGCCCGATGGCGGTCAGCTGGTTGACCAGATTCTTGGCCGTCAGGTCGTACGGCTGGTCCACCACCACCTGGAAGTGATACTGGGAGGCCAGCTGCTTGAGATCCTGGTTGCCCTCTTCTCCCAGCGCCTCGGTGTCGTGGAGACTGGCCACCTGGGTGATGTGCTTGCAGGCCAGATAGCTGGCCATCCGGGCATCTTGAATCTTGGTCACCGTGCTGACGTCAAAGACCCAAGGATTGGTCGGCTCGGCCACCGCCTCGTCGGCGGTGTTGACGATCACCGGGATGTGGGCCTGCTCAAAAATCGGGACGGCGGCGTGCGCGGCGGTCCCAAACTCCAGCCCCAACACCGCCACCACGTGGTCCGCCACCAGCTGCTTGGCCTGGGTGACCGCCAGATTGGGATTGGTCTGGCCGTCGAGATAGATCGCGTCGATCGGATGGCCATCTACCCCGCCCTGTTGATTGACCTGGTTGATGACCATCTGCACGGCGTTTCGGACTTCCGAGCCCAGCGGGGCATACGGCCCGGTGTCGTTGGTCATCACCCCGACCTTAATCGGCGCCTTGCCCGCGGCCGCCTGACTTTGGGCGGCGTGACTGGCCGGTTGTGAGCCACCGCCGGCCCCACAACCGGCCAGGGCCGTGGCGGCGGCCAACGCCACGGCGATCTGTCTTCCTCGCATTTTCCTTCCCCCTTTCATTCGTTCATGCAGCCAACGTCTACGACTCCTCGGGGATGGCCATCTGACGCCACGGCGACTTCTCAAGGGCGGAAATCAAGGCAAAAATCGCCTGATTCAAGGGCGTCGGCACCCCGTGGGCCTCCCCCAGCCGCACGATGGCGCCGTTGAGCGCTTCCACTTCCGTCTTGCGGCCGCGAAAGATGTCCTGAGCCATAGAGGCGAAGTGGGCCGGCCCCGCCGGTCGCGGGCGCAACGCCACCTCGATCGGGTCCTCCTTGAGCGTAACCCCAAGGGCCTCCGCCACCGCCATCCCCTCCCGAATCACGGCCGCGATCAAGGCCCGCGTCTCCTCCAACTCCACCAGGCGCGCCGAAGGCAGCCGAGTCAGGGCGGTGATCGGGTTAATCCCGGCGTTGAACAGCAGCTTGGTCCACACCGCTCCCCGGGGGTCGGCCTCCAGGTAGACCTCCATCCCGGCTTGGCCAAACAGCTCCTCCACCCAGCGGGCCTCCTCCACCGTGATCGCGGTGTGGGGCCCAAACCACGTCGGCCCCCGCAGTTCCTGCCGCACTCGGCCGGGCGCCAACACCGTGGCCGCGTTGAGGGTCACCCCTTGCAGCACCGGCCCTCCGGTCAGCTCCGCGATCACCTCCTCGTTGCCGAGCCCGTTTTGCACCGAAAGCCAGACAGGGCGGCCCCCCAAGTGAGGTGCCAACCCCGCCACCGCCTCGCGGGTGACGGTGGACTTGACCGCCACCACCACCAAATCCACCGGAGTCCCGGCCACGGCGGCCCCGTTGGTCGCCGCCTGCACCGGAACCTGACGGGTCCCCTCCCGCGTTTCTAATTGCAGCCCCGCCGCTTGAATCGCCGCCACGTGCTCCGCCCACGGGTCGACCACCCACACCGGGGCCACCGCCCCCAGGTGCCCGGCAAACAACCCGCCAATCGCGCCTGCACCCAGCACCACCACCGTCGGCATCGACGTCACCCCCGCTCAGAGGCCGTAGAAGCGAGCCGCGTTCTCGGCCAGGATTTGCGCCTTCAACGCCTCGGAAAGGTCGTCGCGCTCCCGCAGTCGGCGGCTGGTGTTGGGCCATCCGGAATCCCAGTGCGGGTAGTCCGAGGCGTACAGCAAGCGGTCTCCCCCGATCACCTCGGCTACCCGAGGAATCCCCTGCTCCTCCGGCTCCACCCCGAAGTAGACGGCCCGCTGCCGCACGTACTCGCTGGGCTTCATGCGAAGCCAGGGCGCCTCGTCTTCCCGCAACTCGTATTCCTCGTCCAGGTGTTCCAGCCAGAACGGAATCCATCCGCAGCCGGCCTCCATGAATCCCACCTTCAGCCGCGGAAAGCGCTCGAGCGCTCCCCCCAGCGTCATCGCGGTCAAAGCGGCCATCTGTTCGGGCACGTGGGAAAAGGCGTGCAGCTCCAGGAAATTCCCGAAGCGGTCGTTGGCGGCGGTGAGGCCGCCGCTGGCGTGCATGGCCACCGGCACCCCGAGCTCCTCCGCGGCCGCGTAGATGGGATCCATCCAGCGGTCGCCGACGTTGCGCGGCCCCACCCGGCAATAGGTCGGGATCATCGCCCCGAGCAACCCCAACTGGCGGACGGCCCGCTCCAGCTCTTGGGCGGCGGCTTGCGGATCCTGCACCGGCACCACCGCCACCGCCTTGAGTCGGTCCGGGGCCGCCTGGCAGTAGTCTGCCACCCAATCGTTGTAGGCCCGCGCCAACGCCACCGCGAAATCCCGCTCGCGCACCTCGCCCATAAACAGCGCGTTGGTGGGGTAGAGAACGGCCACCTGGATTTCCTCGGCATCCATGTCTTCCAACTGAATGCGGGAAGTCACCACCTGACGCCCCAAACGCCCGCCCAGGTTGCGGTCAAAGTTCTCCGTGGGATAGAAGACCTTGCGCCCGCCGCTCCACTGCGCAGGAAGGTATTTCCGGATTTCGCTGTCCTCGTCGCGCAAGTGCATGTCTGCGTCTATGATCCGCATTGCCACCCATCGCTCCTTCCAGAACTCAAGACTCCTCCGGGTTCCCCGCAGCCGAGGCCTGCGAGTGCCGCCAGAAGCTTAGGCCTCGGGACGTATCCCCGATCATGTGCCTGAGGCCACGTTAACAAAAGATTGCCTAGGGACGCAATGATGGGTTTGCCGTGACTACATTGTTTTGTCTTACGAATGCCAACC
>JAIMAE010000140.1 GCA_023512105.1 Bacillota bacterium | reverse complement strand
GGGGGAGGTTCCGGTGCGCTCGCGCCACCTCGAGGCGGCGCTGCTCGGCGCCACACGAACGGAAGTGGGGGAGCGGGCGGTGGCGGCGGTAGAGGACGTGGAGTGCATCGACGACAACCACGCCAGCGCCTGGTACCGAAGGCGCATGGTGCCGGTGGTGGCCAAGCGCGCCATCCTCCGGGCCTGGGACAGCCTACAGGCGGGGGCCGAGGAGGGGAGGGAACGGTATGGCGCTTAACCTGAAGGTCAACGGCCGGTCGGAGTGGGTGGAGATGGACCCCTCCCGGCCCTTGTTGGAGGTGCTGCGCGAGGGCCTGGGCCTGCTCGGCGCTCGGCGCGGTTGCGAGACGTCGTACTGCGGCGCCTGCTCGGTGCTGCTCGATGGCCAGGTGGTTCACGCCTGCACGGTGCTGGCCGGAATGGCCGACGGTCGCGAGGTGACCACCATCGAGGGCATCTCCTCGGGGGAAGCGCTGCATCCGGTGCAAAGCGCCTTTATCCAGGCTGGAGCGATCCAGTGCGGTTACTGCACCCCCGGGATGGTGCTGGCGGCCATCAGCCTCCTCCAACACGAGCCCAATCCTACCGAGGAGCAGATTCGCCAATGGATCCGGGGCAACCTCTGTCGCTGCACCGGCTATCAGAAGGTGGTGGCGGCAATCGCCGAGGCGGCGGCAGCGCTGGGGCGAGGCGGTGGCAACCATGCCTGAGTTGACGGTCGTCGGGCGGCCGGTGGTGCGAAAGGACCTCTTCCGCAAGGCGACCGGAAGCGGCCAGTACACCGTCGACCTGGAACTTCCGCGCCAACTGCACGGCAAGGTCCTACGCTCCCCGTTTGCTCATGCCCGCATTCTTCACCTCGACCCCGGACCGGCGCTCAAGTTGCCCGGAGTCCTGGCGGTGGTCACCGGCATCGACTTTCCGGTCGGATACTGGGGCTCCCACATCAAAGACCAACCTCCGATGGCCCGCGGGGTGGCGCGCTACATCGGCGAGCCGGTGGCGGCGGTGGCGGCGGTGGACGAGGAGGTGGCCGAGGAGGCCTGCCAGCGCATCCAGGTGGAATACGAGCCGCTGCCCGCCGTCTACACCATCGAGGAGGCCTTGGCGGCCGAGGCCCCGCTCCTGCATCCAGACCTTCTCCGCTACGAGCGCAACCCCCAGGTCTGCCGTCCTCAGGCAAACAGCAACGTCTTAAACCACACCCGGATCCGCCGCGGGGAGGTCGAGGCCGCCCTGCGCCGCGCGGTGCTGGTGGAAGAGGGGGAGTACCGCACCCAGGCCCAAGAGCACGTGAGCTTGGAGCCGAGCGCCTGCCTGGCCCGCTGGGAGCGCGATGGGCACCTGACGGTTTGGTCGAGCACCCAATGCCCGTTTATCGTTCGCGAAGACGTGGCCCGCTCGCTGGGCGTCCTGACGCATCGGGTGCGGGTGATTGTCCCCGACGTCGGAGGCGGGTTTGGCGGCAAAGTGCACGTCCGGCTGGAGCCCATCGCGGCCTTGCTGTCGCAACGGGCGGGGCGACCGGTGAAGATGGTCCACACCCGGTACGAGGAGTTCATCGCCTCCACCGTGCGCCATCCTTCCTGGATCAGGCTGCGGGCCGGACTCGACGCCGAAGGGCGCCTATCCGGCTGGCAGGCCGAGATCTACTTCGACACCGGTGCCTACAGCGACTCCGGAGAGATGGTGAGCTGGCAGACGGCGCTCGGTGGGGCCGGGCCTTATCGCGTGGGCGACGTGGCCATCGACACCTACGCCGTTTACACCAACAAGGTCCCCGCCGGTGCCTTTCGCGGCATGGGGTGGCCCCAAGTGATGTGGGCGGTGGAGTCGCACCTCGACCGCTTGGCGCGCCGGGCGGGGATCGACCCGGTGGAGCTGCGGCTCAAAAACGCGCTCCGCGATGGCGATGAGACGGTCACCGGCGAGCGGCTGGAAGGGGTGGGGTTGGTCGAGTGCCTGCAGACCGCCGCAGAGGCGATCGGGTGGGGGAAGCCGCGTCCCGCCGGCCATGGGCGGGCGGTGGTCTCAGTCATGAAATCGTCGGCCCCCAACTCCACCGCCAGCGCGGTGGTCAAGGTCAACGAAGACGGGGCGGTGCAGGTGGTGACGGGAGCCGCCGAGATCGGGACCGGCTCGCACAGCGCCCTGGCCCAGATCTGTGCCGAGGCCTTGGGCGTGTCCTACGAGGCGGTGGAGGTCACCGCTCCCGACACCGCCTACGCCCCCTTTGACCGGGGTGCCGTCTCCGACCGCACCACCTTTCACCTGGGCGACGCCGTCTATCAGGCGGCCTTGATGGCCCGCCGGCAACTCTTGGAGGTGGCGGCGGCGCGGCTGGAGGCGGCGGTGGAGGACCTCGAGCTGGAGGACGGGATCCTCTCCGTGCGCGGGGTTCCCGAGCGGCGGCTGTCGTTTCGGGAGGCGGCCCGACTAAGCTACGTCCGGCACGGGGGGCCGATCTTGGGCCAGGGGCGCCATCTCGAGGAGGAGATCGTGCCGTTGCACCCCGAGACCGGCCAGAGCCCTCGTGCCTGCTCCCATTACAAGTTTGGGGCGCAGGCGGTGGAGGTGGCGGTCGACCCGGAGACCGGCATGGTCCAGGTGGAGCAGGTCGTCTCCGGGCACGACTGCGGTCAAGCCGTCAATCCGCTGCAGGTGGAGGGGCAGATTCAGGGGGCGGTGGCCCAGGGGCTGGGCTATGCGCTGATGGAAGAGATGCGGTTTGAAGCCGGGCAGGTGACCAACCCGACGCTGATGGACTACCCCGTCCCCACCGCCCCCGATGTTCCTCCCATCCGCGCGATTGCGGTGGAAGTCCCCCATCCTCACAGCCCGTTTGGGGTCAAGGGAGTAGGAGAGCCGGGGATTATCGGGGTGGCGCCGGCCATCGGCAACGCCGTCCACGATGCCCTGGGGATTTGCCTCTCCGAGCTCCCCCTGACCCCAGAGCGCATCTTAAGGGCCCTGGAGCAGGCCGGGGATTCTCGGCCAGGCAGTCGAACAGAGATTCCGGCGCCTTGGGATCCCGAGTAGAGCGCCTAGGTTACGGACCCAAGCACGTCGACCACCCGAGGGCCTTTGACGCCATCATTTTGGAAAGCGAGGGAATATTGAGAGATGGCTCAACCACTTACGCCAGAAGAGTTCAGCCGCGAGCTGTACGCCATTCGCGACGCCTATCACACCAAGGACCACCCCTTTTTCCTGCTCTGGGGGGAAGGCAAGTTGACCTTAAAACAGATGGGCGTCTACATGATCCAGCACCTCTTGCACGTTGAGGACATCTTCCAGGCCCTTGGCATCACCTACAGTCGAGCCCCGATGGAGGTGCGCCACTTCATCATCGAGAACCTCTCAGAGGAGCACGGGATCATGGCCCTGGAAGAGGAGCGCGACGCCGTCGACCACTTTGAGTCGATTCGCCGCTTCATCTACCACGTGGGGTTCGGGCCGGAGGACATCGTCGAGGACCACGCCTACTGGTGGACCCGAGCCCGGGTGCGCTCCTTCTACGACGTTGCCCTGCGCGAGCCCTGGCCGGTGTTTTTGGCCATGCTGTTTACCTTGGAGTCGCAAGAAGTCGGGGTCAATAGCCGAGTGGTGCCGGCCATGATCCAGCACTACGGCTTTCGGGCCGGCGATCCGGTGATTCGGTTCTTCGAAGAGCACTACCTGGCCGACCAAGAACACGGCCGGCGCACCCTGGAGCTGGTGACCAAATACGCCACCGACCGGCCGACCCAAGACCGCTGCCTCAAGGTGGCGGAAGAAGGCTGCCAGTACAAGTGGGCCTACGTCGAGGAGATATACCAGCGCTCTCGCTCGGAGCATCCGTTTGCCTGGACGCGGCCAGTCAAGCCCACCCCGAGCACCCCCTGAGTCCGGAGAAGGAGGAGGCGCGATGAGTGCGGATCTGGCCTGGGAGGCGTATGCCGAACGGGTGGCGGCGCTGGGGTTCAGCGTTCGGCGCGAGGATGACCCTCCCCTGATCGCCTCTCGGCCCGTCACCCGAGTGCGTCCCGACCTGTGGAAGGGGAAGCTGATAGAACAACTGGTCCAGGAGGCCGGCCGAGTGGTGGCCGGGGGAGGCGCCACCGGCAGCGAGCGGCGCACCTTGCGGCTGAAGAACTCCGGTCTGCCCTACGGCACCACCCAGACCTTGTGGGCTGGGGTGCAGTACGTCAACCCCGGCGAGCACGCGCGGCCGCATCGCCATACGCCCAACGCCTTGCGGTACGTCCTGCGCGGCCAAGGCTCGGTGACGGTGGTGGACGGCGCCACCTACGCGCTGGGCGACGGCGACTTTGTGCTCACCCCTGCCAACAGCTGGCACGAGCATGAAAACCGGGGCAGCGAGCCCTGTTACTGGTTGGACTGTCTGGACATTCCCTTGGTGCGGGCCTTGGAGGTGGAATTCTTCGAGAACTTTCCTAAGCCGCGTCAACCCGAGGTGATGCCCGCCGCCCCCAGGGCGCAGCACCTGGTGGGACACCTCTGGCCGGCGGCCCCCGCGCCTGGCGCAGAGCCGCTTTTGGCCTACCCGGCGGCCGAGGCCTACGCCGCCTTGGCCAGCCTCGGGGCGTGGGCACCCGACCCGGAGGACGGCTGGCTGATTGAGTACGTGCGGCCGGGAGGCGGCCATGTGCTCCGCACCATGGCCTGTTATCTGCAGGCGCTGCCCGGCGGGTTTGCCGGACGGGCCCACCGCCACACCCACAGCACGCTGTACTACGTGGCCGAGGGGCGGGGGCGGACGGTGGTGGACGGGCTGGAGTTGGAGTGGGAGGCGGGAGACTTTTTTGTGGTACCCAGCTGGTCTTCCCATGCCCACCACACCTCTTCCTCGGCGGGGCGGGCCGTCCTCTTCAGCGTGACCGATCGTCCAGTGTTTGAGGCGCTTGGCCTTTGGCGCGGCCAGGCGGAATAGCTCGCCGGTGGGGAATCCCCGGCGGAAGGGAAAAGGGGGAGACGCGATGGACTCCAGAGGGCATCCCGGTCGATTCGCGGTGGCGGTGGCGCTGGCCGCGATCGGGATTGTGATGGTGGCGGTCACCCGGTTTGACATCGCCACCGTGCTCAAAGAGGTCATGGGTGCGCTTGGGATCGCCAGCGTGGCCGGCGGGGGGCTGGTTTCAACCATCCCCGCCTTGGGCGACGGCATCACCGAGCCGTTTATGGGCCGCCTGGCCGACGTGGTCCGGCGGCGCCACATCATGGCGCTTGGCATCTTCATCTACTCGGCGTTTACGCTGCTGACCGGCTTGGCCACCAATCTGTTTACCATTGGGCTGTTTCGGTTTTTCGTCGGCGTCGGCGAAGGCATGTACATCCCGTCCTACTTTTCCTTCTTGGGCAGCGCCTTCCACACCCGCCGGGGATTTTTCATCGGGATTCTGGGAGGGCTGTTTACGGTGGGGACCGCCCTCTCCCCGATCGGCACCGCCCACTTCTACCTGGCCTTCGGGCATAGCTGGCCCGCGCCCTTCATCATCTTTGGACTGATCGGGCTGGTGCTGGCGGGATTGGTGGCCCTGGTCGGACGTTCCGGATTTTACGACGGTCGGGTGGCCGGCGACCACCCACCTTTTCGGGTGGCGGACCTCTTAAGCCGCAACATGCTGATGATCACGGTGATGATGCTGTTGTGGGGCCTCACTAACGCTGGATTCATCGGCATGTACACCTTGTACCTCCGACACGTGGGATTGACCCTCAGCCAAGCCGCCCTGATCGCCTCGATTTGCGGGTGGGCCGCCTTTGCCACCTCGTGTCTTGGGGGGTGGCTCAGCGACCAGATCGGCCGGCGCAACACGCTCTTGATCTTCGGCTTCGCCGCCCTCCTCTCCGCCTACCCGCTGTTTGTGGTCACCCACAGCTTCTGGCCGGCGCTCATCCTCGGCGCCATCTTCCAGGGCTCGAACGGGACCTACTTTCCGGTGGGGGTGGCCTACGCCCAGGACAACGCCCACGGCGGGAGCTTGGGTGTGCACACCGGGACGGTGGTGGGCCTGGGGCACATCGTGGCCGGGTTCTCCGGGGCGGTCATCGGCTGGTGCATCAACGCCGGGGGCTTTCCGGCGGTGAGCTATCTGTACCTGGCTTCCAGCGCGGTGATGTTGGCGGCGGTGCTGGTCAGCCGCGACCACCGTTACCTGGCCAAAAAGGTCATGCCCGCGGGCTTGGCGGCGGAGGAGGGGTGAACGCTGGTTTCCGCGCCCCCTGCGGCCGGCAATTCGAGGTTGGGAGTAGAAAGGGAGGGTCGGTTTGGTGGTCGAGGTGACCTTTGCCTGTGAGCCGTACGACCGCATCGTGCCGCTTTTGACGGGCGCGGTGTCCGTCAAAGGGGTGCGGCTGATCTATCTGGAACAGTTGGTCGAGGAGACCTTCTGGCGGCAGCTGCGCCATCGGGAATACGACGTCTCGGAGCTTTCGCTCTCCTCGTATTTGATCAGTCGCGACCGCGGGGTGACCGATTTGGTGGCCATCCCGGTGTTTCCCTCCCGGGCCTTTCGCCACAACACCATCTTCGTGCACCGCGAGGCTGGGATCGCTTCCCCGCAGGACCTTAAGGGCAAGCGGGTGGGGGTGCCGGAGTACGAGATCACGGCCGCGCTCTGGACCCGGGGGATTTTGGAGGACGAGTACGGGGTGCGACCGGAGGAGATCGAATGGTGGACGGGAGGGCAGGAACAACCCGGGCGACAGGAGAAGCTGCCGATTGCCCCGCCGGGGGTGACCATCTGCCGCCTACCCGAAGACGCCACCTTAAGTCAGTGGCTCCTCGAGGGGAGGCTGGATGCGTTCATCGGGGCGCACACCCCGTCGGCCTTTCGGCATCCCTCGGGGGTGGTGCGGCGCCTGTTTCCCGACCCGGTGGCGGTGGAGCGGGAGTACTTCGCCCGCACCGGGATCTA
>JAIMAE010000381.1 GCA_023512105.1 Bacillota bacterium | reverse complement strand
ACCCTGGAATCCCTGGCGGCGTTCTTCCCCCGCCCGCGTTTGGACCAAGGGCGCGACTACTGGAGTGGGGAGCGGGTGTGCCATCGCATCGCCACCCGGCACGGCCTGGCCTGCCGCCTGCAAGGATATCAAGGGTATTATATCCCCACCGTGCAAACCGTACGGCAAGGGCTGATGCCGCGTTGCGACTGCGACCGGCCACAACCTTGCGCACACGTGGCAGGGCTGTTGTGGGCTTGGGTCATGGACCCCGAGGGCTTCGCGGATGGCGAGCGGGTGGTGTTCACCGCCGTGCCCACGGCCCGAGACTACTGGCCTTGGCTGTCCCATACCCCTTTTCCCTGGGAGCGGATTCCGGAATCGGCCCCGCCTTGGCTGAAGCCCCCGCAAGGGTCGCCGCTGGCGCCGCCCTGGTCGACCCAGCCCCCGCCCGACGGCTATCGCTGGCTTCGCCAGTGGGCCAGCCTGGTCCATCCCGGCTACTGGGCCGATGCAACCTGGCAAAAGGCGCTGTGGAAGACTTTGGAAGCCGCCGCCGGGCGGATGGGCCAAGACGCCGCCGACTGGCTGGCCATCGCCTGGCACAGCCCGGAGATTCCCCTCGAGCCGCTATGGCCCCGGCTGGCTCCCGCCTTGGCGCCCATGCGTCCACTGCTCTTGGGGTGGCTGGCCCAGGCGGCGCTCTCTGACCCGGCGTTGGCACTCCCTCGCGCCGCCGCCATGCTGGCCGCAGCCGAAGCGGCATTCGCCCCTCCGACCGGCGGCCTCTCCCGGGAAGTCTTGGCCCTCTACCGGCTTTACCGATGGGCCGACCCCGGTTGCCTGCGCCAAGCCCGCTACTGGGCCGCCCACGGGCGCCAGCGGGCGGCCATCCGGCTGTTGGAGCGCCAGCTGTCCCATTGGCCGCCGCTACGAGCGGAAATCCGAGCCCAGCTGATCGCCTGGACCGAAGGCGAGGAGCAGCTGGGCCATCTGGTGGCGGACGCCCTCGAGCACCCGGCGGCCCACAAGTGGGCCGACATCGCCGCCCGCCTCGGTCCGGAGCGGTGGCAAGCGCTGCGCGACCAACTGGACGCGGCCCATCGGGAGGAGATGGGCTCCTGGGATGCCCTCCT
>JAIMAE010000380.1 GCA_023512105.1 Bacillota bacterium | reverse complement strand
GTCACCTCCACCTGGGTGGCGTGGGCATGGCGATTGACGTTGGTCAAGGCCTCCCGCACCCAGGCCAACAGGCTCTCCACCTGCCGGCGGCTGAGCTCCCGGTAATCGAGGTCGGTGGTGTGGATCCGGATCTGGTGGGTCATCGCCAACTCGGCCGCAATCTCCCCGATCCCCTGCCGCAAATCGAGGTGGTCGGGCTTCAAGTCAAAGATGTAGTGGCGGATATCCTGGGTGATCCGGCTTAGGCGGTCGCCGAAGGCATCCAGCTGGTCGCGGATGTCGGAGAGCTCCTCGGGAATTTTGTCCAGCAGGCCGTCGATCCCCAGCATCACCGCGTAGATGGCCTGGATGGTGCCATCGTGAAGGTCCATTCCGATGCGCTGGCGCTCCTGCACCACCGCCAACGCCTCCAACTCCCGGTTTAGACGGGCGTTGGAGATGAGCACGGCCGCCTGGGTGGCCAGCATGTTGACCAGCTCCTCGTCGGCCTCGGTGAACGGTCCGCCTTCCTTGTTAGTCAGATACAGGTGGCCCACCACTTCGTTCTGAAACAGCATCGGCACGCCTAAGAAGGAGTGCATCTCCGGATGGTGGGGTGGCCAGCCCACCGAGGCCGGATGCTGGGTGATGTCATCCACCCTAAGAGGCTTCTTGGTGCGAATCACTTCACCCAACAGGCCCCGGCCCCGCGGCAGCGAGCCGATCTTCTGGATCTGGTCGGCCTTGAGCCCCGAGGTGACAAAGCGGGCGATGCTCTCGTCGGGGTTTAGAACCGCCAGTGCCCCGTAGGCCGCGCCGGTAATCTCGCGGCTCAACTCCACCACCCGCAACAAAATCGACTCCACGTCGCGGTTGGAGGCGATGGCGGTCATCCCTTCCTGCAACAGCTTCATCCGATCCTTCTGGGCTTCCACGGCTTTTAAGAGCGCCCCCATCTCCAGGTAGCGTGGATACATGACTCGAACGATGAACAGGGTGTAGGCTAAAACCAACACCGCGGCAATCCCCACCGTCAAAAGGTCGGAGAGGTTTCGGCCCATCACGCCGGAAAGCCCCCAGCGGTCGAGCACCACCAAGATGCCCAACGTCACCAGAGGCACCGAGCTGGCCAACCAGTA
>JAIMAE010000379.1 GCA_023512105.1 Bacillota bacterium | reverse complement strand
CTGCATTGAATTTCCAGTTCCCGGTATGGTAGAATCCGCCATACGGGGAGGGAGGAAATTCCATGTCTACCGCCCGCCGAATTACCCATTCGCAGTATCTCAAGGCCTTGGATGCGATCCGTCACCTCAAACAAGAACTGCTGCAGTTGGCTGAACGGAAGGGACATCTCGACCCAGAGGTCATCGCCTTAAGTCAAACCATCGACTCTTACATCGTGCAAGTCCAACAATACTGGCGACTCTCCAACAACACCCAGACCGGCTAAGCTCCTGCAGGCAGTCATCCGAGGAACCCCTTGGATGACTTCTTCTTTGTCACAATTCCTCCCATAGATTCGCCTTCCCCCTGCCCTCCTCGTTACACTGAACCTGGGTGGTTATCACGCAAATTTTAGGGATTGGTGCCCAAGCACCCTCCGAGAATACGCCGTTGGGTCGTAAGGCGGAAAGGCGTCTTGTTGTGGGCGCCCCGCCGGAGCCCGACTGGAAGGCGCTGGCCTCGGCGGAAGCGGCGCTCTTAGAAAACCCGGTGCTGGACCGGTTTGAGCAGTACCGGATGGCAGTCCGCCAGTTGCTGCGGGAGGGGCTCAAGCGCCGGCGTTCTTTGCGCGAGACGTATCGGTCCCCGCGGGGGCGGTTTCAGGTGATGGTGGCCGTAGCCGGAGTCGACCAGGAGTTAGAGGCGTTACGCCAGCTTTTGTTGCAGGGTTCGCCGGCGATGGCGCTGATGGAACGATTCGATGCCATCCGAGGGCTTTTGCTCGATGTCTGGATGTGAGGGGGACAAGATGGGCGAGGTCTACGACACGGTAAGCCACGCCGTGGAACGGTTGATTCGGATCACCGAGGCGAAGATCCAAGCCACGGTGGAGCGCAACCCCAATCGACTCCTGGCGCTGCTGCAAGAAGAGCTGGACCACCTGCACACCCTCGACCAGTGGCAAGATGCCTGTCTTACCTTAAGCCCGGAGGAGAAGGCGCGGCTGAAAAAACGGGTGGAGTTCTGGCAGGAGCGAGGGCGCTTTTTGCAAGAGCTCTTGCAACAACAGCTTGGGTATCTTGACTTCATCCGCAGCCTGCTCGGAGCGCCGGTCTCTCATGGATTAGATATAGGGCTTTA
>JAIMAE010000139.1 GCA_023512105.1 Bacillota bacterium | reverse complement strand
GCCACCACCAAGGCGGAGAACAACACCAAGGCCAGCACGATGCCGGGAAGCGACTGGAAGGCCAGGGTCACGGTGTCGAAGGCCTGTCGCTGCCATCCTACCACCGCGTATTCGACTCGCCAAATCGCCGCGGCCCAGGCCAGCGGCCAGCTGATAACCTCCGCCAGTCCCACCATGGCCAAGCTGTTCAAGAGCTCCGGGCCGATGCCGCCCCCGGCCGCGGCCTCGCGGGGAGGCGCAGAAAGGAAGTGCCAGCTCAAATGGCCCAGGCCTTGCCAGACCAGGTCTACCACCACCCAGCTGACCAATCCCAACCCGATCCAGCCTAGGAACTGGGCCAGGCGCCCGAGGCGCTCCCCCCGCCTCATCGCCAGCCTGGGCGGCGACCCGCCCATCGGGTCAACAGCCCCATCACCACCACCAAGAGAATGGCCATCAGGTCGAGGGCACCGTGTCCGACCGTGCCCGGAGGCAGCAGGGGAAGGTCGGTCAAGAGCTGAGAGGTCACGGTGGCCCCGGGGGCCATCACCCCCCAGAAGCGCCCGGCGTACCCTCCCACCACCATCTGCACCGCGATGGTCTCCCCCAAGGCTCTGGCCAGGGCAATCCACAACGCTCGGCGAATCCCCTCCGCAGCCGCCGGCAGGATGATCCCGAGCAGCGTCTGATCCGAGCTGGCGCCGAGCGCCCAGGAGCCCTCCACCCAGCTTTCCGGAACCTCACAGAGCGCCTGCAAGGTCAACTGGGCAAAGGTCGGAAAGAGCATCACCCCCACCACCACCCCCCCGGCCATCAGGCTGTATCCTGGACCCCCGGTCAGCGTCCGCAACAAGGGGACCACCGCGGTCAAGCCCCACCACCCCCACACCACCGACGGGACGGCCGAGAGCGCGGTGAGGTAGACGCCCAGGCGTTCTCGGCCGCGCGGTTGCAGGTTGGCCTGACCCCACACGGCCAAGCCCAACCCCAGCGGCACCACCAACAGCAGAGCCAGCCCGGCCACCACCGCCGATCCCAGGAAAAACAACCCCATGCCGTACTGTCCGTCGGTCGGCGCCCAGCGCGCGTTGAACAGCACGCCGAACAGGTCGTGATGGCCCAAAAACCCGACCGCGCCAACCGTCAGGTAGCTTAAGATGGCCACCAAGGCACCGCACAAGGCCAGCGCTCCGGTCCAAAACAGCACCGTTTGCACCCGCTCCACGGCGAGGTTGTACGAATGGGTCGAACGCATGGAGCTCTCCCCTTCCACGGTCTTGCGGGTCTTCAGCCGGCGTGAGCAAACAGGGCCGGGTCGGCGGCTGACGGCGGGAAGAGTCCGTAGCGCGTGCGCTCCGGGTCTTGGGCCAACCAAGTGACCAAGGCCAAGACCGCCGGATCCTCCAGCCGGCGGCGCGGCACGTACAGCCGCGATTCCGCCCACAACGGCCATTGCGACGCCTGCATGGGGGAAAATCCACGGCCGTCGATCCCGACCGGCGTCACCCCGGGGATGAGGCGCAGGCCTTCCACGTAGCCGATGGCCCCCGGGGTTTCCGCCACCGCCGCCAGCACCGCCCCGTTGGAGAGTTGGGTGATGACGTTAGGGCCCAGTTGCGGGCGACCCAGATACCGTTCCACCACCGCCCGCGCCCCCGACCCCTGGGGCCGCACCACCACCGTCACCGGAATGGACTTGCCCCCAAGTTCCGCCCAGGAACGCACCTTGCCGGAGAAGAGCGCCTGCAAGGCGTGTCGTGAGAGGTTGGCCACTCCGGTCCCCGGGTGGACCACCAACAAGACCGGCAACCGGCCCAGCGGGATCCGGGCCCAGGTCGGGGGGACCGGCCAGGCATCCTCCGGCAAGTCCGACACCGCGATATCGGCATGGCCGTGTTGCAACGCCGAAAGGCCGGCCCAGGATCCGCCGCCGCTTACCGCCACCGTCAACTCCGGGTGGCCGGCCGTCCAGCGGCCGACCGAGGCCTTGAGGTAAGGCAGCACCGAGGTCGCCCCCATCATCAGCAGATGGCGACTGCCGGAAGAGGCCGCCCAGGCCGCCGTCAACAGAATTAGCCACAGGCCCAAGGTCTTGCGCAGCCAGATCACGTCGCGCCTCCCCGGGGCGAGACCTGCTCCGCCTCTTTGCCCGGTGTCTCGTCCCCTTTGCCAACGTATTCGGGGAGAAAGACCAGAAATTCCGTGCCCCGTCCGACGGTGCTGCGGACCTGGATGTGGCCGTGGTGCAGCTCGATGATATGTTTGACGATGGCCAACCCCAATCCGGTCCCGCCGGAGGCGCGCGAGCGCGCCCGGTCCACCCGATAAAACCGCTCAAAAATGCGCGGGATCTCCGCCTGCGGGATTCCGATCCCGGTGTCCTCAACCGACACCCCGACCAGGTGGCGGGCCGGATCCACCAAGGCGCTGACGGTGATGGTCCCTCCTTGGGGCGTGTACTGGATGGCATTGGTGACTAGGTTGATAAAGACCTCGGACAACAGGTCGGGATCTCCGGAGACGAGGGGAAGGTGGCGGGGCACGGCGTTGATCAGCGTCAAACCCTGGTTCTTGGCCCGGGGATCTAACTTGGCCAGAATCCCGTCGAGCAGGATGGGCAGGGCCACCGCCTCCATGGTCGCGGGTAGACTGTGGTGTTCCAGGCGCGAGAGCGCCAACAGGTCGTCGACCAACCGGCTCATGCGATTGGCCTCCTCGTTGATCAAGGTCAGAAAATGGCGCGCCCGCGCGGGGTCGGGGCTGTCTTCCAACAGCGTCTCGGTAAACCCTTTGATGACCGTCAGCGGGGTCTGCAACTCGTGGCTGACGTTGGCCACGAAATCTTGCCGCAGCCGGTTGACTTGGCGCTCAGCGGAGACGTCCCGGCCCACCAACACCGCCCCCAGCCCTCCCACCGGCTCGTAGAGCGGCGCGATCGTGCACTCCACCACCCGCGACTCGTCTTCGGCCGGGCTCCAGTCCAAGGTCACCGTCTGGGCGTCGCGGGTGACGCGCAAGAGCGCGTCCTCGATGGCCACGTCCCGGATCACTTCGAGCAGATGGCGACCCACCGGTTCCGGCTCCTCGATCCCAAACAGGTTCACCGCGGCTTGGTTGATCAGGCTGATCGTCAACCCGTGGCTGAAGATGATGATCCCGTTGGCCATACTGCTCAAGATCGTCTCCAGCCGCTTTTTGTCTTCTCGTAGGTCCTCGGTCCGTTCCTTCAGGACCTCGGCCACCCGGTTCATCCCGTGGGCCAGCGGATCCAAGGGGTCCTCCTGGTCGAGGTAGACGCGCGCCTCCAAATCGCCCGACGCCCATCGGTCCACCGTCTCCTGCAACTGGACCACCGACTCCCGCAAGAAGGTCTGCCGTTGATGCTGGCGGCGGAGGTAGCTTGCCGCCCACGACCAGGCCAAGAACAACAGCACACCCGCCTCCCACGGCCCGTGGCGGGCGGAGACCACCAGGACGGCCGCGGTGGCCAACCCCAACATCCCCAGCAGGGGATACGCCTCCTGCCACAAGGTGCGGAGTCGACTCATGACGAACTGCGAAAGCGGTAACCCACCCCGCGCACGGTCTCAATGAAGCGGGGGGCCGCCGGATCTTCTTCTAACTTCTCCCGGAGGTGGCGGATGTGGACGTCGACCGTTCGGGCATCGCCGTAGAAGTCCTCTCCCCAAATCCGGGAGAGCAGCTCGTCGCGCGAAAAAGCGCGACCGGGGTTTTTGGCCAGGGTGGCCAAAAGCTCAAACTCGGTGAAGGTCAACTCCAACGGGCGCCCATCCAGCGTCACTTCCCGCCGCTCCTCGTCGACCACCAGCCCATGATGGCTGGCGATGCCCTCGCCCTCCCCCCCACCTCGCTGGCTGCGCCGCAAGATGGCCTTGACCCGGGCCACCAGCTCGCGGGGCGAAAACGGTTTAGTGACGTAGTCATCGGCGCCAAGCTCCAACCCCAGCACGCGATCGACTTCATCCTTGCGCGCGGTCAGCAGGATGATCGGCACGTCGGTGCTCTTGCGCAACTCCCGGCAGACGTCCATCCCCGACATCCCCGGCAACATCACGTCGAGGATGATCAGGTCGGGTTTCTCCGCTCGGGCCCGTTCCACCGCCGCCTTGCCGTCCGCTTCGGTTAGGACCTCAAAGCCTTCCCGGGCCAGGTTGTATTCGACCAACTCGACGATCGCCGCCTCATCGTCCACCACCAAAATTCGCTGGGCCATCCGCCTCCCCTACCGTCCTTTCCAACGGTCATCTCGCTTGCCTAGCATCTCGCCCCCGCCCCGCGGCCACCGCACCCAGCGCCGCGCCGCCACATGCACCCCCAGGACGTTCAGCGCGGTGCTGGATTCAATCGCCTGCCTGACCCCGCGTTGCACCTCCGCCAGGACGGCAAAAATCCCCCGGGGATGCGCCACCGCCACTTCCAGGTCCACCGCCACGCCATCTTGGCCGGTGGTCACCGCCACCTTCAGCACCTTGGCCACGCCCGGGGCATGGCGCGCCACGTAGGCCGCGATCGCGCGCACCACCGGCTCGGCGATGTACAAGCGGCCAAAGCTGGAGAAGGTCGGGCGAACGATCGACTTTTCCACCACCATCGGGCGGGCTCGCCCCGGAAACATGAACCGCAACGGCGCCACCAGGTACCCCGAGAAGGATTTCTGCACCTCAAACGTGGGAGCGGGGATGACGTGCTTTCCTTCCACCGCTCGGACGCGCAACGCGGTCTCGATCTCCTCGGGGGTCGCCACGGAGTTGATGTCGACCCAGGTGACCGGCTCCCCGTCGAGCTCCAGGGCGTGGAGGATGTGTCGCACCATGTTGCGCGAGGTCCCCAACACCAACAGGGTTCCGATCGGGCTGCCCCGCAACGCCTCGCGCACCTCCCGAGCGTGATCGGGGGCGTGAAAAATCGCCCGTTTGACGGCCGCCATGCGGGTCTGCTCCCGCTTGGCCGACCGGCCGGCCACGATCCGGCCGTCGACGATCAGCAGCCCGTCGTCGATGATGGCATCGGCCTTGTGATGGTCTGCTACCATGGAGGCGCGATGGCTCTTGCCGGTTCCGCTTGGCCCCACCAAGGCCACGATCTGCATCGAAGTCGCCCTCTGCCCCCTCAAGCCTGCTCGATCGCCTGCATCAACAGATAGAGCATCCGCGCCGTGGCTCCCCACACCCGCCGCCAGGCCAGGGGATAATCCGGGACCCACTCCCCCCGGCGCCACACCCGACCCTCCACCCGTTTGAGTTCCTCGAGAGACACCCACCGCCAGTCCTCCACCTCGCGAGGGGCCGCCTGCACGGTGGGAAGCCTTGGCCAGGCGACCACGCAGGGCAGCACGGTGTACCCGCTGGCCGCCACGTAAATGGGGTCGAGATAGCCCAAGCGCTGCTCGTCGCGGGGCTTGAGCCCCACTTCCTCCCCGCTTTCCCGCACCGCAGTTTGCCACAGATCGCCGTCCCGTCTGGGGTCAAAGCCGCCGCCTGGGCAGGCCACTTGACCTCCGTGCTCCTTCATCCCCCCGGGGCGCCAGATCAGGAGCACGCGCCAGTCGGCCTCTTGGAGAGGTGCCAGGTGGAGCACCACCGCGGCCGCCCGCGCCCAAGTCCGCCAATCCGGCAGCTGCTGGCTCAAGGCGATCCGGTCGACTTCCAGGTGGCGGATGTCCACCTTTTGACCCCCCGCTTTCCTCGCCCAATCCGCCGAAGGCTCCTGTTCTAATCATAAGCCATCTCCGACCGCGATTCGAGGGACGGGGAGGGCCCCGGGGCTAAGCCCCGGGCCTGCGGTGACCTCCGCCACCCCGGTCGGCTCGCCCCTTGGGAGCCCGCAGGAGAAGCCGCGAGGTCCACGGCAGGTGGGCGACTGGGTTCCCCCACGATCCACCGAAGCCATGCCGCCAGTCTTGCGGCAAAGTGAAACTCGATAAGAAGGCGAAGTTTTACTGAGGTGTAAGACTTACACTATAATCAGAATGGAACTTCGAACCCATTAATGCGTCAAGTTATGGTTATCCGACTCCATGGACAATAGATTTTAAAGACCAGAAAGGAGTCACGTCCTATGCACGCTTCTCGGTCTGTTGGGCTTTCGCTTGCCCTGCTTGGCACGGCGGCCACCCTGGCCGCGTGCGGCTCGTCGGCCTCCCCCAAGCCCGCGCCCTCGTCGGCACCAGCAGCGGCCAGCCAAACCGCCGCACCCAGCTCTGGCGTGAGCTTTTACAAGGGAAAAACCCTCACCATCGTCGTGCCCTACGGCGCCGGCGGGGGGTACGACCGATGGGCCCGCCTGCTCAGTCCCTACCTGCAGCAATACCTCGGCCTGGCCGCGGTCCGCATCGTCAACAAGCCCGGCGGCGGCGGCATCGTGGGCACCAATGAAATCTACACCAGTCCCGCCAACGGCCTGACCATCGGCGACACCAACGCCGGCGGAGACGTTTTTGACCAGATCGCGCACTACAAGGGCATGGCTTTCGACGTCTCCCGGTTCGACTGGATCGGCCGTCCGGACAATGACCCCCACGTCTTATCCTTGCGCGCCGCCTCCCCTTACCACTCGATTCAGGACCTTCTCAAGGCCAAGACGCCGGTGCGAGCGCTGGGCACCGGCCAAGGCTCCGGCGACTACAACGCCTCGTTGATCATCCTCAACGGCTTTGGCATCCCCTATAAAATGATCGCGGCGTACAGCGGCAGCACCGCCGAAAAGGCGGGCTTCCTGCGCGGCGACGGCGACGTGATTTCGGTCTCCGCCTCCGACATCAATCCCCTGGTTCAAGCCAAAAAGGCCATTCCCGTGATGGTAGAAAGTGACCAACCCTTCTCCAAGTTGCCGGGCGTCCCCACCATCGTCCAGGTCGGCCAACAGCAACACCTGCCCCAGGCGACCATCAAGGCGTTTGAAGGCCTCGCCGGGATCATGGACCTCGGCCACGCCTTCATCGCTCCGCCGGGGGTCCCGCAGGATCGGCTGGCCGCCTTGCGAGCGGCCTTCAAGCAGGCGATTGAGAACCCTCAGTTTGACGCCGCGGCCGCCAAGGCCGGCCTGTACGTCGGCTATGCCAGCCC
>JAIMAE010000378.1 GCA_023512105.1 Bacillota bacterium | reverse complement strand
GTTCGCGCCGACTGCCAGCGAATGGGCTGCAGGGCTCGCCGTAAATAGGCCATGTCGAGCTGGTCTGCGAGGTGCTCACATAACCAGCGAATGTCCTCCCAGTCTTTCGGTCCGTCGGCGAACGCCTTAAGAAGGATAAGGTCTTCAGGTAGGACTACCGGGATTAGGAGCCCGCCCCAGGTGATTGGCTCGGCGCGCTCGATGGCCTCGCGTTCATGGCGGCGGCGAGCCTGGATCAACTGGGCCATTAGATCTGGAGCTTGGATGCTGACCACATCGCCCACCGGATCGCCGGGGGCCCATTTCCGCCAAACCGTGGACCAACCCCACGCTTGGGACTGCTCGACCAAGGAACGAAAATCGCTGGCCGCGACCAACAGGTCTACGTCCATCGTTACCTGGGGGCTACCCCATACCGCCATCGCAATGTCCCCAGTGACGGCATAGGTGCATCCATGTTGGGCGATCACTTGGAAGAGGCGTTGAAGGCTTGCAGTGGGGATTGGGGACGAATTTGTCAGTAGGCTAGCCCGCAAGCCTTGAACGAAGGTGTGCATGGCCAGCGCCAGAGCGAGCCGCTCTGCGGGCGTACGGGCTAACATGGCTTCTTCTGGCTCTCGTTCTAGATGTTGAAGTCTAATAGACCCCTTGCGCTCTGCCATGGTGGTTCGCTCGCTCCTTTCTCTCCTGCACCAGAGCATATGGTCCTTGCCAAGCTTCGCGTAGATGGAGGTGGGTAAATCGACGTGGCAGCGCCAAGCCGAGTTTAGTTTGGCGGGAAGCGTCGGCTGTTCCCGCCCATCTTAGCTCGTCGACAAACGGGGGGCATCAGGAAACCATTCCTTCCAATGACGGACCGCCGTTTCGCCGGTCGCCAGTTTATGGCGGTTGGTCAGCTCCCCGGCCTCGTCGTATCGCCCCGACGACAACAGCGCTAACAGTTGTCGATGTTCCTCTTGGGAAGCAGACCGACGGCTGGGCACCAAGCTGAACACCATTTGGAACAATGTCTCCTGCTCCCATAAAGAGGCGATCAGATCCGCTAACCGCTGATAAGGGCCGGCCCGGTAAATCGTCATGTGGAACTTTTTGTTCAAGGCGCCGTAAGCCGGCCCATCGTTGGCGCG
>JAIMAE010000377.1 GCA_023512105.1 Bacillota bacterium | reverse complement strand
AGTGCTCCTGGGTCGGCTGCCCGGCTTGTCGGGCCGCCCAGTAGCGGGCGGTGCGGGCCTCCAGAGTCGGCCAATCCGACGGCAAGTCGACGCGCACGGCCAAGGCCAGGGCGTAACCGGGTTCGTAGGCCGCACCCACCAGCTGGGCGGGACCGGCCAGATCCCGGCCGGGGTCAATCCCGAGAACCTCGCGGAGTTGGCGCAAGGCCGAGCCCGTGGCCGAAAAGGTGGTCCCATCCACGTCGGCCGGCGTCGCGGTGCCGCCGATGGCCTGCACCAGCAACGGGCGGGCCGTGGCCTCGGCCATCTGTCCCACTACCAGGTAGCCTTCGCGGGTGATCGGGCAGGCGGCGGCAAACAGGGGGCAGACCCGAAACCGGTCCCCCAAAGGCAGGTGGCGGCTGAAAAGGTAGTGGGCGTAATCGGTAAACCGAGCCAGCACCTGACGCTGGGCTCCATGATGCGACATCGCCACCACCGACAACACCGGGCCGCGGTAAAAGTGGGGATGTTCTCGGACAACCGTCTGCCAGTGGGCGTCGACCGCCTGCTGCAGCCACTTTGGCAACGCCAGCGGCTCGGGTTGCACGACGACCTTAAGGGAGGAGGCGGGAATCCACTCTACCATGACCTACGATGACTCCTGTTCCACGGCGCACGGTGAGGCGGCGCAGCTTTTCGGGCATTCCGCTTCATGATACAGTGGGAACATGAGCGATGCAAGCAATCATCACCTAGACCGTTCCGTCACAACCCTAAGGGCCCGCCGAGCGCCTCCCCGTGGTCGGTGAATTACCACCACAGAGGAGGCAAAACCATGGCTCAAGAGCTTCCGGCACCCCTCACCGCCATCTCCTTCCGGGTCGCGGCCAGCCTGTTTGCCGCCGCCTTCGTCGTCTTTGCCAACCTGTACGACGCCCAGCCTCTGCTGCCGCTGTTTCGTTCCGTCTTTCACGCCAATGAGGCCGTGGTCAGTCTGGCCATTGCGCTCTCGGTGCTGGGGGTGGCGGCGGCCTCGCTCCTGGTGGGCCCGATCTCGGACCGCTGGGGACGCAAGAACTTGATGGTCCTCTCCACCTTCCTGCTCGCCCTCCCCACCTTTGCCGCCGCCTGGGCGCCCAACATCGAAACCTTTTTG
>JAIMAE010000376.1 GCA_023512105.1 Bacillota bacterium | reverse complement strand
GGCGGCATCACCACGCCGAGACTCGAGTCGATGATCACGTAGCCGTCGTCGGTGAGAAGCTGGTCGGCGTACATGTCATAGAGCCAAACCGACTCGTTGCGCACCCGCCGCTTTCCCTTGCCGCTCGTTTCCATCTGACACCATCTCCTTCCGAATGCGCCTGGCTTCCTCGCCAGAGGCCATCCAGTCGGGTCTCGAACTCCAGTGGCCGCCTTCCCCTTCGCCTCCAGGTGGTCTTACCCTTGACGGAGCCAGCGCCCCACCTCGGGTGCGTAGTAGGTGATGATGAGGTCGGCTCCTGCCCGGCGGATCGCGGTCAGCGTCTCTTCCACCGCGCGCCGCTCATCGATCCAGCCGTTTAAAGCCGCCCCCTTGATCATCGCAAATTCTCCGGAGACTTGGTAGGCCACCAACGGCACCAAGACCTGGTTTCGCACCTCGCGGATGATGTCCAGGTAGGGCAGGGCCGGCTTGACCATCACCAGGTCCGCCCCCTCGGCGATGTCGGTCAGCACCTCTTTCATCGCCTCCCGCCGGTTGGCCGGGTCCATCTGATAGGTGCGGCGGTCGCCGAAGGCGGGCGCATTCTCCGCCGCCTCCCGGAACGGGCCGTAAAAAACCGAGGCAAACTTGGCAGCGTAAGAGAGGACCGGGATCTCCTCATACCCAGCTTGGTCCAAGGCCTGGCGAATCCGCCCGACCCGCCCGTCCATCATGTCCGAGGGGGCGACGATGTCCGCCCCCGCCTCGGCCTGAACCAGCGCGGTGCGGGCCAAGAGGTCCAGCGTGGGGTCGTTTAACACCCGGCCCTGGCTGTCCACCACCCCGCAATGGCCGTGGTCGGTGTACTCGCACAGGCAGAGGTCGGCGATCAGCACGGCGTCGGGAAAGTGTTGTCGAAAGGCCCGAAGCGCCTGTTGGACGATTCCCTCCGGGTCGTAGGCCTCACTGCCCTGCCCGTCCTTGCGACTGGGGATGCCGAAGAACAAAAAATTTTGCACGCCGGTCTCGCGGACGATCGCCGCATGCTCCAAGGCCCGGTCGACGGACCACTGGAAGATCCCCGGCATCGAGGCAATCGGCTGCTGGATGCCGCTCCCCGGCCGGATGAACAGGGGATAGATGAGCTGTTCTACCTGCAG
>JAIMAE010000138.1 GCA_023512105.1 Bacillota bacterium | reverse complement strand
CCCCAGCACCCGCATCGGTCTCGATGGCACGGAGGGCTCACTCCTCCCCGTCCGGCAACTCGGCGTTGGTGTACACCGCCTCGACGTCGTCGTGGTCTTCCAGCAGCTCTAACAGCTCCACCAGCTTCTCCGCATCCTTGCCCGAGACCTCCACCGTGGTCTTGGGAATCCGCGTCAGCTGCGCCTCCTTGATCGTCAACCCCCGCGCTTCCAGCGCCTGCCGGGCCTGCTCGATGCCGTCAGGGGAGGTGAGCAGCCAAAACTCGCCGTCCTCTTGCCCGAAGTCGGTGGCCTCCGCCGCCACCGCCGCCTCCAGCAACTCTTCCTCGCCGTGGCCGGCGGCATCCACCGTCAGCCGCCCCACCGGCTCAAACATCCAGGCCACGCAACCCGACTCCCCGAGCGAGCCGCCGTGACGGGCAAACAGGTGGCGGATCTCCCCGGCGGTGCGATTGCGGTTGTCGGTCAGGATCTGCAGGTAGACGGCCGCCCCGCCCGGCCCGTAGCCTTCGTAGACGATCTCCTCGTAGTGGACGCCCTCCTCTTGCCCGGTCGCCCGCCGAATCGCCCGCTCGATGTTGGCCTGGGGGAGGTTGTGCTCCTTGGCCCGGGCGATGGCGATCCGCAAGCGGAAGTTGGTGTCCGGGTTGGGACCGCCGCGCTTGGCGGCCGACATGATCTCCTTGGTCAACCGCGAGAACACCGTGCCCTTGATGGCGTCCACCTTGGCCTTCTTGCGCTTGATGTTGGCCCATTTCGAATGCCCAGACATCTGGATCCCCCTACGAATCGCGATGAGTGATAGGCATGCGCCGGTCGCGCCCAAAGGCGCGGGGCGTCACCTTGATGCCCACCGGGGCCTGACGCCGCTTGTACTCGTTGCGGTCGACCAGCGCCACCGCCCGCTCCACGTGCTGGCGCGGCAAGCCAGCCGCCACCAGCGCCTCCGCCGTCAGGTCCTCCTCGATGTATCCCTGCAACACTTGATCCAATATAGCATACGGCGGCAGGCTGTCTTCATCCTTCTGGCCGGGCCGCAATTCTGCGGAGGGCGGCTTGGTCAAAATCCGCTCGGGAATCGGCGGCGGGTCGCGATGGGCGTCCAGCCACCGGGCCAGGCGAAACACGTCGGTCTTGAGCACGTCTTTCAAGACCGCGAACCCGCCGGCCATGTCTCCGTACAGCGTGCTGTATCCGGTGGCCATCTCGCTCTTGTTGCCGGTGGTCAGCACCAGCCACCCCAGCTTGTTGGACAACCCCATCAAGAGGGTGCCGCGAATCCGCGCCTGCAGGTTCTCCTCGGCGATGTCCCAGGGACGGCCGGCGAAGCTCGGGGCCAAGGCCTCCAAAAAGGCGGAGAAAATCGGGGCGATGGGAATCTCCCGCCACTCGATGCCAAGCCGCCGACAGACCTCGAGGGCGTCCTCCCGGCTCTCCGCGGAGGTGATGGCCGAGGGCATCAGCACGCCGTGAACGCGACTCGGTCCAAGCGCCTCCACGGCGATGGCGGCGGTCAGGGCCGAGTCGATCCCGCCGGAAAGCCCCACCACCACATCGCCAAACCCGTTCTTCTCGATGTAGTCGCGCACGCCTGTCACCAGGGCCAAAAACAGCTCCTCCTCCGGGCTGGGCTCGGGGGCCACCTCGGCCGCAATCGGCCGCGTCGGGCCGCGCGGAGGCTCGGTGCCCACCGCCAGGTGGGTCACCGGCACCTGAAAGGTGCCCTGCCGCCAGCGCGGGTCCACCCAGCGCCGGTGCTCCAAGGAGGCGTACGGCAAGTCGACCAGCACAAAGGCCTCGGCAAAGGTAGGGGCCCGGGCCAACAGGCGACCGGCGGAGTCGAAGACCGCGCTGCGCCCGTCGAAGACCAGCTCGTCTTGGGCTCCCACCAAATTGACCCAGACCAAATGGGCGGAGGCGTCGTCGGCCCGGGTGGCCAACATCCGCTCGCGCAGGGCGCCCTTTCCCCGATGGTAGGGAGAAGCGGAGATGTTGATCAACAGGTTGGCCCCGGCCCGGGCCTGGGCGATGTAGGGGCCGTCGGGGTACCAGACGTCCTCGCAGATGCTCACCCCCACCCGCCAAGGACCCCAGTCCAGCACCGTGGTCTCCTGCCCGCGGCCAAAGTAGCGGGCCTCGTCAAAGACTCCGTAGTTGGGGAGGTATTGCTTGGCCACGGTGGCGATCGGCCGCCCGTCCACCGCCACCATCGCCCCGTTGTAGAGCCCCTCGCGGTGGTAGGGGTAGCCGAAGACCACCATCAACCCCTGGCTCTCGGCAGCCAGTTGCTCGGCCGTCTCCTGTAGCCGCTCGATGAAGCGAGGCCGAAACAGGAGGTCCTCCGGCGGATAGCCGGACAACATCAGCTCCGGAAAGACCACCACCGAGGCCCCCTGATCCCGCGCCCGCCGCATCCCCTCGCGGATGCGGTCGGCGTTTTGGGCCACGTCTCCCACCGTGGCGTTGGTCTGGACCAGCGCCACCCGCAACCAAGTCCCGTCGTAACTTTGGCTCACCCTTGCGCTCCTTCACCTTGCGCCAAGTCCAACAGCACCGCCGCTCCCAGGTAACCGAGCGCGGTCAGCGCCGCTGGCCCTGGCGTCAGCGCGCGCTGCCAACGGCGCCCTCCGCCCTCGACCGTCAGTTGGTCGGTTGGCCCCGTCAACTCGCGCACCGCCACCCCCGCCGCCCGCAGATACCGCGCCAGCCAGCTGCGCCAAGGCTCGGGGCCGGCCACCTCGACCTGGGCCTGCAGCAGTCGCTCCTGCCCCTGGTAGTCGACCTCCGGCAACAGGATCTGCCGGGAATATTGGTCGATCAGCTCATCGGAGAGAGACAAAATGGGTGCACCCCCTGTCTCTGCCGCGAATCACCTCGGTGCGGCCGCCCGCGCCATCGATCAGGCGCAGTTCAAAGCCCTCCAGGGCCCCGCTGCCCCACCGCTGGTACAAATCCAAGGCCTCGCCGGCCACCGCCGCCGCCACCGGCCCCAGCACCCCGGCCTCAAAACAGTGCGGGCCTTGTTGGATGGTGGCTCCAAACAGGCAGTATAGGCAGGGGCCTTCCCCGGGGCGAAAGAGCGCGGTCATCCCCGACAAGCCGAGCACGCTCATGTAAATCCAGGCCTTTTGATGGCGGGCGGCCCAGGCCTGGATGGCCTCCCGCACCGGCCAGTTGTCGGTCCCGTCGAAGACCAAGGCGACCTCGTCCAGCAGCTGGTCGCAATTCTCTTCCGACAGGCGCGCCACCGCTGGCTCCACCTGCCCCCGGTAACCGTGGGACAGCCGTTCGGCCATCACCTCGGCTTTGGGGCGCCCGATGTCGGCGGCCTCAAACCACGGTTGTCGGGGCAGATTGGAGCGCTCCACCCGGTCGGGGTCGATCAGGCGCAGAGGTTCCGTCGCGCCCAGGGCGTGCAGTCCGGCCAGGAGCGCGCCTCCGGTGGCTCCCACCCCGACCACCGCCAGCCGGCTCACGGCCCCTCCAGGCCTTGCCAGACCTCAAACAGCATCTCGCGGCTGGCCTCGTCCCACAGGTCGATCTGCTCGGCCACAAAACCGGCCGCTTCCGCAAAACTCTCCGAGGCGCTGGGGAAGACCGGCAGCGCCAGCACCTTGGGATAGAACAAGATCAGGGGGGCGGCTTCCGGAGCCCGCCGCACCGCCTTGGCGAAATGCTCCCAGGCGTCGTCCTCAAAACCGACTTGGCGTTCCACCAAGCCGAGCGCGTACCAGGCCAAGGGGCGCTCTTGGGCGGCCTCCTCGTAGGCCAGGGCCGCGGCCTTGCGATGCCCCAGCCGATGCTGGGCCTCGCCGAGCAAAAAGAAGGCGTCGGCGGTGTAGGGCGAAGGCCCCCAGCCGAGCAGGGTGTCTAAGGGCGGCAACACCTCTTCCCACAGGCCTTGGCGGGCAAAGGTAACCGCCAGCTGGTACAGCCCTCGCCAGTAGGGGACCAGGGCCTCGGCGTCCTGGCGGCCGACCCGGCGGCGCTGGGGCAACCGTTCTCGAGCCTGCCGAACCGCCATCGCGAACAGCTCCTCGGCCTGGGCGTACTCGCCCCAGGACAGGTAGACCACGCCCAGCCCGTTCAAGGCGTCGGCCCGCTCCGGGTCGAGCTCCAAGGCGCGGCGGAAATGGGCCTCGGCGGCCTCCAGCCGTCCCGACTCGACCTCTTTCCAACCCAACTTTTCTTCATCGGCCGCGATCATCGGTCATCCCCTCCTCTGCGGCGGCAAACCGGTAAAACCGCCGTTTGCCCACCTTGATCCAGGAATCGGCGGTGACCACCACTTGGTCGTTGACCGACAAGCGCTCCCCGTTAAACCGGATCCCGCCTTGCTGCAGCAGCCGACGCGCCTCGCTGCGCGACGGAACGTCGGGCAAGGCCGCCACCAAGTCGAGCGCCGCCAGCGGTCCGCCCCCCGCCGGCACCGGCAGCACCGGCGCATCCTCGGGGACCTCGCGTTGCCGAAACACCCGGTCGAAGTGCTCCGCCGCCCGGCGGGCCGCCTCCTCGTCCCAAAACCGGCGCACCAACCCCTCGGCCAACTCCGCCTTGAGATCGCGCGGGTTGGCCCCGGCCGCAAGCCGCGCCTGCACCGCCTGGGACTTCCACCCCAGGAGGAGCTGGCCCCAGCGGACGATCAGGTGGTCGGGAATCGACATCACCTTCCCGTACATCTCCTCGGGCGGCTCGCTCACCCCCACGTAATTGCCCAGGCTCTTGCCCATCCGGCGCACGCCGTCGGTCCCCTCCAAAATCGGGGTGAAGATCCCGACCTCCGGTTCTTGGCCAAACCCCTCTTGAATCTGCCGAGCGGTCATGATGTTGAACTTTTGGTCGGTGCCGCCCAGCTCCACGTCGGCCCTGAGCGCCACCGAATCGTAGCCCTGCATCAGCGGATACATCAGCTCGTGCAGGTGAATCGGGACGTGGTTGACAAACCGGTTGTGAAAGTCGTCCCGCTCCAGGATCCGGGCCAAGGTCATCTGACTCAAGAGCCGGATCACCGAGACGAAGTCGAGCGATCCCAGCCACTCGCTGTTGTACCGCAACACCAGCCGATTGGGATCCAAGATCTTGCTCGCCTGTTCGATGTAGGTGGCCGCGTTGGCCCGCACCTCTTCCTCGCTCAACTGGCGCCGGGTGGCCGTCCGGTCGGTGGGATCGCCGATCCGTCCGGTCATGTCCCCAATCAGAAACACCACCTGGTGCCCCAGCTCCTGGAACTGGCGCAGCTTCTCGATGACCACGGTGTGGCCAAAGTGCAGGTCGGGCGCCGTCGGATCGACGCCCAGCTTGACCACTAAGGGGCGCCCCTCGCGCTCCGACCGTTCGAGCTTTTGCGCCAAGAGTTCCCGGCTGACGATCTCCTCGGTTCCATCGGCCAGCCAGTCCACGATTTTGCCGATGTCTTGCACCCGTATCCTCCCGAACACTATGTTGGCGTGAGTATACCATAGGCCGCAGGGTGGCGAAAGGCACCCTCGGGCCAAAGCCCGCCCCCAGGGCGGTGGCCGGGTGGACGCCGTCGTTCGCCTGGGGGCGACATCGCCCGTCGACCTTCCTCGACCCGGCCTCAGCGCCCGCCCTCGGCCGGTTCCTCTAAGTAGACCACCGTGACCCCGTCACCGCCCTCGCCCACCCCGCCCAGCCGCCAGCGCGCCACCCGGGGGTCCCGCGACAAGGCTTCGGCGATGGCCCGGCGCAAGGCGCCGGTGCCCTTGCCGTGGATCACCCGCACCACCGAAAGGCCGGCCAGCACGGCGTCGTCCAGGTACTTGTCGACGGCCTCCAACGCCTCCTCCACGGTCATCCCGCGCAGGTCGCGCTCGGCCTCCATCAGCTGCCGCCGGGCCAGCCCCGGAGAGGTCCCCTCTCGGCGGAGCGGCTTGGGCGCGGTGGCCGGGGCCAGCTCGTCGACCGCCAGCTTCAGCCGAATCCCCCCCAACTCGACGGTGGCGGTGCGACCGGAGAGCGCCACCACCTGTCCGGGGGTGGTCAAGCCGGGGGCCTTGACCCAATCTCCCACCGCCGGAGCCACCGCCCGCCGCTCGGGACGCTCCCCCTCTTGCGGCCATTCGCTGGGCCCCGCCTGGCCTCGCCGATAGAGCGCCCGCAAGGCCTCCAGGGCCCGGGCCCGCTCCTTCCCCTCGCTTTCCCGCACCGCCTGCAGCAGGGCCTCAAACTCCTGGCGGTAGCGCTCAAACTCCCGCCGCCAGCCGCTCTGCGCCCGCTCCCGAGCCCGCTCCCGCCAGGCCTCAAACTCCCGACGCTCCCCCTCCAGGCGTTCCCGTTCGGCCTCGAGCTCCTGGCGGATTGCCGAAAGTTCCGCCTCCTGCTCCAACAGTCGGCCCTGCACGGTCGCGATTTCCGCCAAAGCCTCCTCAAAGGCCAGCTGCTGGGGGTGGAGCAACGACCGCGCCCGCTCGACCAATTCGGGCTCCAACCCCAGGCGGGCGGCGATCTGAAAGGCCTCCGACCCTCCGGGTTGGCCGATCACCAGGTGATAGGTGGGGGTGAGGGTCTCGCGGTCAAACGTCACCCTTCCGTTCTCGATCCCCGGGTGGCTGTAGGCCAAGAGTTTCAAGCGGCCGAAGTGGGTGGTGACCACCGTCCAGGCCCGGCGCTCCACTAACCGTTCGATCAGGGCCTCGGCCAGCGCCTGTCCCTCCTCGGGGTCGGTGCCGGCGCCGATCTCGTCGATCAGGCACAGGCTCTCGGGTCCGGCGTGGCGGCTTAGGGGGATGAGCCGGCGCAGGTGGCTGGAGAAGGTGGAGAGGTTCTGCTCCAGGCTCTGCTCGTCGCCGATGTCCGCCCACACCGTCCGCACCGGCGGGATGACGCTGTCTTCCCGGGCCGGTACCATCAGGCCGCTGCGCGCCATCGCCACCAGAAGCCCGGTGGTCTTGAGCGCCACCGTCTTGCCCCCGGTGTTCGGCCCGGTGATGATGAGACAGCGCTTCTGGGCGGTCAGTCGCACCGTGATCGGCACCGGCCGCTCCAGCAAAGGATGACGCGCATCCTTCAGCCAAAGCTCCGACCCCTCGAAGTCGATCAGGTGGCCCTGCATCTCCGACCCCAGCCGCACGATCGCCAGCCAGCCGTCCATTTGGGCCAAGGCCCGCTCCAACTGCACCAACTCGGCCCGCAACCGACCGACCGCCGCCGACAGCTGGTCCAAGATGCGCTCCACCTCTTCGGCTTCCTGGCGGCCGAGATAGGTCAGCCGGTTTTGCCGGGTGACCACTTCCAGGGGTTCGACAAACACCGTCTGCCCGGAACCC